>VAWR01000058.1 GCA_005885245.1 Actinomycetota bacterium | reverse complement strand
CAAACGCCCAAGCCAAACCCCAAAAGGAGCGCACGGGCTCCGCCCGTGCGCGTTCCCCGCGATGAGCGGCGTACCCAACCCCCGCGCGAAAGCGCAGCTTTCGCGCGGCTACCAACCGGCGGGCGGGATGATGTAGACGCGGGCCGCGAGGGGGCCGAACGAGTCGGAGAAGCCCTGATCGTCGGCGCCGACGACCGCTCCGCCGCCGACGACCACCGGCGAACGCCCGCCGATTCCCGGGACGCCGATCTTCGCTTGAACGGTGGTGTCGGTCGTGTTCACGGCGATGACGTACGTCGCGCCGTTGAGCATCCGTGCCGAGACGCGCACCGCTGGTGCGTCCGAGCTCGCGGTTGCGGCCGGAGCGAGGAGCGCCGGGCCGAGCGCCTTGAGCTGGCGGTTCGTCTGCGCGATCTCCGTGCCGATCGTCGGCGACCAGCGGTTGGGGAAGTATCCGATCGCCGACGCTCCACCGGCGACCGCGAGCCAGGTCTCCGCGCGGACGGTGTCGGGCGTTGGATCGAGCGACGACTGGTCCCTGCACTCGTGCTCCATCGGCGCAACCTCGATCCACTGGAACGTCGGCTTGCCGCCCGACGTAGAGCCGAGCTCCTGCTGGGAGTCCATGACGTCCGCGAACGCCGGGCGGCACCAGACCTGCAGCGGATAGAGATCGAATCCGACCACGTCGGGGATCGACATCAGCAGCGGGTACATGCCCTTCCCTTCGGGGAGCGGGTTCGCGTGGCTGTAGAAGTGGTTCGTCAGCGTCAGGAAGCTGATCCGCCCGCTGCGCGGTGCGGGAATGCTCTTCGCGAGGTCCCGGCGCGTGACCGTGCTTTGCAGAAAGGCGTCCCACTCGTCCGGGTAGTACCAGCCGATCAGGCCGCGGCCGTCGGCATTCGCATCCACCGCGTTGACGACTGAGTACGCGCGACCGTCGAGCCGCGCAGCCAGATTGCCGTCGTCCTTGCTGCAGCCGTCGCCCATGAAGAGGTTGATGCCGTCGCCGATATTGCTGTCGAATCCGTCTGAACACTGCGCCCAGACCGCTGTTCCGAAGAAGGGCCGGTCGTCGACGACGATGTGTCCGGAGCTCGTGCCGGCGATGCTCTGGGCGGGCATCGGTTGCGTCGTCACCGTCGCGGTTGCGGTCTGGGCGCGGTTCCACTCGTCGACGGCGTGCAGATACACCTGATAGGTCGTCGAGAATTCCAGGCCGGAGACGATGCTCTGATGGTCGATGAGGCTCTCGCCGCTCGGCTGCGCCCAGACGGTCGGCGAGTCGAGGCCGAAGGCGGTCTGCGCCTGCGCCGGAACATTGGTCTGCCAGGTGATGCGCGCGCCGGACGAGGTGACGTCGAGGACCTGCACGTCGCTGATCGCGAGTGGCTCGAGGGGCGGAGGGGGACTTTCCGCGGAGGAGCGGTTGTCCTCGGGGATCGGCTCGGTCTTCGGCGGTGCAGGTTCAGACGCTGGCCTTCGTGCGGCGAGCTCCACCCGGACGTCTGGGGTCTGTCTCGTCGGCACCCGTGTAAACGGGCGCACTCTCGGCGTGACGCTCCCGACGGGCGTCACTGCCGCAGGCCGGCTGAGCCCGGCAACGTGGACGAGCTTCGAGGCCGGGAGGTCCGCCGGCCGCGGTCCAGCCGCGAAGGCCACCGCCGTCGGCGGTGTGCCGTGGCTTCGCTGGATCACCAGGCCGATCCAGATTCCGCCAAGCGCAATCAGCGCCAGGATCAAAGTCCGCAGCCGCAACTCTCCACTTGATGGCATTACCAGGACGATTTCGGCCTGGGAAGGCCCCGTCTTTAATTAGGCGCAGAGCTGTCACAAAGCATCCCGAAATCAGGGGATGCTCAAAAGGAGAAAAGCTCAGCTCATTCGAGGGAGTTGAGGCGTTCGATCAGCAGCTCGAGAAAGCCGTCCGAATCGATCTCGACGCCGACGTGAGCGTTGGGTTCGCGGGTCGTCCGGCGCCAGAGATCGACGACCGTGCGGCCGCGGCAGAGCTCGGATTCGGTGTCGATCTCGACGTTGCGCTCGAGCGTCTCGACCAGACCTGAGTCGAGCACGTGCGCCACGGCCACCGCATCGTGGATCGGGGAGCCCTCGAAGCCGTAGACCTTGCGGTGGAACGTGCCGTAGAAGCGGAGCAGCTCGGCCACCATCTCCCCCACTCGCCCCGCCAGCCGGCCAACGTGCGCCTGCGTGAACAGTGCCTTGTGCGTGACGTCGAGACCGACCATCGTCACGTCGAGGCCGCTTGCGAATACGCGCGCAGCGGCTTCGGGATCGCACCAGATGTTGAACTCGGCCGCCGGCGTCACGTTGCCCTCGGCGATCGCCCCGCCCATCAGGACGATCCGCTCGGGCCGCGCATCCGGATGGAGGGCGAGCAGGAGGGCGAGGTTGGTCAGCGGTCCGGTGGGGATCAACGTCACCGGTCGCACAGAGCTCCGGATCCGCTCGGCGAGGAAGTCGACCGCGTGCTGTGCAACCGGTTGGCTCCGCGGCGGCGGCAGATCCGGCCCGTCCAGGCCTGTGTCGCCGTGAACATCCGCAGCGACGTACTGCTCTCGGAGGAGGGGCCGGTCGGCGCCGGCCGCGACCTGCACGTCAGTGTGCCCGCTGAACTCGAGGACGCGGATCGCATTGGCCGTCGTCTTCTCGAGCGTCTGGTTTCCGGCAACCGTCGTCACACCGAGCAGCTCCACTTCGGGCGAGGCGAGCGCGAGGAGCAGCGCGATCGCATCGTCGTGGCCGGGGTCGCAATCCAGAAGGATCGGCGTCGTGCTCATTGGGCAGCCTCTGCCCACTGAGCGAGGGAAGGGGCGTCGGGCGAAACCGTGAGGTTTCCACCTTCCTGCTCCTCCGCCCACGCGGCGATCTCAGCGGCGC
Source organism: Actinomycetota bacterium (assembly GCA_005885245.1). GTDB lineage: Bacteria > Actinomycetota > Thermoleophilia > Gaiellales > Gaiellaceae > 3-1-20CM-4-69-9. The sequence continues at coordinate 38,966 of VAWR01000058.1, read as the reverse complement.
GTGGGCGGAGGCGACACCTAAAGAAGGGAGCTCGTGAGGGGAACATGGTTTCCCTCACGGGAGCGAGCCGAAGGAGAGGGACGCTCACGCGCGGAGTATCTCGTCTACTTCGGCGGCGGCCGGCAACGACGGCTGGGCGCCGAACCGCGAAGCGGCGATCGCGCCCGCCGCGCAGGCGCGCCGCAGGGCCTCCTCGGGCTCTCTGCCCTCGAGCAACGACACCACGAGGCAGGCGGTGAACGCGTCGCCCGCAGCGGTTCCGTCGACGGCCTTCACGCGTGGAGGCTTCGCGCGTGCGATCTCCACTCCGTGCTCCAGCAGGGCCGCGCCTTCCTCACCGAGCGTCATCGCCAACAGGCGCTGCTCGCCGATGACTTCGGCCTCGTAGCGGTTCGCCACCACGAGGTCCGCCTCGACCGCGAGCGGCCGCGCCGGCGCTGCATTGATGCAGAGCCAGGTCGACTGTGCACGCGCCTCGTGCACCGCATCGTCGGGGATCTCGAGCTGGCAGAGCACGTTCCCTTCCACCGAGAAGCTGCCGACGAGCGCGTTCGCACCGGGCACGACGACGATCACGTTCTCGCCGTCGTCTGCCACGAGGATGAGCGCAACTCCCGTCGGTGCGTCGACCTCCTTCACGTCGAGCATCACGCCGGCCTCGCGGAGCCCGGCGAGCGCGTCCGCGGCGTCGGGATCGGACCCGACGCAGCCGACCATGCGAACGTCGGCGCCCAGCCTGGTCGCCGCGACCGCCTGGTTCGCGCCTTTGCCGCCGGGAATCCGTTCGAGCGTTGCGCCACTCAGCGTCTCCCCCGGCCTCGGGAGCCGCGCGACTTTCGTCACGAGGTCGAGGTTGACCGACCCGACGACCGTGAGTTCAGGCCGCAAGTGCGCGCAGGTCGATCGCCGCGCGCTCGAGGTTCTCGCGGAGATCGAAGAGCCCGGCCCACAGTGAGGAGCGATCCGGGGCCGCGTCGATCCGGGCCATGTCGGCGAGACCTTGCAGCGCTCGGACGAGCACCGCGAGCTCGAGGTACGCCTGTGCGGTGCGCGTCGGGCAGGCGCTGACGCCGGCTCGTTTCAGCACCGGTCCCCACTCGAGCAGCTCACCGGCCCCCGGGCCCCCGTACCACGACCGTCCCTCGGCACGGTCGGATTCGAGCTCGAGCAGGTAGCGGTCGAGCGGATGGTCGAGGCCCACTAGCGCGGTCTCGGCGCGATCTGCAGCGTGTCGCAGCGCCGCCTCGCGCGCGCCCGGCGTCGACGGGTAGGCGTCACCACGTCTCCAGCGCTCGAGCAACCGGCAGTACGCGAGCGCCGCGGCCTCGCACGCACCGAGTTGGCCCACGAGCCGTCGGGCCGTCGCCCACTCCGCAGCGTGGTCCTCGAGGACGTCTGCCCAGCCGGGCTCTCTGGCGCGAATAGTCGACATCAGGTCCGCATCACACTTCAACTACTACCGGAAGGATCATCGGCCGGCGGTGGGTTCGGTCGTACACCAATTGGCCCAGCTCGTCGTGCAGATGCTCCTGTAACAGCTTGATCTCGGTTATGTCTTCGCGCAAGCACCCTTCGAGTACTCGATTCGCCTCGTCGCGTAGTTCCTCGAGGAGCGGGCCCGAGCCGTCGCCGAAGCCGCGGGCGATCAGCTCGGTCGGGCCGGCGGAGCCGCCGTTCGAGCCTGCGACGGTGGCGACCACGATCAGGACGCCGTCCTCGGACAGGCGCCGCCGGTCGCGCAGGGCGACGTCGTGGACGTCTCCGACCCCGAGACCGTCGACGAACGCCATGCCCGTCTCCACCTCGCCGACGACGCGGACGCCGTCGGCCGAGAGCTCGACGACTGTTCCGTTCTCCGCGAGGACGATCGCCCCGGCGGGGACTCCCGCTTCGCGGGCGAGTTGCGCATGTGCTGCCAGCATGCGGAATTCGCCGTGGACCGGCATCACGGCCCTCGGCCGCAACAGTGACAGAAGCGTCCGCAGCTCTTCCGCGCACGCGTGCCCCGAGACGTGCACGGGCGCGATCTCCTGGTGCAGGACCTCGGCTCCCGTCTTGGCGAGCTGGTTGATCGTGTCGTGGACACGGAGCTCGTTGCCGGGGACGGGCTTGGCGGAGATGATCACCGTGTCGCCGCGCTCGACATGGATGGCGGGGTGATCGTTGTAGGCGATGCGCGTCAGCGCCGACAGCGGCTCGCCCTGGCTGCCGGTGCAGAGGATCAGCTGCTCGCTCGGATCGAGCTCGTCGAGCTCGGGCGGACGGACCAGTACGCCTTCCGGAATCTCCATGTAGCCGAGGTTGCGCGCGATGTTGGCGTTCTTCCGCATCGAGCGGCCGACGATGCAGACCTTGCGTCCGAGCTCGACGGCGACGTCGACCGCCTGCTGCATGCGGTGCACGTTCGACGCGAACGACGAGACGAGGATCCGTCCCTGCCGGAGCGGAAAGATCTGTCTGAACGCCTCGCCGACGATGCGCTCCGACTGCGTGAACCCCGGTCGCTCCGCATTCGTCGAGTCGCCGAGTAGCAGGTCGACGCCGAGGTTCCCGAGCTCGGCGAGCCGCCCGACGTCCGTCTTGAGCCCGTCGACGGGCGTGTGGTCGAGCTTGTAGTCGCCGGTGTGGACGATCCGGCCGGCAGGGGTCTCGAGCACGATCGCGACCGCATCCGGGATCGAGTGTGCCATCCGGACGAACGAGATCCGGAACGGGCCGAGCTCGCGCGGCGGGTCGTCCGGGTGGATCTCCCGCAGCTCGGCGGCGCGCAGCAGGCCGTGCTCGTCGAGCTTGGACTTGATCAGGCCGAGGGTCAGCCTCGTCGCCCAGACCTCGGGAATCGGCACGTCTCGCATCAGGTAGGGCAGCGAGCCGACGTGGTCTTCGTGACCGTGCGTGAGCACGACTGCCTGGATCGAGTCGGCACGGTCGCGCAGGTAGCCGAAGTCCGGCAGGACGAGGTCCACCCCGAGGTGCTCGTCCCTCGGAAACGCCAGGCCGGCGTCCACGACGACGATCGAGCCTTCGCACTCGTAGGCGGTCATGTTCTTGCCGACCTCACCGAGGCCGCCCAGGGCGATGATCCTGCAGGTATCCGACATCGTCGTCAGTCTAAGCGGCGAGGCTGATCCGGCCGATAAGGGACGCATGCGGCCGTCCCGCTCTTCCCTGGCCACGATTGCGCTTGGCCTCGGCGTGCTCGGAATCTCGCTCACGAAAGTCTCGCACGTTGCGCACACGGCGTTCGCGCTCTTCCTCGCGGCCGTCATCCTCGTCGAGCTCTTCGAGGAGTCCGACCGCGAACGCTCGCGCGAGCCGATCCAGTGGGAACGCTTTCGGTTGGCCGCCGCGGTGCAGATCGCGGCCTTGATCGTGCTCGGGCCGTGGGCGGGCGCCCTGATCGCCGCGGCCGGTGCGATTGCCGGCGGCCTCTTTCGGGGCGGCGCCGCACGCTCCCTCTTCCTCGACGCGAGCGCAGGAGCGGCGGCGGCGTGCGCGGGCGGCCTGGCGTTCGAGCTCGCAGGCGGAACGATCGGGAGCCTCCGGCTGCTCGACGACCTGATCCCGCTAGTCGCCCTGACGCTCGCCTTCCTGACCGTCAGGACCCTGCTGGTCGACGTCGTGCGAGCACGGGAGACCTTCGATCCCCGGCTCGTGGCGAGCGTCGGCGAGGCGGGGCTCGGCGCGACGCTTGCGCTGCTGGCGATCGACCATCCGTGGAACGTCGTCGTGCTGCTTCCTCTGGCGGTCGCGGTACACCAGGTGCAGCTGCGCCTGAAGAGTCTTCAACGCGAGACGTTGCGCGCGCTCGAGACGTTCGCCAACATCGTCGACGAGCGAGATCCCTCCACGTATCGACACTCGCTACGTGTCGCCGGCTACGTCGACGGTCTCGCCCGCGCCCTTCGGCTCCCGTTCTCCGAGATCGACCGGCTCCGCTGGGCAGGTCGACTCCACGATCTCGGCAAAGTTGCCGTCGACGCGTCGCTTCTGCGCAAGCGTGGACGTCTCGACGGAGCCGAGTGGGCGGCAATGCGCCGTCACCCGCGGCTGTCTGCGCGTCTGCTGCAGCGGTTCGAGTTCGTCGCCGCGCAGGCCAAGGCGGTCGAGCTTCATCACGAGCGGATGGACGGGAGCGGCTACTACGGCGTCGGCGGCGACGAGCTCCCGCTCGCGTCGCACTTCCTAATCGTTGCTGACAGCTTCGACGCGATGACGACCGACCGGTCGTACCGTCCCGGGCTCACGCACGAGGCCGCGCTCGCCGAGATCGAGCGCAATGCGGGCACACAGTTCCATCCCACGGTCGCGAAGGCATTCGTCGCCGTGCAGCGCGGGACCGATCCGATGGCCGTGCTCTCCGCCCAGGAGGTCGAGCAGATCCGCGGCGCATCGGCGCCGTACAGGATCGGGCTCGCAGGCCCGGCGGAGCTCAAGGAACGCCCCGAGCTGCTGATCCTCGGCGGCATCGTCCTCGCGCTTACCGGTCTCGGGTTCGCAGAGGGATGGCTCGCCGCGTGCGGTGGCGGCGTGGCGGTCGCCGGACTGATGCTTCGCGCGCTCGTCAGTCTCCGCGCGGAACGGGCCGCCGCAGCCTTCCACCGCGCGCTCGAGCCCGGGAGCAACCGAGACCAGGTCTTCGCGCGCCTCGCGGATACCGTGGCGCGGGTCTGGCCGCATGAGTGGATCGGCCTCCTGTCGTGGGACGAAGACGGTCTCGACGGGTGTATCGAGCACGCCCGCGGCACGGACGCTCCTCCAACGGCCGCGCTCACCGGCTGGCTCGTCCGGGAGGCCGAGTCGGGACACGCTGCGATCGTCGCCTCCGGCGTCGAGCTCGGGCGGGACGGCATCGTCGCGGCGTTACCACTCCGGCGTGACAACAGCGCCCTGGTCGGCTTCCTGGTCGTCATGGCGCCCAGGCTGCCTCGGCGACATGTCGAGCTCGCGTTGCTCGACTCCGTGGACGAGATCGGGCTCGCGCTGGCCGAGCGTCCGGCGCTAGACGGCGGCGGGGCTCAGGGTCCCCAGCCGCTCGAGACAGTCGCGAACGCGGGCAACCTCGCCCTCGTCCGCCTCGACGAGGGGTAGGCGCAAACCTCCCACCTCGTGTCCGAGCAGGTTGAGGGCGGCCTTGATCGCGATCGGATTCGTCTGCAGCTGGAGCAGCTCGTACGACGGCGCCAGCTCCTGCTCGATCCGTTCGGCAGCGGCAGTGTCACCCTCCCTGTAGGCGCGGATCAGCGCCTTGAGCTGCGGCCCGACGATGTGCGCGTGCACGCTGATGACGCCGATGCCTCCGAGCTCGAGGAAACGGAGGAGCAGGTTGTCGTCGCCTGCATAGAGGTCGAGGTCGGTGTCGGCGACGATCCGCCTGGCCTGCGCGAGGTCGTCGTTCGCCTGCTTGACGGCCTTCACGGTCGGGATCTCGGCGAGCCGGATCATCGTCTCGGGCTCGATGTTGATCACGACTCGCGTGGGGATGTTGTAGACCACGATCGGCTTGTCGCTCACGGCCGCGATCGTCCTGAAGTGTTCGACGATGCCGCGCTGCGGCGGCTTGTTGTAGTAGGGCGTGACGACGAGGAAGCCGTCCACGCCGATCGCGTGCGCCTCCTCCGTGAGGTGAACGGAGTGCGCTGTCGAGTACGTGCCCGTCCCGGCAACGACGGCTGCGCGTCCGGCCAGGGCGTCCACCGCGACGCGGAACAGCTCGAGTCGTTCGTCGTCGGTGAGCGTCGGACTTTCACCGGTCGTCCCGGCGACCACGACGCCGTCCGAGCCGTGCTCGACGAGATACAGCGCGAGCTCCCGAAAACGCTCGTAGTCGATCGACTCGTCGTTCTTGAAGGGCGTGACGATCGCGGTCAGGACCTCGCCCAGCACGGCCCATACTCTACCCTCGTGGCTCTGACGGTCAGGGACGCGGACCCAGCAGACGCGGTGGATGTGGCCCGCTTGCTGGGTCAGCTCGGCTATCCGGCCGAGCCTGACGCCGTCACCGCACGGCTCGAACGCCTGGCAATCGTCGGCGACCGGGTCGTGGTCGCCGAGGTCGGCGAAGAAGTCATCGGCCTCGCTCACCTCCACGTCACTCCCACACTCGAATACGACCGGCCGGCGGCGAAGATCGGTGCGCTCGTCGTCGACGAAGCCCGCCGCGGTGAGGGCATCGGCCGTGCCCTGGTCGATGCGCTCGACGCCGAGGCGCGAGCACGCGGTTGCGTGCTGCTGTTTCTCACCACCAGCGCGCGCCGGACCGACGCGCACGAGTTCTACCGCCGCGTCGGCCTCGAGGAGACGGGCAGGCGGTTTACGAAGAATCTCGTGTGACGGGAAGCGAGTAGTCGACCCACTCGGAACGCTTCGCGCCGACCCGCTCGTAGACCCGTTGCGCGCGGGCGTTGTCCTTCGCCGTCTGCCAGACGAGCGAGACCGCGCCGTGCTGCCTGCACTCCTCGACGCACGCCTCGATCAGTCCGTCGGCGACACCCGTCCCGCGCGCGGCCGGAGCGACGTAGAGGTCGTACATGATCCCCACGCGGACCGCGGCCAGCGTGTCCCAGCTCCAGTAGACGGTCGCGAACCCGACGGTGTTGCTTCGGGAATCCCGTGCGAGGAGCTGCACGCCCTCCCGGTCCGGATCTGCAAGCAACGCCCGTGAGAGCTCGAGCAAATCGTCATCAGGCGGCTCGGCCTCGTAGAAGTCGCAGTACCCACGCACGAGCGGCAGCAGCTCGGCGAGGTCCGGCTCGGTTACGCGGGCGACGTTCAGAGGAACGCGTCCAGGCCGACGGTCAGACCGGGCGGCAAACCGGGCAGACGCTCGAGCGAGAGCAGGACGCCCGGAACGAACGCCTCGCGCGAGAACGTGTCGTGACGGATCGTCAGGAGCTGGCCGTCGCCGCCGAACAGGACCTCCTGGTGCGCGACGAGGCCTGGGAGACGAACCGAGTGGATCGTCGGATCCCCGCCGAGCGCCTCGGCCGTGGCTCTGGCAGTCCCGGACGGCGCATCCTGCTTCGCCTCGTTGTGGAGCTCGATGATCTCGGCGCGCGGCAGGTGAGCGGCGGCCTCCCGCGCGAACTGCATCATCAGCACTGCACCGAGCGCAAAGTTCGGTGCGTGGAAGCAGGCAACTGCGCGCTCCCGGGCCAGCGCGTCGACCCGGCCGTAGTCGAAGCCCGTGGTGCCGATCACGCACGGGACACCGCGCTCGATCGCGGCACGGACGTTCTCCTCTACGGCGTCGGGCGCGGTGAAGTCCACCATCGCCTCTGCGTCGTCGAGCTCGACGAACTCGTGGCCGGCCTCTTCGAGTGCTGGAGCGAGGACGTGGCCGACCTTGCCGCCGCGCCCGTTCAGGACGAGCTTCATGCAGCGCGCGCGAGGGCCGTCGGGTTGATCCGGCGTACCGCCGCGCGGAAGACGCGTTCACTCGGGCCGATCCCGGAAAGCGAGAGCCTCTCCGGACTGAAGAGCAGCCCGGCCAGCTCGGCGACTTCCTCGGGCTCGACCGCCTCGATCTCCGCGATGATCCGCTCGAAGGACAGGAGCTCCGTGTCGGTGATGAGCGACTTGCCGAGGCGCGTCATCCGGTTCGACGTCGACTCCATCGAGAGCATGATCCGCCCCTTGAGATTCTCCTTCGCGCGGGCGATCTCCTCCGGGCGCAGGTTGCCCGCCGCGATGTCCGCCAGCTGCTCGGCGGCGATCTCGACGCACGGGCCGAGATTCTCCTCGCGCGTGCCGACATAGATCCCGACGAGCCCCGTGTCCGTGTACTGCGACGCGAAGGAGTAGACGGAGTACGCCATCCCCCGCTTCTCGCGGATCTCCTGGAAGAGGCGTGACGAGGCGGAGCCGCCGAGCACCGAGTCCAGGATCGACGCGGCGAAGCGACGCCGGTCGGAGCGAGCGATGCCGGGCGCGCCCAGGCAGATGTGGTACTGCTCCGTACTCTTCTTCGCGAAGCGGAAGTCGGGCGGCGGTGCTTTCACGAGCGGGCGTCTGACGCGCGGCCCGCCGGCGGGTGGACGCTGCTGGCTCTGCGCCCGCTGGAGCATGCGGACGAGCTTGTTGTGTTCGATGTTCCCGCCGGCGGCGATCACGACGTTGCCGCCCGCGTACATTTGCCGGTGGTAGGTCGAGAGCACGCGTTTCGTCACGGACGAGATGACGTCTGCGGTGCCGATCACCGGTCGACCGAGGGCGTGGCGTCCGAACACGGCTTCGGAGAAGAGATCGTGGACGAGTTCCTGCGGCGTGTCCTCGTACATTGCGATCTCCTCCAGGACCACCTCGCGCTCGGAGTCCAGATCGGAGAAGGCCGGTGCGAAGACCATGTCGGTCATGACGTCGAGGGCCGTCTGCACGTGTCCGTCCGGGACTCGGGCATAGATCATGGTGTGCTCGCGCGACGTCGCCGCGTTCAGCTCGCCGCCGAGCCCGTCGAAGATCTCCGCGATCTGCTGGGCCGTGTAGCTGCGCGAGCCCTTGAAGAGCAGGTGCTCGATGAAGTGCGAAACGCCGGCCTTGGCGTCGGTCTCGTCGCGTGAGCCGGCGCCGATCCAGAACCCGAGTGCAACGGAGCGGACGCTTGGCACCCGCTCCGAGATGACCCGCTCGCCCGAGTCGAGCTCGGAGAGGACGTACTTCTGCACCCCGGCATTATCCTGGCCGGGCGCGATGGTCGGCTAGGCCAGCGGTGGAACCAGGTCGCCGTGGGCCTCGAGCAGCCGGTCGACCAGCGTGCGGATCTCGGCGAGCGGCAGCTCGGCGGCTGTGTGGGGGTCGAGCATCGCGGCGTGGTAGACGTGCTCGAGCCGCTCGCCGAGCGCAGCCTCGACGGTCAGGCCCTGGACGTTCACGTTCGTCTGTATCAGCGCGGCCAGCTGGGGCGGCAGGGCGCCGACTGGTTGCGGAGTCACTCCGTTCTCGTCGGCGATGCACGGGACCTCCACACAACAATCGGGCAGGTTGTCGATGAGCCCATCGTTCATGACGTTGCCGTTGAAGCGGAACGGCTCGCCCGTCTCGAGCGCATGCACGATCTGCGCCCCGTACTCGTTGCTTCGCGTCGCGGCCAGAGCCTCCCCACGCTCGAGGGAGCTGCGCAGTCCCTCCCACTCCGCGATCTGGGCCTCGCAGCGACGCGGGTACTCGTCGAGGGGGATGTTGAACTCGTCCACGAGCTCCGGCCGCGCGCCCTTGATGAACCACGGGACATATTCCGCCAAGTGCTCGGACGACTCGGTGCAGAAGTAGCCGAACTGGCGCAGCACCTCGTAGCGGACTCGGTTCCACTCGGGGACGTCCTCCTTGGCCCGCAGCTCGGGATACAGGTCGCGACCGGCGTGCCGAAGCTCGAGGTAGAACGCGAGGTGGTTGAGCCCGGCGCACACGTAATCGAGTTCGCCGGCCGGAACCCCGAGATCGCGTTCGAGCTCCCCCGCCGTCCCCTGCACCGAGTGGCAGAGACCGACCATCCTGATCGGGCTCGCCTGCCCGATCGCCCAGCAGAGCATTGCCATCGGATTGACGTACTGGAGCAGGTACGCATCCGGGCAGAGCTGCTCCATCTCCCGACAGAGATCGAGGAGGACGGGAATCGTGCGAAGGCCGCGCATGATGCCGCCGATTCCAAGCGTGTCGCCGATGGTCTGACGCAGACCGAACTGTTTCGGCAACTCGAAGTCCGTCAAGGTCGCGGGGCGGTAGCCGCCCACCTGCATCATCGTGATCACATAGCTCGCGCCGTCCAGCGCGTGGCGGCGATCGAGCGTCGCCACCACCTCCGCGGCGGCATCCGCGGAGGCTACGAGTCCGCGCGCCATCGAATCGGAGGTGCGCAGCCGCTCCTCATCGACGTCCATCAGCGCGAGGCTCAGTCCCTCAGAGAGCTCCGGGAAGCTGAGCAGATCCCCGATCAGCGTCTTGGCGAAGACAGTCGAGCCGGCGCCGACGATGGCGATCTTCACCGGACGCGTTGGCACTAGCCTGAGGATGTCATGAGCATGAGCATCTGGGCGCCCGGCCGCGTCAACCTGATCGGCGAACACACGGACTACAGCGGTGGGCTCGTCCTGCCCATTGCGATCGATCGCGGGATCCGGCTCGAGGTCGATCGAGGTCCGCAGATCGCGCTCGTGTCGAATGGTGACTCGATCGAGCTCGCCGCAGACGGCAGCGGCGACGCGCATGGCTGGGGCCGCTATGCCGCAGCGGTTGGACGGGAACTGGCGCTTCTCGGCCGGCCTGCGGTAGGCATCGCAGGCACGCTCGACAGCGACGTGCCGCAGGGCGCGGGGCTCGGATCGTCGGGTGCCCTCGAAGTGGTCGTCGCGCTCGCGCTTTGTGCCGCCGCCGAGTTCGAGGTCGACCCGCTCGAGCTTGCGCTCGCCTGCCAGCGCGCCGAGCGGCGAGCCGTCGGCGTGCCCTCGGGCATCCTCGACCAGGCGGCGTCGTTGCTCGGCCGCGAAGGTCATGCACTGCTCCTCGACTGCGGTTCGCTCGAATACCGCTGGGTCGAGCTGCCCGAAGAGCTCGCAATCGTCGTGATCGACTCGGGCGAGCGGCACTCGCACGAGGGATCCGGCTACGCGGACCGCAAGCGCGAGCTCGAGTCGGGGCACCCACACCGCGTGAGGCACGTTAGGACGGAGAACGAGCGCGTGCGGGCGCTGGTCGGCGCGCTGGAGCGTGGGGATCTCGAGGCGCTGGGCCCGATCTTCGCCGCGAGCCACGCGAGCCTGCGCGACGACTACGAGGTCTCGACGCCGAGGCTCGACCGGGTCGTCGATGCGGCGCTCGCAGCCGGCGCGATCGGAGCCCGGATGACCGGCGGCGGCTTCGGCGGTTCGATCGTGGCGCTAGCCGCGCGCGAGGACGCACGGGGCGTGCTGCAGCGCACGCTCGAGCAAGCGGGCGTTCAGGGCTGGATCGTGCGACCGGCCGCTGGAGCCACTCGACGCAGGACGGATCCCTCTCGGAATCCAGCCTGACCGTCCAGATCCGAGCAGCCGCGTCGGGCGCGCACCCCCACCCATCAACCGGGTGGGGTGAACCACCCGCCGCCCTCGCGGTCGACGCTACAGCAACGGCCGGCACCCAACTGGAACGAATCCGCGCCGATTCGGCGGACAGCCGTCCGCAAACGACGAGGGCGGCCGGAGCCGCCCTCGTCACGTCTGCTTGTCGCTGCGAGCCTAGCTAGTTGCGCTCGCGGTCGCGGCCACCCCGGCCCCCGCCGCCGCGGCCACCTCGGCCGCCGCGACCGCCGTCACGCGGTGGGCGATCCTCCGTCCGCTCACGAGGTGGGGCGTCCTTCGCCCGCTCGATCAGCTCCTCCGGGCTGACGGTGTTGCCGTTCTCGTGCTTCTGGATCAGCTTCAGGCCGATGCGGCCGCGGGCCTTGTCGACCTCCTGCACGAGCACGTCGAGGATGTCGCCGCGGTTGATGACGTCCTCGATGTGACCGACTCGGCCCGGCCCCACGTTCGAGACGTGCAGCAGGCCGTCCGTGCCCTTCTTCAACTCGACGAACGCTCCGAACTGCGTCGTCTTCACGACCTTGGCGTTTCGGAACTCGTCGCCGACCTCGGGTTCCTTCGTCAACGACTCGACCGCCTCGATCGCGGACTGGGCCTTTGCGCCGTCGGTCGCGTAAATGAGGATCGTGCCGTCCTCCTCGATGTCGATCTGCACCTCGTGGTCGGCCTCGAGGCCGCGAATCGTCTCGCCGCCCTTGCCGATCACCATCCCGATCTTCTCGGGGTCGATCTTCACCGTCGAAATGCGCGGCGCGTTCTCGTTCAGCTCCGTCCGCACCTCCGGAATCGCCTCGAGCATCTTGTCGAGGATGATCTCGCGCGCCCGCTTCGCCTGCTCGAGCGCGGCCTGCATGATCTCCCGCGTGACGCCGGTGATCTTGATGTCCATCTGCAGGCCGGTGATGCCGTCGCGCGTGCCGGCGACCTTGAAGTCCATGTCGCCGAGGTGGTCCTCCGCCCCCTGGATGTCGGTGAGGATGACGTAGTCATCGCCCTCTTTGACGAGGCCCATCGCGATCCCGCTCACCGGTGCCTTGATCGGCACGCCGGCATCCATCAGCGCCAGTGTCGAGCCGCACACCGAGCCCATCGAGGAGGAGCCGTTCGACTCCAGCGTCTCCGACACGATGCGGATCGTGTACGGAAACTCGTCCGCGGGCGGGATGACCGGCTCGAGCGAACGCTGGGCCAGCGCACCGTGGCCGATGTCTCGCCGCTTCGGCCCGCGCATCATGCCCGTCTCCCCGACCGAGTAGGGCGGGAAATTGTAGTGGTGCATGAACCGGCGGTCGGTCTCGAGCGACAGGTCGTCAATCCGCTGGCCCTCCTTCGCGGTGCCGAGCGTGAGCAGCGACATGATCTGCGTCTGGCCGCGGGTGAAGAGACCGGAGCCGTGCACGCGCGGCGAGACGCCGACCTCGCACTCAATCGGGCGAATCTCCTCGGGCGTGCGGCCGTCCGGGCGGTGCTTCTCGACCGCGATCTTGCGCCGGACGAGCTCCTTGTAGATCGCCTCCGCCGACTTCTTGACGTAGTTCTTCGTGATCGAGTCCTTCGCGGTCGCCGGCTCGCCTTCGCCGACCGAAGGGCCGACCGGGAAGGGCAGCCTCACCGTGTCGATGATGCGATCGAAGAGGAGCTGACGCTTGGCGGACTTCAGCTCCTTCGAGTCCTGCTCCGCGTCGGTGAGCGCGCGCAGATCGGCCTCGAACTGCTCACGCACCGGCTGCAGGACGAGCTCGAGGCGCGCTCGCTCGAGCACCGTCGCAAGGCTCATCTTGCGCTGCAGCTGACGCAGGACATCGTCCTCCGTCGAGTCCATGCTGAGCTCGCCCAGCGCCTCCTCGATCACCGCGTCGGCGGCCCGTAGGCCCTCGGCGTTGATGCGCTCGCGGATGCGGTCGCCGAACTCCCCGTCGACCTCTTCGGTCACGGTTGCGTCAAGCCACTTCGCCTTGCCGGCCTGGCGCTGCAGGTCGAGCTGGGCCTCGCAGATCTTCCGGATCTCGTCGTGCGCGAGGTCGAGCGCCTCGAGGAGCTTCTCCTCCACCACCTGGTTCGCCCCGGCCTCGACCATGGTCAGCGCGTCGGGCGTACCGACCACGATCAGGTCGAGCTCCTCGTGCTCCTCCACTTCTGGCAGCGTCGGGTTGACGACGAGCTCGCCGTCGATGATTGCGACCCGCACCGCCCCGACCGGACCCAGAAACGGCATCGGCGAAATCATCAGCGCCGCCGACGCGCCGTTGATGCAGAGGATGTCGTGCGCGGTGATCAGGTCGGCGCTCAGCACCGTGCAGATCACCTGGGTCTCGTTCTTGTAGCCCTTCGGCCAGAGCGGCCGGATCGGGCGGTCGATCATCCGCGCCGTCAGGATCGCGCGCTCGGTCGGACGGCCCTCGCGCTTGAAGAAGCCGCCGGGAATCTTGCCGGCCGCATACATCCGCTCCTCGACGTCGACGGTGAGCGGGAAGAAGTCCGCGCCTTCGCGCGGCTCCATCCGGCCCTGCGCCGTCGCGAGGACCATCGTGTCGCCGGAGCGAACGACGACGGACCCGTCCGCCTGCTTCGCCAGCTTGCCGCTCTCGAAGGTGATCTCGCGCCCGCCGATCGTCACGCTGACGTCGGCCCGGCGTTCGGTGGCAATTGCCATCAGTTGTCCTCCACTCTGCTTGCGAGAGTGGGGATTTGAGTCAACCTCGACCGCGAACTACGCGTCGGAGGCTCGCTCAAATCTCCACTCTCGTTGATTGATCCCGCGCCAGACTTCAGCCCGGCTTGGGCGTACCTTTGTTCGGCTTTAGCGCCTGAGTCCCAACTCCTTGATCAGTGCCCGGTATCCCTCCAGGTCGTGTTTTTGGAGATACGTCAGAAAGCGGCGCCGGCGACCGACGAGCTTGAGCAGCCCGCGTCGCGAATAGTGATCCTTCGGGTGCGAGCGCAAATGCTCGGTGAGATCGTTGATCCGCTGCGTCAGCAGCGCGACCTGCACCTTGGTCGAGCCCGTGTCCGAGTTGCTCGCCCCGTGCTTGGAGACGATCTCCTCTTTGACTTCCTTGGTAAGACCCATTTCACCTCCGTATCGTCAGTCCCAGCAATCCGCCGGAAGCAGGCGGAAAGCCGCGGCTGCGGTCGCGGGACAGGGTAGCAGCGATCATCTGGGTTACCTGAGCAGCGCCCGGCCCAAACGGCGCTGGGCGACGTAGACGCCGAGCAGTCCGAGGGCCAAGAGGTACGCGACGTCGAGCGCCTGAGGCCAGTCGACGGTGCCGAAGTTGAGGGCGCGCAGGAGCTGGGTCGCGTGGTAGAGCGGCGAGAAGCGGACGAGCCACTGCAGCCCGTGCGGGTAGGTCGAGATCGGGAAGAACGTGGCCGAGAACAGGAACATCGGCAATTGGACGAGCGTGAGCAACTCGAAGTCCTGCCACGTCCGCATGAAGGTGCTCGCCGCCACTCCCAACCCTGCGAACGCGAAGCCGATCAACAGCGCGCCAGGGAGTGCGAGTACGCCCCACGCAGACTCGACGAGCCCGAGTGACGCCGCCACGACGATGAAGGACACGCCGTAGAGAAAGCCGCGAAAGAGGGCCCACGCGGTCTCACCCGCGGTGACGTCCACCGGTCCGATCGGAGTCGCGAGGACGGCGTCGTACACACGGTTGTACTTCATCTTCCAGAAGACGTTCGTGGCGTCGTACATCGCGCCGTTCATCGCGGCCGAGGCGAGCAGCGCCGGCGCTACGAAGGCCGAATAGTCGACGAGCCGGCCGCCGGGGCCCGGCACCCGCCCGACGAAGTGTCCGAGCCCGATCCCCATCGAGAAGAGATAGAAGAGCGGCTCGAAGACGCCGGAGAAGATGATGATCCACGTCCGGCGGTAGACCATGAGATTCCGCTCGAAGAGCAGGCGTCCCCGACTGCCGGCAAAGGCATAGCCGCTCACGTCGTGAGCCTCCGCGTGTAGGTGCGCTCCGCCCACAGGACACCCGTCCCTGCAAGCAGGAGCAGGTACACGACATGACCCACGGCGCGCACTGGGTGCACGGTGCCGAGCGTCAGCTCGCGGCACAGGTCGACACCGTGCCAGAGCGGCGTTGCGTACGCGGCCCACTCCAGCGCCGACGGCAGGCGCGACACCGGGAAGAACGTCCCGGAGAACAGGAACATCGGCAGGATGACGAAGCGGTAGATGGGAATGAACGCGCCGTCCGAGTCCTTCGTCGCCGCGTAGCCCGCGAGCGGTGCCGAGAATGCGAGGCCGGTGAGGACGGCGGCCGGAAACGCGAGCACGCCCCAGAAGGAGTCGACACCGCCGAAGGCCGCGATCACCGCGAGGTAGACGGCGCTCGTCGCTGCTACGCGCGTCGTCATCCAGAGCTGGTGTCCCGTGACGATGTCTCGCACACCGAGCGGGGTCGATGCCATCGCGAAGTACTGCCGCGTCCAGCGAAAGGAGCCCATCACCGGCCAGGTCGCCTCGCCTGCCGCGATCTGCATTGCCGTCGCGGCGAGCATGCCGGGCGCGACGAAGTCGATGTACGGCACGCCCAGCGACTGACCACTCGAGCGGTTGACGAGCGTGCCGAGCCCGACGCCGAGCGCGCCGAGGTAGAAGACGGGGTTGATCACGCTGCCGATCACCGTCGCCCGCCAGACGCGCCGATACTGAAGGAGCCAGAACTCGTAGACGCGCAGCGGGAGCGCGAGCGAGGTCACTCGTCGACGAGCGTGCGCCCGGTCAGGTGCAGAAAGACGTCCTCGAGCGTGGACCGGCGAACGAGCACGCTTTCGGGCTCCAACCCGAGCTGATGCACGCGCGAGGCGGTGGCATCACCGTTGTCCGTGTACAGCAGCAGTCGGTCGGGTAGCGCCTCGAGGCGTCGCGCGAGGCCGTTCATGCGCTGCGCGATCTCCTCGGGCCTTTCCTCCACCCGGAAGCGAAGCTCCACGACCTCGCGTGTCGAGTAGCGGCGGATCAGCTCCTGCGGCGATCCCTCCGCCGCGATCTTGCCCTTGTCCATGACCACGAGGCGGTCACAGAGCTGCTCGGCTTCGTCCATGTAGTGCGTCGTCAGGATGAGCGTCACGCCGCGCTGCTTGAGACGGAAGAGACGGTCCCAGACCGTGTGGCGCGCCTGCGGATCAAGACCCGTCGTCGGCTCGTCGAGGAGGAGGACGTCGGGATCGTTGACGAGCGAGCGGGCGATCGTCAACCGTCGCCTCAACCCGCCCGACAGCGGTTCCACCCTCGAATCCGCGCGTTCGCTCAGCTGGACGAACTCCAGCAGCTCGTCCGCGCGCCTGCGCAGCTCGGAGCGGCGCAGGCCGAAGTAGCGGCCGTAGATGATCACGTTCTCGCGCACGGTCAGCTCGAAGTCGAGTGTGTCCTGCTGCGGCACGACGCCGAGGCGTGAGCGGATCTCGGCTCCGTTCGCCACGGGATCGAGACCGAGGATGCGCAGCGTCCCGCTCGACGGCGGCGATACGCATCCGATCATGCGCATGGTCGACGTCTTGCCGGCGCCGTTCGGCCCGAGGAACCCGAAAGCCTCCCCACGTTGCACGTCGAAATCGACTCCGTCGACGGCGACGAGGTCGTCGAAGCGCTTGACGAGAGCGCGCGCGTGTACCAGCGCCGGGTGTGCGCCTGCGTCCACGACCATGCAACCTAACGGCTCCAGGGCGATAGCTTCTGCTCGATGAAGGCGGCTGTGGCGGCGGGACATCCCGCAACGGTGGATGCCGGAATCGAGATCCTCGAAGAGGGCGGAAGCGCTGCGGACGCTGCCGTCGCGGCGACGCTGGCCTCGTGCGTCGCCGAGACGGTGATGACAGGGCTCCTCGGTGGCGCTCACGCGATTCACTACGAGGCGACCAGTGGCCGAGTCCGGAACCTCGACTGCTTCGTCGCGGTGCCCGGTCTGGGCGCTGAGCGACGTGAGCCGGAGCTCGTGCAGCTCGACGTTCCGTTCGGCGCCGAGCTCATCCACTACGCCGTCGGCCCCGCCTCCTGCGCAGTACCTGGACTGCCGGCGGGTCTCGAAGCGCTCTGGCGCGGGCACGGGCAGCTGCCGTGGCCCCGCCTCGTGGAACCCGCCGTCAGGTTGGCGCGAGACGGGGTCGACTTCCCGGCGGCCCACGCGGCCTGTCTCGCGATGCTCGCGCCCGTGATGACGATGAACGAGGGCGCTCGCATCTACTCGCCTCGAGGTGAGTTGCTCGCCGCCGGCGACAAGCTGGAGCAGCCGGGCCTCACGGATGCGCTAGAAGCGCTCGCCTTGGACACCTCCGCGGTTTACGGGGGCTCGATCGGCGAGAGCCTGCTCGCCTTGTCCGCCGAACGGGGCGGCTTGCTCACCCGAACGGATCTCGATGCGTACGAGCCGCGGTGGAGCGAGCCCGTCGAGGTCGGCTACAGAGCCGCCCGGCTCGTGACCCGGGGCGGTCTCTCCGGCCTGCCCGAGACCGTGCCGCGATTGCCGCGCCTGCGGGGCCTCGGAGACACAGAGCGGGTGCTCGCCCTGGTGGACGTCTTTGCGAACGACAGAGACTCCCGAGGTGACACGACGAACGTCGCTGTCGTCGACGACGAAGGCAATGCGTGCGTCGTCACATCGAGTCTCGGGCTCGGGTCGGGCGACTTCCTCCCGGGCCTGGACCTCCACCTCAATAGCATGCTCGGCGAGGCGGACCTCCTTCGCGGTCCGCTCGAGCCCGGCACGCGCATGCTCAGCATGATGGCCCCGACGCTCGTGCTCGACCGCGACGGGATTGGCCTCGCCGCGGGCGCGGCCGGTGGGACGCGCCTGCGGACCGCACTGCTCGGCGTGATCGCCGGCATCCTCGACGAAGGACTTCCGGCGAGCGTTGCGGTTGAGCGCCCGCGCTTCCATCCCGCAGCTGAGCTCGTCAACGCCGAGCCCGGCGTCGACGAAGCCGCGCTTGCCGCGCTCGAGGCGGGCGGTCGGACCGTGCGACGCTGGCCCGCACCCCACCACTACTTCGGTGGTGTGAGTGTCGTCAGCCGCTCGGGCGCCGCTGGCGATCCGCGGCGAAGTGGTGCGGCGTCGACGATTCGCCGAAGGCGATGAGCGCCGCGGCGACCCAGCCGACGTAGCCACAGTCCGGGCAGCCCGGGTTCTCGCGAACCGTGCCACCCGCCGCGGGCTTGGCATAGGCGGCGCCGCACTCGAGACACCGGACGCTCTCGAGCACGGTCAGTTTGGGGCCTTCGTCTCCCGGATCGGTCTGCACGTGGGAAGAGATTCCGCTGTTTGCGGAAACTTGCGTGCCGCTCTTCGCGAGAAACCCTGCGTCCGGCCGGTGGGCCGGATTCCTCGATCGGGATCCGGAAAGCGAGCCGCCCGAGCGAACCGCATTCCTGACAGCCCCGGGCGGCTTCGGACAGGCCTCGCCTAGACCGGCGGCCGGCGGGTCTGACGGGTCTCCTCGACGTCGCGGGCGATCTGCGCGACCAGCTCGGCCTCGCTGCCGAAGGCGCGCTCGTCTCGCAAGCGGCGCCACAGCTCGACGACCAGACGATCGCCGTACAGGTCACCCTCGAAGTCGAGCAGGTGAGGCTCGATCCGTCGCTCGCCACCTCCGTAGTGGGGATTCACGCCGATCGAGATCGCCGCTCGATGGCCGAGCGCGGAGCCGGCATAGATCCCGTAGGCCGGCACGAGCAGATCGGGCGCGACTGCGAGGTTCGCGGTCGGATAGCCGAGCGTGCCACCGCGTTGAGATCCGAGCACGACGGTCCCGTCGAGCTCCGGCGGCCGCCCGAGGAGCTGAGCAGCGCCGCCGACGTCACCGTCGCGGAGGAGCGCTCGCACCTGGCTCGACGAGATCCCGTCTGCCAGAGGGACGGTCCGGACCTCGAAGCCGAGGCGCTCGAGCAGCGCGGGGTTGCCCGCGGCGGCCCGACCGAAGCGAAAGTTCTCGCCGACGACGATCATCCGCGTTCCGATCCGCCTCAGCAAGGACTCGGCGAACTCGGCGGGTTCGTGCTCTGCCAGGTCGGGCGTGAACTCGACGACGAGTGTCTCGGCCACGCCGGCCTCGGCGAGCAGTTCCAGCCGCCGCTCGAGCGTCGACAGCAATTCGACGCGATTCCCCAGCACGAGGCGCGGGTGAGGCCAGAACGTCACCACCGTCACGCCGGATCCCTCGGCTTGCGCTGCTTCGAGGACCCGGCGGTGACCCTTGTGCACGCCGTCGAAGCTGCCGATCGCCACGACCCGCTCCGCCTCGCCGAGCTCGTCCGGTCGGTGGGCGACTTTCACAGTCTCGCCAGCGCCTCGTCCGCGGGGATGATCCGCTCGGGATCCGCCTCCTCGACACTGAACGGACCGATCTCGGTACGCCTGAGCGTCCGACAGTGCCCACCGAGCGCGTCGGCGATTGCGCGGACGTATGTACCCGAGCTGACGCGGAGATCGAGCCGTACGCCGTCGCCTGTATACGAGATGACGTCGAGCGCAGCGACCTGCGAGCGCCGCGTCGGCATCTGCACCTTGATGCCGCGCCGTGCCAGCCTGTAGGCGCGCTCCCCGCCGATCTTCACCGCGGAGGCTGCGGGAATCGGCAGCTCCACCTCACCGCGGAGGGCTTCGAGCCGCTGCTCGAGCTCCTCGGAGGCTGGCGCGTCGTGACGCTCGAGCACGTCGCCTTCGGGATCGCCGGTCGTCGTCCGGCCGGTCAGATCGACGTCGGTCAGGTAGCGCTTGTCGAGTCCGACAAAGCATCCAGCCAGCTTAGTTGCCGAACCAGACAACAGGAGTAACAGGCCTGTGGCGAAGGGGTCAAGAGTTCCCGCGTGTCCGGTGCGCGCTCCCGTCTTGCGGCGGAGCTCGGCCACGATCGCGAACGACGACGGCCCGGCGGGCTTGTCCACCAAGACGATGCCCGCCGGGCTAAGCCCGCGCGGAGGCAAGGAATTCCCGGCGCACGAAGTCGGTGATCTCCTCGATCGACGCCTCGCTCGAGAATCCAGCCGCCTGCCGGTGTCCGCCCCCACCCGACTTCCGGGCGATCGCCGAGACATCGAGCTCGTCGATGCTGGCTCGCAGGCTCACGCGGCGCGCCGGCCCGTCCTCGCGCGGTGGCTCGCGGATCAGCACCGCCATGTCAGCCCCTTCGACGGCTCGTAGGAAGTCGATGATCCCCTCGGAGTACGGCTCCGCCGCTCCGACCTCGGCGAAATCGGTGCGCAGGAGATACGACACGACGACCCGCCCGCCCTCGAGTACCTGGGCACGCTCCAGTGCGCGGGCCAGCAGCTTGAGCTTCGCGAACTGCACCGATTCGTAGACGCCCTGGAAGATGCGATGGAGGTCCGCGCCGGCCTCGACGAGTTCGGCGCCGAGGCGCAAGGCCTTCGGCGTCGTGTTCGTGTACTGGAAACGGCCGGTGTCGGTGACCAGCGCGATGTAGAGCGCTTCGGCGATGTCCGGCGTGAGCTGAATCCCGAGCTCGCGGAACAGATCCCGCACGACCTCTCCCGTCGACGAGGCGTCGGGAACGA
Organism: Actinomycetota bacterium; assembly: GCA_005885245.1. Lineage (GTDB taxonomy): Bacteria > Actinomycetota > Thermoleophilia > Gaiellales > Gaiellaceae > 3-1-20CM-4-69-9. The sequence continues at coordinate 18,389 of VAWR01000058.1, read as the reverse complement.
TCAGGTTGATCTGCCCGAAGCGTGTGTTGTCGTGGTGATGGTCCACGTTGATCGAGAGAGGGACGCGACCGAGCACCTCCGGGTCGGCGATTCGACTCTCATTCGCGCAGTCGACGGCCAGCAGCACACGCTCCGAGACGTCGTCGGGCCAGCGCCGCTGGAGCGCCGCCAGCGGCATGAACGCGTACTCCCCCGGAAGCGGTGCGTCGCCGTGCAGCACCATGACGGTGTCCTTGCCGAGTTGGTCGAGACCCAGCTTGGCCGCCAAAAGCGAACCGAGAGCGTCCCCATCGGGATTGTCGTGCGTCGTGATCGTGAACCGGTCGTGTTCGCGAATCGCCTCGGCGACCGCGACCAGCTCACTCGCTGTCGTCTGGGGCGAGCTCATCGATCAGCTTTGACATGCGGACCCCGCGTTCGACCGACGGATCGTACTCGAAGGCCAGTTGGGGGGTCCGCTTCATACGCAGCTCGCGCGCGAGCTGCGCCTGCAGCACCGAATGTGCGGCCTGGAGCCCCGCCAGCGTCTGTGTCCGCTTCCGCTCCGCACCCAGCACCGAGACGAACACGCGCGCATGCCGTAGATCGGGCGACGTCTCGACCCCGGTCACCGTCACGAAGCCGATCCGGGGGTCCTTCAACTGGCCGACAGCCTCCGAGAGGACCTGTCGAACCGACTCGTTGACGCGGCGCATCCGATCCGTCATCGGGGATATTCAACCGGCTGCACGTCCTCCTGCTCATAGCGGTCGCACTCTGGTGCTTCGTCACCGCGCTCGCCGGAGCCCTCGTCGGTGCCTGGTGCTCGGTGGTCGCGGCGCTCGCCGCCGCGATCCAGCACATTCGGGCCGGACGCATCGACCGGCGGCTCCTCGCCTGGATGGCGCCTCCGTCCATGGTCGGAGCAGGCGTCTGCGGCCTCGTCTCCGGCAGCGTCCCGGGCAACGCCCTCCTGCTCGCGATCGGCGCCACGCTGATCGTCTTCGGCGTCGACCTTCTGCGTCCTGGACGTCCCGGCCCGCGGCCGGCAGGCCCGCGTCAGCATCCGAGCGGCGTTGCTCACGGGGCGCCTCGTCGAGCGGCAGCTCTTGCGCGCCTTGGGCAGTGTCCTGATCGTCGCCGGTGCGGCGATGATCGTGCAGGCCCTCGTCTAGTCGATCGTCACCACGTCTCGGTCGGCGCGGACGAGCTCGAAGTCCTGGCCGGACAGATACCGCTCTGCTTCGTCTAACAGACGCTCAGCTTCGCGGTACTCACGGGCGACGCACGACACCGTCAGCCGTGCGCGCTGCCACAGGTCGTGATGGTCGACCTCGGCGACCGAGGCGCCGAACCGGTTCTGGAGTTGCGCCTTTGCGGACTTGACGTACTTGCGCTTCCCCTTCAGGGAGGAGACGTCCGCAAAGTGGAGTTCGACGCTCAGGATGCCGACGTAACCCGCCCCCACGCCGGGTGTCTGCGCTAGGAGCTCGCTGCGGGTGCGGGCTCGTCGAGCGTCGTGCGCTCGACGGCGCGGGTCTCGTAGGCCTCGATGACGTCGCCTTCCTTCACGTCGTTGAAGCCGTCGAGCAGGATGCCGCACTCGAAGCCTTCGCTGACCTCGCGTGCATCGTCCTTGAATCGTTTGAGCTGCGCGATCGTGGTCTCGTTGATGACTGTTCCGTCGCGGATCACGCGCGCCTGCGCACCGCGGCGAACGAGTCCACTCGTCACCATGCAGCCGGCGATCGTCCCCAGGCGCGAGACCTTGAAGAGCGCCCGGACCTCCGCCTCCCCGAGGGTCTCCTCCTTCTCGACCGGCCTGAGCATGCCGACCAACGCCTGCTCGATGTCCTCCGTGAGCTGGTAGATGACGCGGTAGGTGCGGATCTCCACGCCCTCACGTTCGGCCAGTGCACGCGCCTCGGCGTTCGGACGCACGTTGAAGCCGACGACCGTCGCTCCCGAGGCCGAGGCGAGCATGATGTCGCCTTCGGTGATACCGCCCACGCCCTGGTGAATGACGTTCACCCTCACCTCGGGGTGTTGAATCTTTCCAAGCTCCGATACGGCCGCCTCGACCGAACCCACCACGTCGCCCTTGAGCACGAGGTTGAGGTCCTGGACGGCTCCCGCCTCCATCTGCTCGAAAAGGCCTTCGATCGACACCCCTCGCGAGCCCTGGGCGAGCTGCTCGCGGCGGAGCCGCTCACCGCGCGCATTTGCCAGCTCGCGCGCGCGCCGTTCGCTCTCGACGACTCGACACAGCTCACCGGCGGGCGGCGGCTTGTCGAAGCCGAGGATCTCGACGGGGTCCCCCGGCTTGGCCTCCTTGACCTTGTCGCCGCGGAAGTTGTAGAGCGCCCGAACCTTTCCCCAGGCGTCACCGGCGACGACGGCGTCGCCGACGCGGAGCGTGCCGCGATGGACGAGCATGGTCGCAACCGGGCCGCGGCCGACGTCGAGCTGTGACTCGATGATCGGCCCGGACGCTTCGGCCTTCGGATTGGCGGTGAGCTCGAGCTCGGCATCCGCTACGAGCAGGACCTTCTCGAGCAGGTCATCCAGATTCTCCGCCTGCTTGGCGGAGACATCGGAGAACTGTGTGGTTCCACCCCACTCCTCGGGCTGCAGGTTCTCGGTGGAGAGCTCACTCCGGACTCGGTTCGGATCGGCGTCCGGGACGTCGACCTTGTTTACGGCGACGACGATCGGCACGTCCGCGGCACGCGCGTGCGAGATCGACTCCTTGGTCTGCGGCATCACGCCGTCGTCGGCGGCGACGACCAACACGGCGATGTCCGTCACCTTGGCGCCGCGCGCCCGCATTGCCGTGAAGGCCTCATGTCCCGGCGTGTCGAGGAAGGTGATCTTCCGGCCGTTGCGCTCGACCTGGTACGCGCCGATGTGCTGGGTGATCCCGCCCGCTTCGGTCGTGACGACCGAGGTCTTCCGGATCGCATCCAGCAACGTGGTCTTGCCGTGGTCGACGTGGCCCATGATCGTGACCACCGGCGGCCGAGGCACGAGGTCGGCCTCGCTGTCCTCGAACGCCTCCGGCTCTTCGTCCTCGTCCGCAGCGTGCTTGATCGTCAGCTCGCGCTCGGGGGCCAGCTCGGCAGCGATGAGCTCGACCTCGTCGTCGGCCAGAGTCTGAGTGATCGTGACGGCCTTCCCGAGGCCCATCATGAACATGATGATCTTGGGGGCCGGCACGCCGAGGGCCTGCGACAGGTCGCGGACGGTGACGCCTGACTGGACGGTGACCGGTCCGGTCGGAGCGACGACCTCGCGAGGGGTTTTCGGCCGTGCGGCCTCGCGGTCGCGCTGCTGCTGGCGAGCATCGCGCGGCCGTGCGGCGGCGTTGTCGATGACGACGCGCCGCTTGCGCCGCTGGCCGGGACCACCCTGACGCGGCCTCATCGGCCGGTTTGGTCTGTTCGAGCCGGATTCGTTCGCCATCAGGACGTCAAGTGTAGAGGGATGTCAGTTCCTGCTCGACCCGGACGGTCTGCCGGAGCGTGCGGTTGAAGGCGCGCCGCGAGATCGCCCGCTCGAAACACGCGAGCCGGCGGCAGGTGTAAGCCCCGCGCCCGGATTCGTTCGTGCCGGGGACGAGGCGACCGTCCCTTGCGACGAATCGCAGGAGCTGGCTCTGGGTAGCCTTCCGCCCGCAGCCGACGCAGCTCCTGATCGGCTCGGTCACGCAGCCGGCGGGGTCTCCTCGACCTCGGCCTCGTCCGGGGCCGACGTCTGCTCGACGGGAATCCCTGCCGGAACCTGGTCGGGCTCCGCCCGTTGAGCAGCGCCGGCGTCGAGGTCGCCGTCGTCCTCGGGAATCGCCGCGACGCTTTCGGGACCGATGCTCTCGGCTTCGGGCGGGGCGGTGTCCGCGAGCGCTTCGAGCTCGGGCTCGGACTCGGACACGATCGGCTCCACGTCCTCCGTGTCCTGCAACGCCAGTGCCTGATGCGCCGGGAGACCGCAGTACCGTGAACCGGGGAGGGCCTCGTTCGGACAGCGCTTCCCGTTCGAGAGGACTGCAGAACAGCGTCCGGTGAACTCCTCGCCTTCGCCCCCACCGCCGTAGGCTGCTGCGGCTTCTGCCTGCGCAAACTCGCTGTCGGACTGGATGTCGACCTTCCAGCCGGTGAGACGGGCCGCCAGTCGAGCGTTCAGACCTTCCTTGCCGATGGCGAGTGCAAGCTGATCGTCGGGAACGATGACCGTCGCCTCTTTCGTATCGTCGTCGACGAACACCTCACGGACACGCGCGGGAGAGAGCGCCTTGGCGACGAACCGGGCCGGCTCCGGATTCCACGGGATGATGTCGATCTTCTCGCCGCGGAGCTCCGAGACGACCATGCGAACGCGCGAGCCTCGTGGGCCTACGCATGCGCCGACCGGATCGACGCCCTGTGCGTGCGACTCGACCGCGATCTTCGAGCGGTATCCGGGTTCGCGGGCGACGCCGCGAATCTCGACCAGGCCGTCGGCGATCTCGGGCACCTCGAGCTCGAACAGCGTCTTGATCAGCTCGGGGTCGCGCCGGGAGAGGATCACCTGCGGCCCTTTCGTTCCTGAGCGGACCTCGGTGATGACTGCCTTGATTCGGGAGCCCTGTTCGTAGCGCTCGCCGTCCACCTGCTCGGAGCGCGGCAGGAGCGCCTCGACCTTGCCCAGGTCGACGAGGACGTTGTTCCGGTCGCCGGCCTGCTGGACGATCCCCGTCACGACCTCGCTGACCCGGTCGACGTACTCGTCGTACATCATCGCGCGCTCCGCCTCGCGGATGCGCTGCAGAATCACCTGCTTCGCAGTCTGCGCGGCGATCCGGCCGAAGTTCTCGGGTGTGACGTCCTCGCGCTTGATCAGGTTTTCGGGGACCTCGGACCAGTCGACGTCGAGGTCGTCGTCGGAGATGAGCGTGTGGGAACGTTCACCGGTCTCGACCTCCAGCGCTTCCAGCTCCTCGAGCTTGCGCTCGCGCGCCTCGTCGATGAGGCGTTCCTCGATGTCGGCTGGGAGCTCGACCGCGTAGACGCGGAAGTCGCCCTGTTCGTCGATCTCGACGATCGCGTGGCGTGCAGCTCCGGACATCTTCTTGTAGGCGGCAAGGAGCGCATCCTCGAGTGCAGCAACGAGCGTGCCGCTCTCGATTCCCTTCTCGCGCTCGATGTCTCGAACGGCCTCGACGATTTCCTGGGTCATTTCTTCCCCGCTTCCTCGATCAGATTGCCCCGCACGATCGCGTCATACGGGATGTCCACCGACTCAGCGTCGGTCTGAAGTGTCAGGCTGGATTCCCCGGCGGCGACAACTTCTCCGCGCAGGCGATTCCGCCCGTTTGTCCGCACGGCGACGCGGCGGCCGACGACGTTTCGAAAGTGGGCGGGCTTGCGCAGCGGCCGCTCGACACCCGGCGACGAAACGTCGATCGAGTAGTCGCGGAGGTAGTCGCCAAGGAGGGACGTGACGCGCTCGCAGAGCGCGTGATCGACGCCCTGAACGTGGTCGACGTAGACGGTGAACCGCTCCGGGCTCGTCAGCTCGACGGCCAGGACTTCCGTGCCGGGCACGGCGCGCTCGATCTTCGGCGCGATCTCGCGCGTGAGCTGCTTCTCCTTGTCGTGTGTCGCTGCCAAATTCACTCCTGTCACAAAAAATGGGCCCGCAGGCCCACTTCGAAAACCGCCTCGAAATGTGGTTTTTCCAGGATAGCAGGCGGGTTGAGGACTGGTCAGTCCAGCACGATCGTCACTGGGCCGTCGTTGACGAGGCTAACGGCCATTCGCGCCCCGAAAACGCCTTGCTCCACGTCAGCACCCGTATCGGCGAGGGCTGCGCAGAACGCCTCGTAGAGTGGTTGCGCTTCCTCGGGCGGTGCGGCGAGCGCAAAGCTCGGCCGATTGCCCTTGCGTGTATCTGCGATCAGCGTGAACTGGCTGACGACGAGCGCGGAGCCGCCCACGTCGAGGAGGCTTCGATCGAACCTGCCGTCGCCGTCGTCGAAGATCCTGAGCCGTGCGACTTTGCCCGCGAGGCGAACGGCGTCCTCCTCGCGGTCGCCGCGCTCGACGCCGAGCAAGACGACCAATCCGAGGCCGATCTCCCCCACCAGCGCGCCCTCGATGCTGACCCGCGCCTCCGAGACGCGCTGGCAGACAACCCGCATGCGGCGGTGATCATCGCCGACTTCCCCGGTCGACACTCTTCTTGAGGTACACGCGCGCGCGTCCCCACCCGGGTGGGGGGTTTGCCACCCACCACCCACTGCGATCGATGCTATCGGCGAGGTACGCACGGCCGGGTAATGCGCGGCGACCGAATCTGTGCCGGTTATTCCCCTTCGCCCGCGGCCGTGTCGGGCTGATCGTGGTCGAGGTCGAGAATGCGCGACGCATAGTGCTCGTTCTGTGGTCGCAACGAACTGGCGAGCTTGAAGTGACCGTTTGCCTCCGACTCCTTCCCCTGCTTCTCGAGCGCCCGACCGAGGCCGTAGTGGCCGTAGTGGTCGGCAGGCGACAGCTCGAGCAGCGCGCGAAACTCCTGCTCGGCTTCCTCGTACCGCTGGATCCGCAGGTATGCGATCCCGAGCGCCTCACGGATCGAGGCCTTGTCCGGCTCGCGCCGCTTGGCCTTCTCGAGCGCAACCGTCGCCTGAGCCGCCCGCCCCTTTCGGAGATGGGCTCTTCCTTGCTGGTACAGGTCGTACGTCTCGCTCATGTCGCTCGTAGGTAGGGAAAGTTCTCCCTCACCAAGTCAAGCGGATACGTCAAATCGCGCGTCTTCCCGATCTCGACCGCGATAACCGTCTCCCCCGCGTCCACGGCCGCCTGAAAGGCGTTCTCGAGCTCGTAGGGAGGGCGATCGCGACACAGATGCTCCGCAACGGCCGGCCCAAGCGCCCACAGAGGTGCTCCCGACCACGGGTTGGTGGGATCGTCGTCGTGCATCCTCACCACCCGGTCGCCAAGCCGTCGAATCGCCGGCCTGCCGGACCCCGGTGGCGGGTCGACCCGGACGGCCACTGCTCCGCTCGCGCCGGAGCCCGAGAACGTGTCCGCGAAGTGAGCCAGCTCGCCGCGCCTGAAGACCGTGTCCGCCGCCGAGACGATCAGAGGCGGCGCCGCACCCGCGGCAAGCGCCCGCTGGACCGCATCCGCGGAGCCGAGCACGTCGGGCTGATCCACGAACCGGACCTCCAATCCGAAGGCCGAGCCACTGCCGACGAGCTCTTCGACCTGCTCGGCGTGATGGCCCGTGACCAGCCAGACGCGACGAAGCTCCGCGGCGGCGAGGTCTCGCAGAAGCGTGGCAACCACCGGCCGACCGTCGATCGGCAAGATCGGCTTCGGCCACAGCTCGGTCAGCGGACGAAGGCGCCTGCCTTCGCCTGCCGCCATCACGACGGCGTCCACGGCTAGCCGAGCCCGAGAGAGCGAACTGAGATGAGCCCGCGGGCCCGGTCGAAGAAGCCGAGACTCCGCCGCAGTCTCCGCTTCAACTCCCGAAGCTCCTCGCGCGACCGGGCCGCGGCCGCCCGCGCCCCTTCCGGCGGCCCATAGCGCGCGACGGTCGCTGCGCGGGCGAACTCCGTCGCGTCGACGCCGAGCGTCGCGGCCACGGTCCCCCCGAGCTCACGCATGGTGGCGGCGTCCGGCGCCGGGACACGCTGGTCGTCCAGGTACTCGCCGAGCTCTCGAGCGCAAGCGACCGCTACGCGTCTCGGGTCGCGGGTCAGATAGCGGAGCCTGCGACGTGCGTGCTTGAGGGCGACGATCGCTGCGGCAACGCCGGACGCGAGCAGGAGCAAGAAGAAGAGGAGGCTCGGGTTGTGCTTCTTCGGTGACGTCGGAGTCAGGCCGATGCCGAGGGGCGGATCGCCCGCGGAACGGGGCGTGCGCCGGTTCGGGTCGTGGCCGATCACACCGGTACCGTTTCCGTGGCCGAAAACGACGCCACCCGTGACGACCCTCGAGAGCAGACGGGCCGCTGCTCGTGCGTCGAAGCCGAGCGAGGTCGAGCTGTACGTACCGCCCAACCGGCCGCGACCGGGCGTCGGGTCGAAGGGAAGCCAGCCGTAACGGGGGAACCACACCTCGACCCAGGTGTGGGCGTCGTGATCGGTCACCTGCCAGAAGTCGTCGTGGTACTTCCCCGGGACGAAGCCCGCTGCGACCCGGGCGGGGATCCCGAGCAGTCGTGCCATCAGGGCCATTGCGCCCGCGAAGTGCTGGCAGTACCCCGTCTTCGTTTCCATCACGAAGCCGACCAGCGGCGGCAGGCCAGGCGTCGTCCCGGGCTGCTCCGAGTAGGTGAAGCCACCCGTCGACCGGAACCACGCCTCGAGCGCGACCACCGCGGCGTACGGGGACCTCGTCTCGCCCGCGACCCCGCGCGCGCGCTCGTAGACGTCTGCGTACGGGAGGAGCCGTCCCGTCAGCAGCGACAGGACGCGCGCGTCTCGGCCTGGTTGGCCGAACGACGGCACGGTCACGCCCGGCGCGATGTCCAGCTCGCGCCCGCGCCGGGTCAACGCCGTCGGATAGGAAGCCGGAGCGCGAACGAGCTCGGCCGGCGTCGGGGTCGCTGCGTAGCTCGAGACGACGTAGTGCTCGTCGCGATGAAGTCCGCTCAACGCGAGCACCACGCCCTGTCCAAGATCGGCCCGAGGGCCGCCCACGTTGTCCCGCATGGGAATGCTCGCTCCGATCACGTGCTGATCCTCGAGCGCACCGACAGTCACCTCCTGCCGGAGCCAGTTCGCGGGATTTCGCGCAGCGGCAGGCGTGACCTGGCGCTGCTCGCGCGGCGTTCCACGCCACGGGCGCTCGAGCCAGCGTGTGCCGTCGAAGCGGTCGAGCACCGTTGCCCGCCAGTAGAAGGAGCGCCGCGGCGCTCGAATCTTCAGCACCGTGGTCCTTTTCTTCGGGAAGTGGATGCCGTCATAGCGGGCATCCCAGACGTAGCGCACGCTGACGGCGTGCTGCTGGCGCGTGTAGAAGTCCCAGTGCTGCCAGTCGAGGAACGCGCTCTTCGCTACCGCCGGAGAGCTCGAGAGCGCGAGCGCACCGGCGACGACCGTCGCTGCCGCGACGAGCGCAAGCCGGCTTGGTCGGTCGGTGAGACCGGCGAGGAGCAAGAGCACGACGGCGAGGATGGCCACCCCGCGGCCGATCTCGCTGCCGCCCGACAGCAGGGTCGCGGGCCACCCCGCTCCCACGAGGAAGAAGATCACGGCAAGCAGGACGCGCCGGGTGGCAACGGCGAGCGCGACTAGGAGCGAGAACGCAAAGATGGCGATCAGGAGCACCTCGTGCATGTGCGGGCGCGACGAGGGATCGATCGGCAGGCGGTAGTCGTAGAAGTCGAGGAACCCGCCGCCGAACCGCGAGCCGAACGTGCCGAAGAAGCTCTCCCCTCCCGGCCAGAGCGCCGCCGGCGAGACCGAGAACGCGACCCAGGCGGCGAGGAACCAGCCGGCGGCGAGCCCTGCGAGTCGCAGCCACAGCGGCCGGAGTAGGACTGGGACGATCGCCAGGACGACGAGCAGGAAGGGGCGGCCGCCACCCGAGCGAGGCTCCTCGAACCGCAACCAGTCGACCGCTATCACCAGCCCTGCGAAGCCGGCGAGCACGACCGTCCTAAGCACGCGCGGCCTCGAGCGAGCCCTGCAGACGAGCCGCGAGGTCATCGCCGTCGCGCACGACCGCAACCGCCACGCCGGCTGCCTGCAGCCGCAGCAGCGCCGGTTCCGGCTTCCGGCCCGCACCGTTGAAGCTGGCGGGATCGACGTAGACGACGGACACCTTGCGCCGCGAAAGCGAACGCTGTACGAGCCGGTCGACGAGCGCCGGCTCGATTCTCGCCGTCACGACGACGAGCTCCAGCGCGCGGACGGCGGGGCTATCTTCTTCCGTCAGCAGCCGCGCCAGCGGCGCCTCGCCCGTGGGTTCGACCGCTGCGAGCAACTCGAGTGCCCGCCGCCAATCCGCTGCGACGGAATGCACGTGCTGCACCTCGCGCCGCTCCGTGTTGACCACCAGCACGGCCCGTCGCCCTCGCCGAATGTACGCGTCCACGAGTGAGCCGGCGGCACGCACCTGCACCTCGAAGCTGTCGCCGACCACGGCCCGTGCATTCGCGTCGAGCAGCACTGCGACCTCGTCCCGCGGTGCGTCCTCCAGCTCCTTGACCATCAACTGCCCTCTGCGGGCGGTCGATGGCCAGTGCACTCGCCGCAGCGACTCGCCTTGCTCGTACTCCCGCACGCCGTGCAGCTCGAAGCCCGTGTGACGGCGCAGCAGCAACCGTCGTCCGTCGTGCGATGCCGAACCGGACTCGGAGAAGAGCGAGCCGAGCTGGACGAGCCGCGGATAGACGAGAAGCGCCCCGGGCGCAGGCAGCGGGACGATCGCGCACTCGAGCGCAAACGGATCGGAGAGCTCTGCGCGCACGTCCTCGAAGGCGTAGCGCCCGCGAGGAACGCGCTGCAGGACGTAACGCACGCTCAATCGGCGTCCACTCCGCCGCATTGCGTGTCGCTGCTCGCCGAGCCGGCCGACGCGCTCGTTCAGCGTCACCGCGGCGGGCAGCACCTCACCCGTCGGGCGAAGCTCGACGACGAGGGGGACGTCGTCGCCTTCGACGTGTTCGCCCTCACCCGAGCCGCGTTGCACGATGAACGGCCGGTCGGCGAGGCGGACCCAGACCCACGCGACGAGCACGACGAGCAGCAAACCGGTCGCCACCGGATACAGCGGCTTCGAGCCGAACGCCCACGCGGCGAGATAGACGCCGAAGCCGAGCGCGAAGATGAACCGGCCGCGCCTCGTGAGCATCAATCAGACCGGGACGGGGGTCTTGTCGAGCGTCTCCGACACGATCTGCTCGCCGCTCAAACCCGTCGATCGCGCCTCCGGGGCGAGGATCAGCCGGTGAGCGAGCACCGGGACGGCGACTGCCTTGATGTCGTCCGGCTCCAGGAAGCTGCGGCCGTCGGCAAGCGCGCGGGCTTTCGCCACCCGCAGCAGGGCGATCCCGGCCCGAGGACTCGCGCCCAGATAGAGCCGAGAGTCGCCCCGCGTCGCCCGCAGCAAGGCGACGACGTAGCGAGTGAGACTCTCCTCCACGAAGATCACCTTCGCCTCGTCCGCCAGCGCGACTGCCTCTGCGGCGTCGGCTACCGGCTGGAGGCCCCCGAGCGGCGGGTCAGCAGTCTGCTCCGCGAGCATCGTCGCCTCCTCCGACAGCGGTGGATAGCCGATCGCGATCCGCATCGTGAAGCGGTCGAGCTGGGCCTCCGGGAGCGGATACGTGCCTTCGTACTCGATCGGGTTCTGGGTCGCCATCACCATGAATGGCCGAGCCAGCTCGTTCGTGACGCCGTCGATCGTCACCTGTTGCTCCTGCATGCATTCCAGTAGAGCGGCCTGTGTCTTCGGCGAGGCACGGTTGATCTCGTCTACGAGCAGCAGGTTGGCGAACACCGGCCCCGGCTTGAACTCGAACTCGTTCGAGCGCTGGTTGAAGACGTTCACGCCGGTCACGTCGGACGGCAGGAGGTCAGGCGTGAACTGCATGCGTGAGAAGGAGACGTCGAGCGAACGGGCAAGCGCCTTCGCAAGCATCGTCTTTCCGACGCCTGGAAAGTCTTCGAGGATCAGGTGGCCTTCGCTCACGAGGCACAGGACGCAGAGGCGCAGCGTTTCATCAGGCGCGTGCACGACGCGGGCGAGGTTCTCGACCAAGGCTCGAATCGACTCGGCTGCCTCCGCCGTCTCGACGTGCTGGCTACCCGGCTCGCTCACGCAACAACTCCTCTGCTGCATCTACGATCACCGCCGCGATTCGGTCTTTTGGCGCCTTCGACACGCGGCGCTCGGTTCCGGCGGCCACGAGCACGACCTCGTTTTCCTCCGCGTCGAAGCCGATGTCGTCGCGAGACACATCATTGAAGACGACGAGGTCGACGCGTTTGCGCTGCAGCTTTGCTCGCGCCCGCTCGAGTCCGAGCTCGCCCCGGTCTGCCGCGAAGCCGATCAGGACCTGGCCGTTCGTCCTTCCGTCGGCGAGCGTCGCCAGGACGTCCGTCGTGGGCTCGAGGCGCAGCTCCCACGCCCGCTCGTCCTTCGGTCGCTTCTCCGTCACCGTCTCAGCCGGGCGGTAGTCGGCGACAGCCGCGGCCATCAGGACGAGGTCCACGTTGCGCCGGGCCAGCGCTTCAGTGAGCATCGCTTCGGCCGTCGGCGTCTCCACGACCTCGACGCCCTGCGGCGGCGGTACGGCGAGGTTCGCTGCCAACAGTGTGACGCTTGCACCCCGTCGCTTCGCCTCCTCGGCGAGTGCGACTCCCATCCGTCCGGACGAGCGGTTCCCGAGGAAGCGCACGGCGTCGAGCGGCTCGCGGGTCCCACCGGCGCTGACGAGGACGCGGCGGCCCGCCAGCGAATCGCGCTCACCCAGCAGCTCGCGGGCCCGGCGGTAGATCTCGTCAGGCTCGGCCATCCGTCCGGGCCCCCACTCTCCTTCGGCGGTTTCGCCCTCGTCCGGCCCGACGAGCACGGCACCGCGGGAGCGCACCGTCTCCGCGTTCGCCTGCGTTGCCGGGTGCGCCCACATCCGCGGATTCATCGCCGGGGCGAGGAGCATCGGCCCTCGATGCGCGAGCGCCGCCTCGGCGACGAGGTTATCGGCCAGTCCGTGCGCGAGCCTCGCGAGCGTGTTCGCGGTCAGAGGCGCGACGACGAGCAGATCGGCGCGTGTCAGGTGGGCGTAGAGATCGTCGTTCGGCGGCCGCCGCGCGAGAGCGAAGAAGGTCTCCGCACGGACGAAGCGTTCGGCGCCGGGCGTGACGAGCGGCACGACCTCGTGTCCGCCCCTGACGAAGAGCCGGACGAGCTCGCAGGCCTTATAGGAGGCGATGCCCCCCGTGACTCCAAGGAGTACCCGGGCCATGCCGCAATTCTGCCCTTTCGGGCTAGGGCGCGACTGAAGCCGAGACTACTTCGGGTACTTGTACTTGAGCTTGCCCTCGGAGACCTCCTCGAGGGCCATGGTCAAGTAGTTCTTCGACCGCGATTCCACCAGAGGCGGGGGCGCCTGCTCGAAGCCGATGCCTTCGCCCAGCTGATGGTGGTAGTCGTTGATCTGACGAGCCCGCTTGGCCGCGACGATCACGAGCGCGTAGCGTGAGTCGACATTGTCGAGGAGCTCGTCGATGCGGGGATGGATCATGGGCGGCTCATGGTACCTGCGGCCTGCAACTCGCCGCGGACGATCTCCGCGAGCTGCTTGGCGGCACGCTCGACGTCGTCGTTCACGATCGCGTGGTTGAATCGCCCCTTCTGTTCCTGCTGTTTCCGGGCGAGTGCCAGGCGCACCTGGATCTCTCCCGAGCTTTCGGTGGCACGCTCGCGCAGCCTGCGCTCGAGCTCGTCGAAGGTCGGCGCATCGACGAAGATCGTGACCGCGCCGGGGATCGTCTCCTGGACGCGCAGCGCCCCGTCCGTTTCGAGATCGAGCAGCGGCACCCTGCCGTTGGCCTGGATGCGGTCTATCTCGGAGCGGAGCGTCCCGGACCGAGCGCCCCAGGGGAGATCGACGTATTCGAGGAACTCGCCTTCTTCGACGAGCCCGTCGAACTTCTCGGGCGTGATGAACCAGTACTCGCGGCCGTTCTCCTCGCCGGGTCGCTGTTCGCGCGTCGTCGCGGAGACGGCGAGCTCGAGCTCGGGCGTGGTATCGAGCAAGACCTTCTCCAGCGTGCCCTTGCCGGCGCCCGAGGTGCCGGTGACGACGACGACCAGCGGTCTACCGGTGGAAGAGGCCAATCAACTCGGAGCGCTGACGGTCCGAGAGGCCTCCCACCGTCTTCGACTGGCTGATGCGGCACATGTTCAGGAAGCGCGCAGCCTTCACGCGCCCGAACTTCGGCACTGCCATCAACATGTCGAAGACCTTCGCCGTCGACACGTACTCGGGAGGGTTGCTGAGGATCTGATCGATCTGGACGCGGCCGTCCTTCAGGTCCTTCTTCAACCTCGCACGTCGGACACGGATGTCGTTCGCGCGCTTCAGAGCTTCCATGCGCTGATCGAGCGAACGAATCGGTGCCTCGGCCTGGGTCTTGGGCGACACCATGAGCGCCGGAGTCTAACAAGCGACCTGCGCCGGTCAAGCGGCTACGTTTACCGTTCTGAGCAGGTGTTTTAAGCTCTATACACTCGACCTGTTGTCGAGAGTTGTCCCAACGGACAACGGCTCTTGAACGGCGAACGCGTAGGCGTCGTCGGCGCTCCTCCACCCACGCTCGGTTGCCGCGGCGTGCAACTCCGCGCGCACACGTGCGGGTGAGTCGGGGTCCGAGAAGAGGACGGTGCCGAGCGCGACGTGCCGCGCGCCGACGGCAATCAACTCCAACGCGTCCTGGCCCGTCTGCACGCCGCCCATGCCGACGATCGGCAGGCCGGTAGCCCGGTAGCACGTCGCTACGGCCGCGAGAGCGATCGGCTTGAGCGCCGGACCGGAGAGACCGCCGTGCCCCGGCCCGAGCACGGGCTTGAGCGTGCCGCTGTCCAGCTTCAGCCCTCGCACCGTGTTGACGAGCGAGAGGCCGTCCGCTCCCGCCGCCTGCGCGGCACGCGCAACCTCGCCGACGTCCGGCACGGACGGAGAGAGCTTCGCCCACAAGGGCTTTCGCGTGGCCAGCCGCGCGGCCGCCACGATCTGCGACGCGCTGTCTGCCGGCGCTTCGACGTTCGGGCAGGACACGTTCAGTTCGATGGCGGCCACTTCGGCGTGATCGTCGAGCCGCGAGCAGATCTCCGCGTAGTCATCTGTCTCGAAGCCCCCAACCGACACCCACACCGGCACTCCGAGCTTCGCGAGCGCCGTCAGGCTCCTGGTCAGGAAGCGGTCGATGCCCGGGTTCGCGAGCCCGATCGAGTTGAGCATCCCGACCTCGGTCTCGGCGATTCGCACGGGCTCGTTCCCATCCCGGGGAAGGGGCGTCACCGTCTTGGTCACGAACGCGTCCAGGCTGCGGGCCACGTCAGGCGCGGTCAGCGCGTCGAGGCAGCCGCTGGCGTTCAGGAGCATCGTCGACAGCCTAATGCGGAGGTCGGAACGACTAGCGGCCGGTCAGAACGACGCGGAGATCCTCCCAGCCGGGACAGCCGAAGCGGTAGGTCCGGTTGACCCGACGTCCACCCCAGGTGCCCGTGATCCGAGCCTGAGCCGAGGTGAGTGTCGGCATCAGGGTGCACGCCCGAGTGGCCGGGCGGAGGTCTGCCGCGTGCCGCCCGAGCGCAGCGCAGGCGAGGCGCCGTCTGGGGTGCGTCCCCCCCGTTGGATCACAGCGGAGCGTCCAGACGCTTGCGGCAGCGCCACGGCCGTGCGGCCAGTACGTGACCTTCAAGGCTGACGGCGCGATCGCCGCGTGCGCCGTGGCGGCCGCCGCAACCGTCAACGGGACCAGGACAAGGATCCTGCGCGCCAGGCTCACGGGTTGACGAGTCTGGGAGTGGGCGCTGCGATCACCTGGAAGTCTGCCGCGTTGTCGTCGGTGTCGGCGCCGCTCGGATGGCGGCCGATGCTTTGTCCGGACGGAGGCGACGGCGCGGCGGTTCCTTCGAAGAATCCGTTTGTCGGCGACCCGTACCCGACGAGGTCGACGATCGCGCCGCTCGGATAACGCAGAGCAAGGCCTCCGTCGCCGGCGTTCAAATCCACGCTGAACGTCTGATCCGCCGTCGCAGCGCCTGCATAGTCCGTCCCCGCGAAGAGATGGAAGCCGCCGGCCGGAATCGTCGTGCTCGCCGGGACGGTCGCGAGGCCGATGTCGGACGTCCCACTCGCCGTGCGGTAGACGAGCTTGCAGCCGCTGATGTCAGCGCCGGCGCTCCCGCCGTTGTACAGCTCGACGAACTCGTCCTGTGAGGTGGTCCCGTCAGTCTGGAGCTCGTTGATCTTGACCTCGGCCAGGCTTTCCACGGTGAACGAGCCCGTGCTCGTCGCCGTGCCGCCGGGGCCGGTGACGGACACCGTCCCTGTGGTTGCGCCGTCCGGGACCGGGGCGGTGATCTGCGTGCCCGAGTCGACGACGAAGGTGGCCGCTGCCGTCCCGTTGAATGCGACCGCGGTCGCGCCCGTGAAGCCGTGTCCGGTGATGACGACGTCCGTCCCCGGCGTCGCACTCGTCGGCAGGAAGCTCGTTACGTCCAGCAGGGTGAACTGCTGCGGCGCGGCGACGCTCGCCGTTCCCTTCCAGACTGTCACCGTGCCGGAGATGGCCCCGCTCGCGGGAGTCGTCGCGTGGATGACCGTGCCGCTGTTCGAGACGATCGCTCCGGGAATATTGTTGAACTTCACGCCGGTGACGCCGGTCAGACCAATGCCCGTGATCGTCACGTCGTGGGTGTAGACGGCAGACGTCGGCGAGATGCTCGTGACGGAGAACGTGACCGTGAAGGACGCGACCGAGGGAGCCGAGGTCCCCGCGGGCGTGTGGACGGTGATCGGCCCTGTCGTTGCCCCTGGAGGAACGGCGACCTTGAGCGACGTCGCCGTGACGTTCGTCGGCACGCCGAATACGCCGCCGGCGAAATTGACTCGGTCGGCGCTGCCGAAGCCGGTGCCGTTGACGTTCACGATGAGCCCGACCGCGCCGCTCAGCGGCGAGACATTCCCGATCCGGGGATCGATCGTGAAGTCGCCGGCGGTCAGAGTGAGGCCACCGGCGGTCGTGATCCCGATCTTGCCGGTGGTCGCATTGTTCGGGACGGTCACGTTCAGACTCGTTCCACCGACGCCGACCGTGAAGGGCGCCGGCTGCGTGTTGTTTCCGAACTTCACGCTGGTCGTGCCGGTGAAGGTCTTGCCCGCGAGGACGATGTGATCTCCCGCCCTCGCCTCGTTCGGCGCCGGATCACCGCTGATCGTCGGCCGCACCTTCAACGTGGTCGGGCTGTTTGCGGTGCCGTTGCCGTTGGTCGCGCTCACAGTCGCGGTCAGGCCGTTGTCGGGAATCGTGAACTGGAAGCTCGTCGCGGAGACGGAGCCCGGATTCACTGCTATCGCACCCAGCTTCGCAGTCGGGTCGACCCCGGTGGCCAGGAAGTTCGAGCCGTTGACCGTGACCACGTCGCCGGCCTGGTAGGAGGCCGCGCCAAAGCTCGTGATCTTCAGCAGCGGCTTGAACGACGCAACGCTCGTCGCATCCCCGTTGGCCGTCGAGACCATGATCGTGCCGTTGCGGGCATCGGAAGGAACCACAGCCGCGATCGACGTCGCCGTATGAACCCCGAGCGTCGCCGGCGCCGCACTGCCGCTGAAGTGAACGACCGGCGAGCTGCCAAAACCGGTGCCGTTGATCGTCACATTCGCACCGCCAGCCGCCGCCACCGGCGAGAACGAGACCAGCTTCGGATCGACCTTGAACGGATACGTCGTGCTCGTCGTCCCTCCGGCATTCGTCACCGCGATCGGCCCGTCGACCGCCCCGCTCGGCACCGTCACATTCAACGACGTCCCACCCACACCGACACTGAACGGCGCCGCCACCGTCCCGTTGAACTTCACACTCGTCGTGCCGGTGAAGGTCTTCCCCGCCAGGACGATGTGGGCCCCGGCAACGCCATCGTTCGGCGCCGGATCACCGCTGATCGTCGGCCGCACCTTCAACGTGGTCGGGCTGTTCGCAGTCCCGTCCAGGTTCGTTGCGCTCACCGTCGCGGTCAGCCCTTTGTCCGGCACGGTGAACTGGAAGCTGGTCGCGGAGACCGAGCCCGGGCTCACCGCGAGCGCACCCAGCTTGGCCGTCAGAGCGCCGTTGGCGGTGAAGTTCGACCCGCTCACCATCACCGTGTCACCCGCCAGGTAGGTCCCCGCGTCGAAGCCGGTGATCTTCGGCACCGGCCTGAACGACGCCACACTCGCCGACGACCCGTCCGCCGTCGTCACCGTCAACGGCCCGACCAACCCATCGACCGGCACATGCACGACCAGCGCCGTCGCCGTGTGCGACACCAGGAACGCCCCAGCGCTCCCCGTGAAATCAACCGTCGGCACCCCACTGAAACCCGTCCCGCCGATCGTCACGTTCGCCCCCGCAACCCCCGAGGCAGGCGAGAACGAAGTCACATGCGGATGCACCGTAAAGCTGTTCGCCGTCAGCGTCGTGCCGCCCGCGTTCGTGACGCCGACCTTCCCGGTCGTGGCGTTGCTCGGCACGGTCACGTTGAGAGTGGTCCCGCCGACGCCGATCGTGAACGGTGCAGCCTGCAGGTTGTCACCGAACCTGACGCTCGTCGTGCCGGTGAAGGTCTTCCCCGCCAGGACGATGTGGGCCCCGGCAACGCCATCGTTCGGTGCCGGATCGCCGCTGATCGTCGGCCGCACCTTCAACG
>VAWR01000183.1 GCA_005885245.1 Actinomycetota bacterium | reverse complement strand
ACGACGTCACATGGCTCGCCTACGCAGACGTTCCGCGCCTCAGCCCGCTCATCCAGGCGTTCTCCGCGCTGCTCGGGAGCGGCCAGCAGGCACCGAACCTCAAGCTGCTCGACAAGCTCGGAACCCTCGTCGCCTACGGAGCCCGCACGGGATCCACCTCGCGGCTCGTCGTCCGGCTCACACACGCCTAGTTAGGGTTCCAAGATGATGGGCAGACTCGTGGGTCTGTTGGCTTTGTTCGCGCTCGTCCTCGCGGGCTGCGGCGGCACGACGAGGCCAGGCTCCGGCGCGGCGGACATCGTTCCCGCCACAGCGCCGGTGTTCGTCGCGATCGACACGGACCCGGGCTCGTCGCAGTGGCAGACGGTCAACGAGCTGGCCGGCAAGTTCCCTGACAAACAGAAGGCGATCGAGTCCGCCAAGAAGAGCATGCGCAAGGAAGGTCTCGACTGGGACAGCGACATCAAGCCGGCGCTCGGTCGCGAGATCGACGTCGTCATGCTCGACTTCGAGTATCCCGGCGAAACGGTCGCCCTGATGCAGCCCAAGGACAAGGGAGCGTTCGAGCGAGCGGTCAAGAAAGGTAACGCGAGCGATCCGACCAACAAGCTCGTCTACGAGGAGTTCCGCGGCTGGGAAGTCATGTCGGACGAGCAGTCCGCAATCGATGCGTTCAAGCAGGCCAGCGAGTCTGCGAAGCGAACCCTCGCCGAGGACAAGGTGTTCACCGGCGCGATGGACAAGGCGGGAGACGGAATCGTGCGCGCCTACGTCAACGGCGCGAAGGCGATGGCGGCCGCTCGGAGGGCCGCCGGTCCGCAGGGGCAGTCCTTCGTCGACAAGCTCGGGACGCTCGACTGGCTGCTGCTGAGACTGCGGGCGAGGTCGGATGGTCTGGGGCTCGACACGATCGTGCACGGTACGCCGGGCGACGCCTTCAAGAATCGAGGACCGTCAGCGTCCGTCGGCTCGCTCCGGAAGCTCGTGCCGCAGGACGCACTCCTCTACTTCGCGTTCCACGGCTCGAGAGGGATGCTCGGCGGCCTCGAGGGTAACCCGCTGCTGCAGCAGCAGCCGGGCTTCAAGAAATTCGCCGACATCCTGCGGGATGTCGGTTCGATCCTCCAGGGGGAGAACGCGCTCTACGTGCGTGCGCCCGCCGGCCGTCGGCTGCCCGAGATCACGTTCCTCGCCTCACCCGGCGCGGGTGTGGACGGAGCGGCGGTGCTCGATCGGGTGCTGAACCGGTTCGCGAAGGAGATCGGCGGGGGTCCGCGTCGCACGCGGATTGCGGGCGTGAGCGCGCGGCTCGTCGGCCCGGGAAACCCCGCGGTGCTGTACGCAAACGTCGGCGGCAAGCTCGTGCTCACGGACTATCCCTCCGGCATCCGGTTCACGAAGGAGGGCGGCAAGGCCTTGACCGAGAGCGGCACCTACAACGAGACCGCGTCGAGCTCTGGCCTGCCCGAGCGCCCCCAGATCGTCCTCTACGTCGACATCCACAGCACGGTCCCCGCGGTCGAGCGGCTTGCGAACGTGTCTGTTCCGCCCGAGGTGAAACGGAATCTGGCGCCGTTGCGCTCTGCCGTCGAGTACGCGGTCAGCCGCTCGCACGAGCTCGAGGTCTCCTTCTTCCTGAGCATCAAGTAGGCGGTCTTTCTGTGTAGCCTGTGGCCTTCATGGCCGCGCGCGAGTTCCTGTTCACGTCGGAATCGGTCACCGAGGGCCACCCCGACAAGGTCGCCGATCAGATCTCGGACTCCGTCCTCGACGCCGTCCTCCGCGAAGATCCCGAGGGGCGCGTCGCGTGCGAGACCCTGATCACGACTGGCCTCGTGGTCGTGGCCGGAGAGATCTCGACGGACATCTACGTCGACATCCCGAAGCTCGTCCGGGAGCGGATCTCCGAGATCGGCTACACCCATTCGGAGTGGGGCTTCGACGCGATCACCTGCGGAGTGGTCGTGGCGATCGACGAGCAGTCGCCCGACATCGCGCAGGGCGTTGACTCGTCGTACGAGGTGCAGCACGACCCGGGGGACGACGATCCGCTCGATCGGATCGGCGCGGGTGACCAGGGGATGATGTTCGGCTACGCCTCGAGCGAGACGAAGGAGCTGATGCCCCTGCCGATCATGCTCGCGCACAAGATCTGCAGGCGGCTTGCCGAGGTGCGCAAGGCCGGCGAGCTTCCGTACCTCCGCCCGGACGGAAAGGCGCAGGTGACGATCCGCTACGAGGTCGACGAGGAGGGGCGTCAGCGTCCGGTCGAGATCGAGCGGGTGCTCGTCTCGACGCAGCATTCCGACGGGATCTCATCGGAGGATCTGATCAAGCCGGACATCGTGGAGCGGGTGCTGCATCCGATCTTGCCGGCCGATCTGTACGACGAGAAGCGGCTCATGAACGATCGTGACTTCGTGTTCGTGAACCCGACGGGCAAGTTCGTGCTCGGCGGGCCGATGGGAGATACCGGTTTGACGGGTCGCAAGATCATCGTCGACACGTACGGCGGCGCCGCCCGGCACGGTGGCGGTGCGTTCTCCGGGAAGGATCCGACCAAGGTCGACCGCTCGGCTGCATATGCCGCGCGCTACGTGGCGAAGAACATCGTTGCCGCGGGGCTCGCGGATCGCTGCGAGGTGAACGTCGCGTACGCGATCGGCGTTGCGCATCCTGTGTCGATCGCCGTGCAGACGTTCAACACGGAGCAGATCCCCGTCGGCCAGCTCGAGGCGCTCGTGCGCGAGCATTTCGATCTGCGCCCCGCGGCGATCCTGCAGAACCTCGACCTGCGGCGGCCGATCTTCGCCAAGACGGCGGCTTATGGCCACTTCGGCCGCGACGACCGGGACTTCACCTGGGAGCGCACGGACAAGGCCGACGCGCTCCGCGATGCCGCGGGCATCGGCGCGGCTGCACCCGCCTAGGCAGAAACGAAGCGCAGCGCCACGACCTGCGCGCCGAGGACTCGCCCGCCGAGGGGTGAGGTGGGCACGTCCACCACGACGTGCAGCGGTGCGCCGGTCGTGGGGAGGCTGAGGTGCACGCGGCGCGCGGCGTGAAGGACCACGGTGCGCTTCGCGCCTCCCGCGGACAGCATCGCCTTTCTCTGCGGCGTGTCGGCCGGCAGCGTGAGGGTCAGCTCGTAGTGGCCGGGTCGCCGCGGCCAGACCTGGTAGTCGAGCTGCGTTCCGGTCCAGCCGTCCGGCGAGAGCCCGCGCGCGAGCGAACGGACGCGCGCGTTCGCGGGGATGCGGTACGCAACGAGTCCTTGCCGCGGTCGCGCTACGACGCGCCCCTCGAGGTCGATCGCCGAGCCGTCGACGTTCACGACCAGTACTTCCGGCCGGGTCGGGCGACCCGCGACGATCAGCCTGCCGTCGCGCGCGATGCGTGCGACCTCGACCGGGTAGGGATCGAAGGCGGGCTTGCCGAGCAGGATCACCCCGCGCAGATCGCGGTTCCAGCTCTCGAGTTGCGTGCCGAGGAAGTCGTTGCTGCGCGGAAGCGTGAGGTAGCGGGCTGGGCCGAGACCGGAGCGGTCGAGCCAGTCCGGCGGGTCGGTACTGAAGGTGCGCGCATCCCACTGGGTTGCGAGCCGGTCGGTCGCATAGACGCTTGCACCGGCGGCGAGTGAGAGGCCGATCGCGAGCAGGGCGAAGAGGTGCGGCGCGCCGCGGGAGCGCCCAGGCGAGGAGTGCAAGCGCGAGAGGGATCGCGGCGTAGAGGAGGGAGGCATTCGGCAGGCCGAGGTGGTAGGCCGCGCGGGCAAATCCGGTCAGGGTCGGTGCGTCGAAGAAGAACCCGGCCGTTCCAGTCAGGCCGGGGAGGGACAGGCGTGAGAGGAGGAGCGCGCCGATGCACCCGAGACCGGCGTAGAGGAACCGGCGCGGCGCTCCGCGCTCCGCGTACCTGAAGAACGCGAGGAAGAGGAGCGGGGTGACGTAGAAGAGGTAGCGCTCGAGTGGGCGGTGCGCCTCGCTCGCCGAGATCATGGCTGTCTGGCCGAGGAAGAGGGTCGTGGCAACGATGGTCAGGACCGCGATCGCGCGCTCCAGCGGAGTGCGCGGACGAGCGAGCATGAGGCCAAGCCCGAAGATCGCACCCGGAATGACTGCCAGTCCCAGACCGAACGGTAGGAGAGCTCCGTTCAGGAGCGCCCAGTGCGCAATTCCGGCGGGCGAGGCGTGGCCGAAGTTCGAGGGGCCGTATTGACCCAACAGCCCGGGAAGTCCGATGAGCGTCACGAGCAGCGCGGCGGTCAGCGCCGTGGGGACGAGGTGTCGGCGATAGTTGCCTCGGCCGCAGACGGCGACTGCCGCGAAGTATCCGAGCGGAAGGACCACGAACTGGACACGCGTCCCGATCGCAAGCGCACAGACGGTTGGGACCTCGAGCGCCGCCCAACGAGACTGGCCCGCGAGTGCACGCACGAGGACGGCGACCGCCACCAGGAACACCGGGTACGCGAGTGCCTCCGACATCATGTAGCCGTGGTAGACCATCGCGGGCGTCGCGACTGCGGCCGCAGCGGTGAGCAGCGCGTACGACGGCCGGACGACCCGGCGGGCGAGCCAATACGAGGGGAAGACGGCCGCCGACATCACCGCCGCGTTGAGGAGTTTCGCGGCGGCGTACGCGTCCGTCATCGAGGAGAGCAGCCACGCGGGAGCCTGCACGAGCGATGCCAGCGGCGCGGGGAAGAAGAAGTGTTCGCCTCGAATCGCCAGGCCGTGTCCGGCGGCGATCGACTGTGAGAGCTTCGCGTAGAGCAGCTCGTCGTTGAAGACGGTCGGGGTCGCGTGTCCCCGCGACTGCAGGAAGTGGTACGCGGTGGCCACGGCGAACAGAACGGGCAGCGCAAGCCGCCGCGCGAGGACGCGCGGGAGGGTGATCGTCTCTGCCGCAACCTGGGCAGCCGTCGTCGGCACGGCGCTCATGCAGCGGATATCGGCTCCCGGGGCCGCCGCCGTTAGGCGGCGTCAGGGCGCACGAGGACAAAGCGCGTTGCCGTCCACCGCAGACACGTCCCGGCGGCGATCAGCCGCGGCACCCAGCTAAAGGCTCGCACGGCAAAGCCGCTTCCGTTCGCCTGTGGAAGAAACGTCACACCTTCGGTCCGAACTCCATGGCCGAAACGGGCGGTCCGGACATGCCAACGCGAGCCACGTCCGGGGACAGTCCCCAAACAGGTCCCGTTTGGCCTGGACCGAATCAGGCTGGGCGGACGAAGAGGCCGGCGGCGGCTTTTTCGCCGATCGCCCGCTCCTGGCCGTTCAGCTTCACCGTCATCTGGCCCGCGGCCGGTTGCGTGTCGCGCACCTCGATCTCGCGGCCCGGGACGAGACCTTCGTCGTAGAACCAGTGCAGGAGCTCGCCGTCGTGCTCGGCGAGGCGGACGATCGTGGCTCGGGCGCCCGCGTCGAGCTCGGAGAGCGCAGCCAGGTCGCGGTTCTCCGCCTGCTCCGCCTCCGGGTCGACCGGCCAGCCGTGCGGGCAACGGTCGGGATTCCCCAGCCGCTCCTCGATCCGCTCCACCATGTCGTCGGTGAACGTGTCGCCGAGGAGGTCGGCCTGGACGTGCGCCTCCGCCGGTGTGTAGCCCATGAAGTCGGTGAGCAGCCGCTCGATGATCCGATGCTTGCGCACGACCCGCTCCGCGCGCTTCCGGCCGGTCGCGGTGAGGAGCGCCTCCTTGTGCTCGCCGCGCTCGATCAACCCCTCGCCCTCGAGCCGCTTCAACATCTCGCCGGCGGACGCGCGAGAGACGCCGAGCATCTCGGCGACGCGTGACGCCAGCGTCGGTGATCCGCCCGCGAGCGGACGGTACTCGCCGATCGGAAAGGCGAGGAAGTAGATCGTCTCGAGGTACTCGTCGACAGAGTGGCCCTGCGCCATGGCATCGTGATCGTAACCTGTAAGGTGACCCTTACATGAGCACCGCCCAGACTCTGGCGCTCGGCGCGATCGCTGGGCTGACCATCTTCCTCGGCCTGCCGATCGGGAGGATGGAGAGAGTCAGTCCTGCGACGAAGGCCTTCCTCGCCTCGACCGCGACGGGCATCTTGATGTTTCTCTTCTGGGACGTGGTCTCGCAGGCGGTGGGTCCGGTCGAGACCGCGCTGGAGAATGGCCGTGACGGCCGCTTCGCCTGGCTCGCGTTCCTGCTCACGGGCGGCTTCTTCATCGGCCTGATGAGCCTCGTCTACTACGACGTCTGGATGAAGCGCCGCCGCAGGCGCGCGTTCCTCGGCCCCGGCGCTGCGTCGACCGCGGAGTTCGAGCACGAGCACCACTTCGTCGGCATGTCGCCGGCGCGCTGGCTCGCCATCTTCATCGCTACCGGCATCGGCCTGCACAACTTCTCCGAAGGCCTCGCGATCGGTCAATCGGCTGCCGCGGACGAGGTCAGCCTCGCGATCGTGCTGATCATCGGCTTCGGCCTGCACAATGCGACGGAAGGTCTCGGGATCTGCGCGCCGCTCGCCGGCGACAAGGAGCAGCCGAGCTGGGGCTTCCTCGGCCTGCTCGGTGTGATTGGTGGTGCACCGACCTTTCTCGGCACGCTCGTCGGCCAGTTCTGGGTCAACGAGAGCGTGTCGATCATCTTCTTCGCGCTCGCCGCGGGCTCGATCCTCTACGTCGTGATGGAGCTCCTGAACGTCGGTCGCGTGCTCGCGTCCAAGACGCTCGTCACCTGGGGGATCCTGCTCGGACTCTTCCTCGGCTTCGCCACGGACTTCATCCTCAAGGCCTCGGGCGCGTAGACGTCGCGTCCCGGCTCTAGGCTGGGCGCGGTGACCAGGTACGCGTCCGTCTACCCGCTCGTCACGGCGCGCGCGCTCGCGCGGGAGTTCACGTACGAGATTCCCGACGAGGTTCGCCCCGGCGCAGTCGTCGAGGTGCGCTTCGGCAACGCAAAGCGGCGAGGCGTCGTGACCCAGGTCGACGTCGCACCTCCCGACGGGATCGACACGTCGCCGGTCGAGCGTGTCGTCGAAGAGCTGCCGCGGCCGCTCGTCGAGCTCGCGCTGTGGATCGCGGAGTACTACGGCTCGACGCCGGGACGCGCACTCGCGCTCGTCGCGCCGGTGCAGAGAAAGGCGCGAGGCAAGCGGCCGCAGCCTGCCGAGCGCGACGCGCTACCGGGCGAGGCCGAGCCGGCGGAGCTCAGTGCCTCACAACGGGCGGCGCTCGAGCGAATCATCGGCGCGCTCGACGCCGGCGAGAGCGCGAACCTGCTGCTGCACGGAGCCACGGGCAGTGGGAAGACGGAGGTCTACCTTCAGGCCTGCGCCGCCGCACTCGCACGCGGACGCGGGGCGATCGTCCTGGTGCCGGAGATCGCGCTGACGCCCCAGACGCTCGGACGTTTCCGCGCACGCTTCGGCGAGCGCATCGCCGTCCTCCACTCGGCGCTGACCGAGGCCGAACGGCGCGACGAGCGCCTTCGGATCACGAGCGGCGAGGCCCCGATCGTCGTCGGCGCGCGTTCCGCGGTGTTCGCGTCGGTCCCGAGACTCGGCCTGATCTGCGTCGACGAGGAGCACGACGCGTCGTATAAGCAGGAGTCCGACCCGCGTTACGACGCGCGGACAGTGGCGGCGAAGCGCGCGGCCCTCGAAGGAGCAGTCGCGGTGTTCGGCAGCGCGACCCCTCGCCCCGAGAGCTGGGGCAAGCTCGAGCGGCTCGAACTCGGGGGCAGGCTCGCGGGTCCCCTGCCGCCCGTGCGCGTCGTCGATCTGCGACGCGAAGCGGGCTATCCGCTCTCGGCGCCCTTGCTCGCCGAGCTCGGTGCGATCGCCGACGGCGGCGGGAAAGCAATCCTCCTGCTCAACCGCCGCGGTGTAGCGCCTGCGCTGCACTGCCGTGCCTGCGGCACGACCCTGCGCTGCGACAACTGCGACGTCGCCCTCGTCCTGCACCAGGACCGCCGGCTTCGTTGCCACCACTGCGGCGTCGCGGAGCCCGAGCCCGATACGTGCCCGGCCTGCGGCTCCACGGAGCTCGCCCGCCTCGGCGCGGGCACCCAGCGCCTGGAGCGCGAGCTCGAGTCGAAGCTGCCCGAGCTGGAACGGATCCGCCTGGACGCGGACGCCCTCGACCGCCCGGGCGCGCTCGCGGCGGCGCTCGCCCGCTTCGCCGTCGCCGACCGTGTCGTGCTCGTCGGGACGCAGATGGTGGCGAAAGGTCATCACTTTCCCGGCGTCTCGCTAGCTGCCGTCGTCGATGCCGATACCGGCCTCGGCCTGCCGGACTTCCGCGCCGAGGAGCGCACCTTCCAGCTCCTCACGCAGCTCGCCGGCCGCAGCGGGCGTGATGCTCCCGGCCGGGTTCTCGTCCAAACCTTCCAGCCGGACTCACGCGCGATCGGGTACGCGGCGCGCCACGACGTCCCCCGTTTTCTCGCCGAGGAGCTGGAGCGGCGGCGCGAGCTCGGTTATCCGCCGTTCCGTCACCTCATCCGCATCGTCGTCACCGGGCCCGAGCCCGACGGCCCGTTGCAGGCGCTTGCGGAGCTGAAGGAGGGACTGCCGGGAGAACTGCTCGGCCCGGCG
>VAWR01000057.1:3156-49918 GCA_005885245.1 Actinomycetota bacterium | reverse complement strand
AGGACATCCAGTTCATGGATGTCGCGCCGGCGCAGATCGTGTCCGTCGCGACTGCCCTGATCCCGTTCCTCGAGCACAACGACGCGAACCGAGCGCTGATGGGCGCGAACATGCAGAAGCAGGCAGTGCCGCTGATGATCACGCAGGCTCCGATCGTCGGGACGGGGCTCGAGTACCGCGCGGCGATCGACACGGGCGACGTCGTCCTATCTCAGCAGGCCGGAACGGTCGTCGACGTCGACGCCGGGCACATCACCGTCGAGACGAAGGACGGCAAGGACGAGTACCCGCTGACGAAGTTCATGCGGTCGAACCAGGGCACGCTGATCCACCACAAGCCGATCGTGTCGCTCGGCGACAAGGTCAGGGCGCAGGAGGTGCTCGCGGACGGCAGCTCGACCGACCAGGGCGAGCTTGCGCTCGGCGCCAACCTGCTCGTCGCCTTCATGCCGTTCGAGGGCTACAACTTCGAGGACGCGATCGTCATCTCGGAGCGGCTCGTGAAGGAGGACGTGCTGTCCTCGATCCACATCCACGAGTACGAGATCGACGCCCGCTCGACCAAGCTCGGCGACGAGGAGATCACGCGCGACATCCCGAACCGCTCGGAGGAGTCGCTCAAGGACCTCGACGACCGCGGCGTCGTCCGCATCGGTGCCGAGGTCAGCTCCGGCGACCTGCTCGTCGGCAAGGTGACGCCTAAGGGCGAGACCGAGCTGACGGCCGAAGAGAAGCTGATCCGCGCCATCTTCAAGGAGAAGGCGCGTGAGGTCCGCGACACCTCGCTGAAGGTTCCGCACGGCGAGGGCGGCAAAGTCATCGACGTCAAGACGTTCTCGCGCGAGGCCGGCGACGACCTCTCGCCCGGCGTCAACGAGCTCGTCCGCGTCTACGTGGCCAAGAAGCGGAAGATCGCGGAGGGCGACAAGCTCGCCGGGCGCCACGGCAACAAGGGCGTCATCTCGAAGATCGTCCCGGAAGAGGACATGCCGTTCCTCGAGGACGGCCGGCCGGTGGACGTCGTGCTCAACCCGCTCGGCGTGCCGAGCCGGATGAACATCGGCCAGATCCTCGAGACGCACCTCGGCTGGGCCGCGGCGCACGGCGTCTTCGCCAACGGTGACGGCCCGAACGGGATGGCTGCGAAGCCGATCGCGGCCGAGAACCCCCATCCCGTCGCGACGCCGGTCTTCGACGGCGCGACCGAGGAGGACGTCGACGAGGCGCTCGTCAAGTGGGTCGCCGACCATCCCGACTCGCCGATCAAGTTCGTCGTCGACCAGAACCGCCCCGCCGGGCGCAAGGTGTCCGGCAAGGTGCGGCTGTTCAACGGGAAGTCCGGCGCCCCGTACGAGTCCAAGGTGACGATCGGCTTCATGTACATCCTGAAGCTGCTCCACCTCGTAGACGACAAGATCCACGCTCGCTCGACGGGCCCGTACTCGCTCGTCACGCAGCAGCCCCTCGGCGGTAAGGCCCAGTTCGGCGGCCAGCGGTTCGGCGAGATGGAGGTCTGGGCGCTCGAGGCGTACGGCGCCGCCTACACCCTGCAGGAGATGCTCACGATCAAGTCCGACGACACGGTCGGCCGCGTGAAGGCTTACGAGGCGATCGTCAAGGGCGAGAACATCGCCGAGCCGTCCATCCCCGAGAGCTTCAAGGTGCTGCTCAAGGAGATGCAGTCGCTCGCGCTCGACGTCAACGTCCTCTCCGACGAGGGCACGACGGTCGAAGTACGCGAGGAGGACGACGAGCTGCTGCGAGCTGCGGAGGAGCTCGGCATCGACCTCTCGCCCGGCTCGTTGCGCGCGGCGGCCCGCCCGCCGACAGCCGAAGAGGCCGAGGAAGGCCAGGAGCGGGTCGACCAGGACGGCGAGATGGCCTTGCCGAACGACGAGTCGCTCGGCGATCTGAGCGACGTTGAGGTCTCCGACGACGACGCGGAAGAAGAAGCGCCCGCGTTGGCCGAAGGCGAAGTGGAACTCGAGGAATAGGGAGAAGAAAGCCAGGCGCTCTGTGGAACGGGCACGAGAAAATTTCAAGGGAAGAAGGAGTGACGCGCGCTGATCGACATCAATGAATTCGACGCCATTCGCATCGGGCTTGCGTCCAGCAAGCAGATTCGCGACTGGTCCTCCGGCGAGGTGACGAAGCCGGAGACGATCAACTACCGGACGCTCAAGCCCGAGCGTGATGGTCTCTTCTGCGAGCGGATCTTCGGTCCCACGAAGGACTGGGAGTGCTATTGCGGCAAGTACAAGCGTGTCCGCTACAAGGGGATCATCTGCGAGCGCTGCGGCGTCGAGGTCACGCGACAGAAGGTCCGGCGCGAGCGCATGGGTCACATCGACCTGGCGGCGCCGGTGTCGCACATCTGGTTCTTCAAGGGTGTGCCGAGCCGCATCGGCTATCTGCTCGACATTGCCCCGCGCGAGCTCGAGAAGGTGCTCTACTTCGCAGCCTCGATCGTCACCGCGGTCGACGTCGCGGCGCGCAAGAAGGATCTGAACGACCTGGAGGACAAGGTCAAGGCGGAAGGCGAGCGCATCGAGGTCGACCGCGAGGAGGCGCTCGCCGCGCTGGAGGATCGTCTGAAGCGGCGCCGCGAGTTCTTCTCGAAGGGCAAGGACAAGGGCTTCGACGAGGACGACGACTTCTGGGCCCGCGGGCTCTCCAACTGGGCCGAGGAGCAGGCGATGCCGACGCTCGAGGACGTGCGCGATCTCGCCGGCAAGATGTTCCCCGACCTCGTCGGGCAGATCACGACCGAGGACTCGAAGAAGATCCGCGAGCTCGTCCGCAACGCGGCGATCCGCGACGACCGCAAGCTCACGCCGCGTGAGCTCGAGAACGTCGCCGCTGCCGCCGAGCAGATCCTGAGCGGGCTCGAGCCGCTCTTCAAGCAGCAGGCGAAGGCGACCGGTTCGAAGAAGGGCGCGATCTCCAAGCACATCAACCGCATCCTCGATGCGCTCCTCGAGGGCGACGAGACGTCCGAAGAGGACGCGAAGTACATCGCGGGCGTCGATGCAAAGAACCTCGACCGTTCGCGTGATCTCGGCAACGGCCTGCTGGCCGACGTCGTCGACACGTGGGACGGCGAGCAGGACATTCGCGAGCTGACGAACGACCTCTGCCTTCGGACCGACGGGAAGATCCAGAAGGAGGATCTCGACGCCATCATCCAGTGGGCGCTGAAGGTCCGCGAGATGTATCTCGACATCGAGTCGCGCCGCGGCGACGCTCGCGATGCGGCGGTCGATTCGGTCAACCGCCTCGAGCAGACCTGGCTCCTGTTCAAGGATCTCGAGCCGAAGCTGATCGTCAACGACGAGCAGCTCTTCCGCGAGCTGAAGGACCGCTTCGGCTCGCCGTACGGGTTCGGCGTCTACTTCCGCGGCGGCATGGGCGCGGAGGCGATCCGTGACCTGTTGAAGGATCTCGACCTCAAGGCCGAGGCGGGCTCGTTGCGCGAGACGATCCGCACGTCGAAGGGTCAGAAGCAGCAGCGCGCGATCAAGCGCCTCAAGGTCGTGAACGCGTTCATCACCTCGGAGAATCGTCCCGAGTGGATGATCCTCGAAGCCGTGCCGGTGATTCCGCCGGAGCTGCGCCCGATGGTGCAGCTGGACGGCGGCCGCTTCGCGACGAGCGACCTGAACGACCTCTACCGGCGCGTGATCAACCGGAACAACCGGCTGAAGCGGCTGCTCGATCTCGGCGCGCCCGAGATCATCGTCAACAACGAGAAGCGCATGCTGCAGGAGGCCGTCGACGCCCTATTCGACAACGGTCGCCGCGGCCGCTCGGTCACCGGGCCGGGCAATCGCCCGCTGAAGTCGCTGTCCGACATGCTCAAGGGCAAGCAGGGGCGGTTCCGCCAGAACCTGCTCGGCAAGCGCGTGGACTACTCCGGCCGGTCGGTGATCGTCTCCGGCCCGAGCATGAAGCTGCATCAATGCGGGCTGCCGAAGCTGATGGCCCTCGAGCTCTTCAAGCCGTTCATCATGAGCCGGCTCGTCGAGCGGAAGTCCGTCCAGAACATCAAGGCCGCCAAGAAGTACGTCGACTCGATGACCGAGGAGGTCTGGGACGTGCTCGAGGAGGTCATCGCGGAGCATCCGGTGCTGCTCAACAGGGCGCCGACGCTCCACCGCCTCGGCATCCAGGCGTTCGAGCCGGTGCTCGTCGAGGGCAAGGCGATCCAGGTCCACCCGCTGGTCTGCCATGCGTTCAACGCGGACTTCGACGGCGACCAGATGGCCGTGCACCTGCCGCTCTCGGCGGAAGCGCAGGCCGAGGCGCGCATCCTGATGCTCTCCTCGAACAACATCCTCTCGCCCGCGAGCGGCCGTCCGCTGGCCACGCCGACGAAGGACATGGTGCTCGGCACCTACTACCTGACGTATTGCGAGACCGATCTCGACAAGACGAGCGTCGAGGCCCTCGATCCGAGGCCGAAGCGGTTCGCGAGCGAGGAAGAGGTCGAGCACGCCCTCGATGCAGGCCAGGTCACACTGCAGCAGCCGATCGAGTTCCGCTGGAACGGCGATCTGATCCTGACCACCGGCGGGCGGGTGATCTTCAACTCCGAGGTTGAGCGCGCGCTCGCCGAGGCGGTCGAGGACTACGACCCGGAGGATCCTCTCCACGACTACATCAACCGCACGCTTCCGAAGCGCGAGCTCGATGCGTTCATCACCGAGCTCGTCGACGAGTACGGCGCGCATTCCATCGCCAGCGTCCTCGACATGATCAAGAGCCTCGGTTTCAGCTACGCGACCCAGGCCGGCGTGACGATCTCGAAGAACGACATCGTGATCCCGCCGGACAAGGAAAAGATCCTCGCCGAGTACGAGGAGCGCGTGGCCAAGGTCGAAGCGCAGTACGAGCGTGGGCTGATCACGGACGAGGAGCGCCACGAGTCGATCGTCAATATCTGGACGGAGGCCACCGACACCGTCGCGGACGCGATGGAGCGGACCTTCTTCGAGTTGAACCCGATCTACATGATGGCCAACTCCGGCGCCCGCGGATCTTCCAAGCAGATCCGTCAGCTCGCCGGTATGCGTGGCCTGATGGCGAATCCGAAGGGCGAGATCATCGAGCGCCCGATCAAGGCCAACTTCATGGAAGGCCTGTCGGTGCTCGAGTACTTCATCTCGACGCACGGCGCCCGCAAGGGTCTGGCCGATACGGCACTGCGCACGGCTGACTCGGGGTACCTGACGCGGCGTCTGGTCGACGTCTCACAGGACGTGATCATCCGCGACGAGGACTGCAAGACGAAGGACTTCGTCGAGCTGCCGATCCATGTACCCGAGGGGATCAACAAGAGCCTCTTCGGGCGGATGCTTGCTGCCGAGGTGCACAAGCCGCTCGCGAGCGGCAAGCCCGGCAAGACCGTGGTGGCGGAGAAGGGCGAGGAGATCACCGCGCCCGTCCTCGATGACATCATCGAGGCGCTGGGCGAGGCGGTCGACCAGGTCAAGCTGCCGGTCCGTTCGGTGCTGAAGTGCAGAAGCGAGTTCGGGGTGTGCCGGGCGTGCTACGGCACGTTCCTTGCCACCGGCGAGACCGCCGAGATCGGCGACGCGGTCGGCATCATCGCGGCCCAGTCGATCGGCGAGCCCGGAACGCAGCTGACGATGCGGACCTTCCATACGGGCGGTGTCGCCGGCGCCGACATCACGCACGGTCTTCCGCGCGTCGTCGAGATCTTCGAGGCCAGGAACCCCAAGGGTGCGGCCACGCTGGCCGAAGTCGGCGGCAAGGTCGACATCGAGGACACCGATCGCGGTCCGAAGGTCACGATCATCCCCGACGACCTGACGAAGGACGAAGAGCCCAAGGCGATCCAGTTGCCGCGGCGTACCCGCCTCCTGGTTACGAAGGGACACGAGGTGGAGCCCGGCGACGCCCTGCATGAAGGCTCGCTCAACCCGGCCGATCTCCTGCGCCTGAAGGGCTACACGGAGACGGAGCTGTACCTCGTGGGCGAGGTGCAGAAGGTCTACAAGTCACAGGGCGTCGAGATCCACGACAAGCACATCGAGCTGATCGTTCGCCAGATGCTGAAGAAGGTTCGCGTCGAGAACGCGGGCGACACCGATCTGTTGCCGGGCCAGCTCGTCGACAAGACGGTGCTCGATCGTGAGAACGTGCGCGTGAAGAAGGACAAGAAGGAGCAGGCGACGTTCGAGCCGCTGATCCTGGGGATCACGAAGGCGTCGCTCGCCACCGAGTCCTTCCTCTCGGCCGCTTCCTTCCAGGAGACGACGAAGGTGCTGACGGATGCTTCGATCGAAGGCAAGGTCGACCGGTTGCTCGGGCTGAAGGAGAACGTGATCATCGGGAAGCTCATCCCGGCGGCCACGGGCCTCAAGCAGTACCGCGGGATCGACATCGGCCCCTCCGACAAGGTTCCTCCGTCGGCGTACATGAGACCCGCAACGGAGGAGCAGTTGCTCGCGGCGCTCGAGGAGATCGACTCCGGCGGCGGCAACGGCATCGATCTCGACTCGCTCGGCCTCGATTTCGGCGGCCAGCCGGGCGTCGATGACGGCGGCAGCTCCGGGAAGAGCGACATCGAGGCCGAAGAGATCCCCGAAGTCGATTCTCCGCTCGACGAAGCGTGAGAAGTAAATGGGGTCAGGTCTTGCATTCGGTCACGCCGTTCAAGGCCCTGACCGTGGCTCGATGAAGGAGATGGCGGTCAAGTCGTGCACACCGCCACTTGGCGGGTAGTGAGGAAATGCAAGACCTGACCCTGGCCGCGAGGCCGGGCTTTGCCCGGCCTCGCTACCAAACGCTGTCGGCAGCGCGAGAATCATCATGGCGCCGAAGGCGCCGGATTCTCGCGCTTTATTAGCGATCCGCTGCCTGTAGGAGGCCGAGGCACATCTCGTCGGTCGTGCCTTCGCCCCAGAGCACGTAGCGCGGCTTCTGCAGCTTCCCGTTCACGAGCGGCTGCCTGATCGCCGAGTTGTCGAAGCGGCAGGTGACGCGAATCGTGTCGCCGACGTTCGCGTCCACCGGCCGAGCGAGGTAGTACGCGTCCTGCCAGTGGAAGTTCCAGCGCGGAATGTGCAGAAGCGTCTGGGCATTCGGCGCCCCCGGATTCAGCTCGATTCGAATGTCGAAGCCGCGGAGGTGCATGTGGCCCGCGACGCCGTAGATGCGGAGGGGACGGTTGACGCGGCGGTCGCACGTCGTCGTCAGCGACCTGACGCTCGCGGGCGACCTTGGGTACTCGCCCAGTGACTTGCCGCAGATGTAGAGAAGCCCGGACGGGATCAGCGCGGCGTTGTAGCCGTACTTGCGTATTTCGTCCTTGACGGCCACGTCTCGCGAGCAGAGCCGGGAGCGGATGCTGCGCGGGCATGGGAGCTCGACGGGCGCTGGGATCAGGATCGTGTTCAGCGGCGTCAGGTTGGTGTCGGCGGCCGGGGCGAAGCGGATGACTGCGCGTGACCGGTCCGGCTTGGCCTTGTGAATGAGGTTGTAGTGCACCTGCATGACGATCGCGGCACCTGCATGCACCAGCACGCCGGTTCCCGACGGCGTGTCGTTCGTCGTGTGTCCCGGCACCCAGGCGCTGATCCACGGCGGCGCGCCGAGCCTGTCGTTCGCGGCCGAATCGGCTGTTGGATGCGTCTCGGACAGGCCGGGGCCGCCGAAGCAGGTCCACCCGTTGCCGCCTGACGCGTCGTTGAGCCGCCGTGCGTCGATTGCGTTCTCTCCTGCCGCCTCGAAGAGGATCACGTGGTGCACGATTCCAGGCTGCTGCGGCTTGATGACGGCGCTCGTCGCGTACGCGTTCTGTGCCAGGTGCGGCTCGAGCAGGAAGCAGTGGTAGTCGTCGAGCCCGCCGACCGCCGCCTTCGGAAGGTACGGCTTCGCGGGGGCAAGGGTCAGCGTCGTTCCGGGAGCATTGGTGGTCCCGCCGACCGGCTCGACCGGGCGGCCTGCCCCGATCCGCGCGCCGCCACGTACCCAGCGGGCGATCAGGTTCTTCTCGGCCGGAGTCAAGATCCGTCGCGACTGCCCCAGATAGGCCGGGGAATCCTTGCCCGGCATCCACGGCGGCATCCTCCCGAGCTTTGTCATCACGAGGATGCCGTTCGCATATGCGGCTGCAGTTCGCGCGCTGCGCAGCGAGAACGGAGCGATCCCGCCGGGTGTGTGACAGCCCGCGCACTTCTCGGCAAAGATCGGGGCTACGTCCGCCCACGTAGGTGCGGCTCTGTGCGCAGCCGGCCGTGTGTTCCCGGAACCCGCTGCGATCGCCGAGACGACGATTGCGGCGGCGGCCGCCGCGGCGAGCGCGAGCCCGATCCTCCTCCGCTGCACGAACCCAAGCTACCGCTCCCGCCGCCGGAAATCGAGGTGGGCCCACGCTCCAGCGGGCGGTCCTTCGCGTGCGGAAACGTAAAACGTTCGTTAGGACGCCCGTTCCGCGGGCTACTGTGTTGCCGGTGAAGAGGCTCGGGGTCCTGGCCGCCGCCGTCGCTGCCGCCGCCGCTCTTGCCCTCCTGGGGAGCGGTCGCGCGCCTGCGCAGGAACTGCAGGCGAACTGTTCGCTGTTCACGGGGAAGACGCCGCTCTGGCTCGACTTTGCAGACGGGTCGGTTCCGTTCTGGAATCTCTTCGCGCGGCCGGGTGTCACCGCGCTCGCCTCGAACCTCATCTATCCGCCGAAGCTGCGGGCGGGCGGCGCGCAAACGGCGTACTTCGACCTCTATCTCAACAGGCGAGTCGGGACGACGAGCGCTCCGGCGGATCCGAGCACGATTGTCGACAAGGCGAACAAGTTCTACGAGTACGCGGCACAGGCGATGGATTGCACGAACCCGGTGATCGCCGAGAACGAGCTCTTCGGCTCCTGGCTCGCGGTGCCCTGGTCGGCGACGAACGCCCAGTATCGAGCGAACGTGCTGCTCTTTCTGCAGACGTTGCGGCAGCGGGGAGCGCAGCCGTGGCTCCTCGTGAACGCGAAGCCGTACACGGACGGTACGGCCGGCGACTGGTGGCGGCAGGTTGCAGATGTCGCCGGGATCGTCCGCGAGGTGTATTTTCCCGCGCCGCTGATCTACAGGCAGGGCCCGATCCGTGGCAGTCGCACGCTGCGCCAGGCGTTCCGGAACGGAATCCTCGACTTCACGAAGATCGGACTTCCGGTCTCGAAGCTCGGCGTCTTTCTCGGTTTCCAGACGACCAAGGGAAGCGGCGGCCGCGAAGGGCTCGGCGCGCAGCCATGGTTTCGGACGGTCAAGTGGCAGGCGCTCGCCGCCGGTTACGTCGCGCGCGAGATGAAGTTCAGCTCGGTCTGGTCCTGGGGCTGGGCGCAGTGGAAGACGACGCCGGGCGAGATGGATCCCGCGAAGTCGAAAGCCGCGTGCGTATATCTCTGGACCCGCAGCCCGAACCTGTGCAACGGGCCGCACGCTGCCGGCAAGGGATTCGTGGCTTCACGAACCGAAGGACAGCTCATTTTGGCCCCGGGGTTGAGGTGTCAGATCGGAAGAGGCACCGTTCGCTGGTCTTCCATCAACCCCCTCCTCAAGCTCACCGGCGACCCCGAGCTTGCGTTCTCGAACGCGTTTGCTCGAGCGGTGGAGCAAAAGGCGGCGCCGGTGACGTCCTCGGACATCCTCGCTGCGGAACGCTCGATCGTCTCAGCACGGTTCGGTGGGTCTCGAGGCGCGTACGTCAACGCGATTGCCGAGGCGCACAGCAGCCTCTTCGTGGCGCGCGGCGTGATCGGCGACGAGTTGCGCCACGCGCGGATCGAGAGCGGGTTTCGCGTGGCCGCTCCGAGCACGCGCGCGATCGCCGACTACCACGACACGTACGGCGACCTGAACGCGCGCCTGGTCCAGGCCAAGGCCGGGATGCAGTGGTTGGGCGGCAAGCGCTCCGGCTACGCGCTCGCCTCGACTGCGCCGCCTCAGCTGATGAACGTCGCTTCGGGCCGCTGGTCGACGGTCTGGTCGCCGCTCGGGCCCGTGCATGTCCGTCCGCTCGGTCCGCCACAGCCGCTCGCAACGTTGCCGCTCGCGAACGTGCGGACGGCCATTCGCACCGCGCTGATGGCGCAGGCGCGCGAAGACCGCTTCCCCACGTGGCTGATGTCGGCGCAGAGGACCGCGTTGAGCGAGGCGATCTGCTGGCGCGACCAGATGCCGGAGCTGAGCGAGGTCGACCTGACGAACTACCTCCCCTTCCTGGCCGTTACCGGCTGAGACGAGGGTCGCGGTTCGCCGGCGAGCTAGGCCGGACCGAGCCGGGGCGAGTTGGCCGAGACGACGCGGCCCTTGCCGGCTTCCTTCGCGCGGTACAGGGCGTCGTCCGCCCGCTGGAAGAACGCGACGGGGTCGTCCTCTGCGCGGAGCTCTGCGACGCCCGCAGAGAGGAACAACTTCCCGCCCTGGCCGAGAGGCCGTGAGGAGACCGCGTTCTGGATTCGGCGATAGAGCTGGTCGGCGTCCCCGATCGCCGACTCCGGCAGGATGACCGCGAACTCATCCCCGCCCACGCGACACGCAATGTCCGCGGTCCGGACGACGTCGCGGACGCGCTCCGCGGCCTCGGCGAGCACGGAGTCCCCCGCCAGATGGCCGATGCGATCGTTGACGTCCTTGAAGTCGTCCAGATCGAAGACAATCAGGGAGAGCTTGCGCTCGTAGCGGTGCGCACGGGCGCACTCGCGGGCGAGCGTCTCGTGGAAGAAGCGCCGGTTGTGGAGACCCGTAAGTGCGTCGAGGTCGGCGAGCTGGCGGGCTTCGCGGAAACGATGCGCGTTCTCGATCGCGGGGCCGGCGCGCACCGCCAGCGTCTCGAGCAGCCGCACGTCGTCGTCCGAGTACTGGTGGCCCTTCGTGCGTGTGAAGACGGTCAGGTAGCCAAGCGTCGCTGTCTCGCCGGGGAGAGGCACGGCGAGGCCGCTGCTGATCGCCGCCTCGTCACGCTCGCCCCGTTCGAGCTCGGGATAGGTGTACGACATCGAGATCGAGCGGGCCAGGCGGCCGTCCGGGGGCCCGGTGATCGCGTGACGCTCCGCCTCCTCGACGGACAGGCCAAGCGTTGCGACCAGCGGTTTCCCGCCCTGGGGATCCGGGAGCATGATCAGGGCTGCATCGGCCCCCTCGAGGGCGCCGGCCGCCTCGAGTGTCCTGGAGAGCACTTCGTCGAGGTCGATCGAGCCCGCGAGCTCCCCGAAGATGCGACTCCGGCGTCCTTCCTCCTCGGCGCGCTCGAGCGCCCCTGCCAGCTCCCGTCCGAGCTCGTCCATCCGGGCGTTCAGGGTCGCGACGACCTCGGCGACGCGCTCGTCGGCCGAGTTGTCGGACCGCCAGCGGACGACGAGCAGGGCCAGGAGTAGCACGACGAGGGCGCCAAGGGCCACACTGATCCCGATCAGAATGGTGGTCATCGATTTGCCGCAGGGAAGATGAAATCCGCCGACTCACTGTAGTGGCGTCCGAGCGGTCTCACTAGTCTTTGCAAACAGGAAAAACGAACCCGAAGGTGCCGTGGAAAACGGGGCAAATGCCCTCCTCGTTTCGCTCCAGAAGCGGGGTTTCGGGGTTTGCGGGGTCTCCCTCCTTTCGGTACCATGCCTCGTCCGGTTGGCAGGGCCATCGGCCCCGCCGACCGTTGCTGTGTGAGAAGGGAAATTTTCCAGGAGGTTCATGCCCACCGTCAACCAACTCGTCCGCAAGGGTCGCGCTCTCCAGAAGGGGAAGACGAAGACGCCTGCTCTCGGCGGGGCGCCGCAGAAGCGCGGCGTCTGCACGCGCGTTTTCACCCATACCCCGAAGAAGCCGAACTCGGCGCTTCGGAAAGTGGCGCGCGTCCGCCTGACGAACCAGATGGAGGTCACGACCTACATCCCCGGCGAGGGCCACAACCTCCAGGAGCACTCCGTCGTACTTGTCCGAGGCGGCCGCGTCAAGGATCTCCCGGGTGTGCGGTACAAGGTGATCCGTGCAGCGCTCGACGCCGCCGGCGTGTCCGACCGCAAGCAGGGCCGTTCCAAGTACGGCGCCAAGAAAGGTTCGTAGTAGTGCCGCGCCGTGCAGAAGTCCAGGCCCGGCCGGTCGAGCCGGATCCCGTCTACAACTCGCCCCTCGTCACGCAGGTGATCAACAAAGTGATGAGCCGCGGCAAGAAGTCGACCGCCGAGCAGATCGTCTACAGCGCACTCGAGCGCATCGGCGAGAAGACGGGCAAGCCGCCGGTCGAGGTGCTCGAGCAGGCCGTGAAGACCGTGACGCCCGTCCTCGAGGTCAAGAGCCGCCGAGTCGGCGGTGCGAACTACCAGGTACCCGTCGAGGTGCCCCAGCGACGAGCGCGCACGCTCGCGGTGCGCTGGCTCGTGGACTTCGCCCGCGACCGCCGTGAGAAAGGCATGATCGAGAAGCTCTCCGCCGAGATCCTCGACGCGCTCAACCAGCAGGGCGGGGCGTTCAAGCGCAAGGACGACGTCTACCGGATGGCGCAGGCCAACAAGGCCTTCGCGCACTACAGGTGGTAGCGAAGATGGCCGTCGACACCAGGAGCGGAATCGCACTCGACCGCGTCCGGAACATCGGGATCATGGCGCACATCGACGCTGGCAAGACCACGACGACCGAGCGGATCCTCTACTACACCGGCCGCACCCACAAGATGGGCGAGGTGCACGAGGGCGCCGCGACGATGGACTGGATGGCGCAGGAGCAGGAGCGTGGCATCACGATCACGTCTGCTGCTACGACGGCGTTCTGGCGCGATTTTCGCATCAACATTATCGATACGCCCGGGCACGTGGACTTTACGGTGGAAGTGGAGCGGAGCCTCCGCGTTCTCGACGGTGCAATCGCCGTCTTCGACGCGGTCGCCGGCGTCCAGCCCCAGTCGGAGACCGTCTGGCGGCAGGCCGAGCGATACGGCGTCCCGCGGATCGCCTTCATCAACAAGATGGACCGCACGGGGGCGGACTTCTTCGCCTCGGTGC
Organism: Actinomycetota bacterium; assembly: GCA_005885245.1. GTDB lineage: Bacteria > Actinomycetota > Thermoleophilia > Gaiellales > Gaiellaceae > 3-1-20CM-4-69-9. Next base: position 36,918 of record VAWR01000057.1, on the reverse strand, counting down.
AGTCGATGGTCGACCGCCTCGGCGCGCGTCCGGTGCCCGTGCAGCTGCCCGTCGGACAGGAGGAGCACCATCGCGGCGTCGTCGACCTCGTCGAGATGCGAGCAATCACCTGGTCCGACGACCTCGGCACGAAGATGGACACCGGCGAGATTCCCGCCGAGCTCGCCGAGCAGGCCCAGGAGTACCACCACCAGCTGATCGACTCGGTCGCCGAGTTCGACGACGAGCTGACGGAGACGTATCTGATGGACGAGGACTCCGTGACGCCGGACCTGATCAGGCGAGCCCTCCGCAAGGGCACGCTTGCGAACAAGATCACGCCGGTGCTGCTCGGCTCCGCCTTCAAGAACAAGGGCGTCCAGCCCCTGCTCGACGGCGTGATCGACTACCTGCCCAGCCCTCTGGACGTCCCGCCCGTCCACGGGGTCGACCCGCGCACGGAGCACGAGCTCTCGCGGCGGGCCGCCCTAGACGAGCCGTTTTCGGCGCTGGCCTTCAAGGTGATGTCAGATCCCTACGTCGGCAAGCTGACGTACTTCCGGGTGTATTCCGGGCAGCTCAAGGCGGGCGACCGGGTCCTGAACACGAACACCGGCAAGACGGAGCGGATCGGCCGCATCCTCCAGATGCACGCCAACCACCGCGAGGAGCGGGAGGAGATCGGCGCGGGGGAGATCGCGGCGGGCGTCGGGCTCAAGGACACCACGACCGGCGACACGCTTGCCACCGACACGGCGCCGATCAAGCTCGAGTCGATGAGCTTTCCGGATCCGGTCATCTCGGTGGCGGTCGAGCCCAAGTCGAAGGCGGATCAGGACAAGCTCTCGACGGGTCTCCAGCGCCTCGCCGACGAGGATCCGACGTTCCGCGTGCGCACCGACGACGAGACGGGGCAGACGCTGATCGCCGGCATGGGCGAGCTCCACCTCGAGATCATCGTCGACCGCCTCAAGCGGGAATTCAACGTCGATGCAAACGTGGGCCGCCCTCAGGTCGCCTACCGCGAGACGATCGGCAACGCCGTCGAGAAGATTCAGGGCCGCTTCGTCCGCCAGACCGGCGGCCGGGGCCAGTACGGGCACGCGGTCATCAACGCGGAGCCCATGACGCCGGGCGACGGCTACGAGTTCGTGGACAAGATCGTCGGCGGGAAGATCCCGAAGGAGTACATCCCGGCAGTCGACCTCGGCATTCAGGAGGCGATGGAGTCCGGGGTGCTCGCGGGGTATCCCGTTGTCGACATCCGCATCGAGCTCATCGACGGCTCGTACCACGACGTCGACTCGAGCGAGATCGCGTTCAAGGTCGCCGGCTCCATGGCGTTCAAGGAGGCCATGAAGCGCGGCAAGCCGAAGCTGCTCGAGCCGGTGATGGCGGTCGAGGTGATCACGCCGGAGGACTACCTCGGCGACGTGATGGGGAACCTCAACTCCCGGCGCGGGCGCGTCGAGAGCCTCGAGCCCGTCGGCAACGCGCAGGTGATCAAAGCCATCGTCCCGCTGGCGGAGATGTTCGGCTACGCGACCGATCTGCGTTCGATGACGCAGGGACGCGCGGAGTTCACGATGCAATTCGAGCGTTACGAAGAGGTTCCGCAATCGATCGCGGCCGAGCTGGTCACGAGCGACGCGTAACACAAGGAAGGAGAAGCATGGCCAAGCAGAAGTTCGAGCGCACCAAGCCGCACCTCAACGTCGGCACCATTGGTCACATCGACCATGGGAAGACCACGCTGACCGCTGCCATCACCAAGGTGCTTGCAGATCAGGGGACGTCCACGACGGGCATCAAGAGCTTCGAGGAGATCGACAACGCGCCGGAGGAGAAGGCGCGCGGCATCACGATCAACACGTCGCACGTCGAGTACGAGACCGAGAAGCGCCATTACGCGCACGTCGACTGCCCCGGGCACGCCGACTACATCAAGAACATGATCACGGGCGCCGCCCAGATGGACGGCGCGATCCTCGTGGTGTCCGCTGCCGATGGCCCGATGCCGCAGACGCGTGAGCACATCCTGCTCGCCCGCCAGGTCGAGGTGCCGTCGATCGTCGTCGCCCTGAACAAGGCCGACATGGTCGACGACCCTGAGCTGCTCGAGCTCGTCGAGATGGAAGTGCGCGAGCTGCTGTCCAAGTACGACTTCCCGGGCGACGACATCCCGATCGTGCAGGTCTCGGCGCTGAAGGCGCTCGAGGGCGACGGCGAGTGGGTCCCGAAGATCCTCGAGCTGATGAACGCGGTCGACGAGTACATCCCGGAGCCGGAGCGCGACGTCGACAAGCCGTTCCTGATGCCGATCGAGGACGTTTTCACCATTACGGGCCGCGGCACGGTCGTCACCGGCCGGATCGAGCAGGGCAAGATCGAGTCGGGCAACGAGGTCGAGATCGTGGGCATTCACGAGAAGGTCGAGAAGACCGTCGTCACCGGCCTCGAGATGTTCCAGAAGACCCTCGACTACGCGCAGGCAGGCGACAACGCCGGCGCGCTCCTGCGCGGGATCAAGCGTGAGGAGATCGAGCGCGGGCAGGTGCTCGCCAAGCCGCGGTCGATCACGCCGCACACGCACTTCAAGGCAGAGGTCTACGTTCTCTCGAAGGACGAGGGCGGCCGCCACACGCCGTTCTTCAACAACTACCGCCCGCAGTTCTACTTCCGCACGACGGACGTGACGGGCGCGATCAAGCTTCCGGAGGGCCAGGAGATGGTCATGCCGGGCGACAACACGAACATGGAGGTCGAGCTGATTCAGCCGATCGCCATGGATCAGGGTCTGCGCTTCGCCGTCCGCGAGGGTGGCCGCACCGTCGGCGCAGGCGTCGTCACCGAGATCATCAAATAGGAAGGGCGCCGGTTCGCCAAATGGCTCAGAAGATCCGTATCCGTCTCAAGGGCTACGACCACCACCAGCTCGACAAGTCGGCTCAGTCGATCGTCGAGACGGCTCAGCGAACCGGCGCCACCATCACCGGTCCCGTGCCGCTGCCCACCGAGAAGAACGTCTACTGCGTGATCCGGTCGCCGTTCAAGGACAAGGACTCGCGGGAGCACTTCGAGGTGCGCACGCACAAGCGTCTGATCGACATCCACTCGCCGACGCCGAAAACAGTCGACTCGCTGATGCGGCTCGACCTCCCGGCCGGCGTAGATATCGAGATCAAGCTATGACGGCTCTACCGGCAACATTCGGCGGCGCCTGGCCCGCGATCACGCTGCGCGCTGCCGCGTCCTCAGTCGCGCCTGGGCAGTCCTGCCCAGGCACTCTCGTGAGCGCCGGAGGCGCGAGCGCCATTGCATCGCTTGGTGCTCGCGACCCAGGCATCCACCAATGTCACCGGCAGAACCGTCGATGAAGGGGATCGTCGGCAGGAAGCTTGGCATGACGCGCATCTTCGATTCGGAGACCGGGGTCGTCACGCCTGTGACGGTGATCGAGGCCGCGCCGTGTCCGGTCGTGCAGGTCAAAACCGCGGACGCGGACGGCTATGACGCGGTCCAGATCGCCTACGACGAGGCCGCCGAGCGCAAGGTCTCGAAGGCCGAGCTCGGGCATCTGAAGAAGAACAACGTCAGTGGGGCCTACCGTGGCCTGCTCGAGCTGCGTGGCCAGAGTGAGCTGATCGTCGGCGAGAACGTGACCGTCGAGGCGTTCGAGCCGGGCGAGAAGGTGAAGGTCAGCGGGATCTCCCACGGCAAGGGCTTCGCGGGGACGATCAGGCGACACAACTTCCACCGCGGCCCGAAGACGCACGGCTCGCACAACATCCGCAAGCCAGGATCGATCGGCGCGTCGGCGACTCCCTCGCGCGTGTTCAAGGGAATCAAGATGGCCGGCCGCATGGGCGGGAAGCGCATCACGCAGGTGGGACTGGTCGTCCACGAGGTCCGACCGGACGAGAACCTTCTGCTGGTCAAGGGCGCAGTGCCGGGGCCCAAGAACGGCTTCGTCGAAGTCCGTGAGGCGACAAGGTAGTGGCTGCTCCGAAAGCACCGCTCCTCGATTCCGCGGGCAAGAAGTCGAAGGACCTGACGCTCGAGGCCTCGGTCTTCGGCGCGGAGCTGAAGCCGCACGTCGTGCACGAGACCGTGCGTGCTGAGCTCAACGCCGACCGGGCCGGGACGCGCGCCGCGAAGAGCCGTGGGCTCGTCCGTGGCGGACGCGCCAAGCCATGGCGCCAGAAGGGCACCGGCCGCGCCCGTGCAGGTACCACTCGAGCACCGCATTGGACGGGCGGCGGCGTCGCGTTCGCGCCGACACCCCGGGACTTCGAGGTCAAGGTGAACCGCAAGGCGCGCCGCTCGGCCTTGCGTGGCGTCCTGTCGCAGCACGCGGCCGACGGCACCTTCGGCGTGCTGGACGGCGCGAGCTTCTCGGAGCCGTCGACGCGGGCCGCCGTGGAGCTTCTGGCCAACTGGGGGCAGGAACTGCCCGTCGTGGTCGTAACGGGCGACGAACAGAACGTCTCGAAGTCTTTCCGCAACATCGACAGGGTCGTCGTCACGACCCCGGACAAGCTCGAAGTCGCCGCGCTCGTATGGGCACGGTCGGTCCTCGTCACGCAGGATGCGCTCGAACGCGTGCAGGAGAAGGCGTCGTGAGCCTTCATCCCAACGAAGTGCTGCTCGCGCCGGTTGTGTCGGAGAAGAGCTACGCGCAGATCGAGGGCAGCAACACGTACTCGTTCCGCATCCATCCGGACGCGCACAAGACCCAGGTCCGGCAGGCCGTCGAGGAGCTCTTCGGCGTCAAGGTGCTGCGTGTGAACGTCTCCAAGGTTCAGGCGAAGCCCAAGCGTCGCGGCCTGCAGCGTGGCAAGAAGCCCGGCTGGAAGAAGGCGATCGTGCAACTCCGCCCAGGCGACTCGATCGAGATCTTCGAGGGGGTGCACGCTTAGTGGCCCTTCGCCGTTACAAGCCCACCTCGCCGGGCCGTCGCTTCATGACCGTCTCCACGTTCGAGGAGATCACGAAGTCGAAGCCGGACAAAGCACTGACGGAGAAGCTGACGAAGAAGGGTGGCCGGAACAACAAAGGCCGGATCACGACCCGCCACCAGGGTGGCGGTCACAAGCGACGCTACCGCGTGATCGACTTCAAGCGGACGAAAGACGGCGTGCCGGCGAAGGTGGCTGCGATCGAGTACGACCCGAATCGTTCGGCGCGCATCGCGCTCCTGCACTACGCCGACGGAGCCAAGAGCTACATCCTGGCGCCGGCGCGACTGCGGGTCGGCGCGACGGTGGAGTCCGGACCGGCCGCCGACATCAAGCCCGGCAACGCGCTGCCGCTCCTGAACATCCCGACGGGCACACTCGTCCACAACGTCGAGCTGAAGCCGGGTCGGGGCGGTCAGATGGCGCGTAGCGCCGGATCAGGCGTCCAGCTCGTCGCGAAAGACGAGGGCTACGGTGTCCTGCGCCTCCCGTCGGGCGAGATGCGGCGAGTGCCGCTCACCTGCCGCGCCACGATCGGGCAGGTCGGTAACGTGGACCACGAGAACATCACCGGCGGCAAGGCAGGACGGAGCCGGTGGAAGGGCAAGCGGCCGACGGTGCGCGGCTCCGCCATGAACCCCGTCGACCATCCGCACGGCGGCGGCGAGGGCAAGTCGAAGGGCGGCCGCCACCCGGTCACGCCCTGGGGCGTGCCGACGCTCGGCAAGCGCACGCGCCGGAAGCACAAGGAATCCAACCGTTTGATCGTCCGCTCGCGGAGACGAGGTAAGGAAAAACGATGAAAATGCTGCGCATTTTCATCGTGGAGAAGTTTGACCCGTCGCTTCGCTCGGGTGAATTGAGGAGAGGCAGATGAGCAGAAGTTCAAAGAAGGGGCCTTTCGTCGAGGAGCGGTTGATGAGCCGCATTGAGGCGATGAACGAACGAAACGAGAAGCGGATGATCCGCACCTGGTCGCGCACCTCCACCGTCTTCCCGGACATGGTCGGGCACACGATCGCGGTCCATGACGGCCGCAAGCACGTGCCGGTGTTCATCTCGGAGCAGATGGTCGGTCACAAGCTCGGCGAGTTCGCGCCGACGCGCACCTTCCGCGGGCATTCCGGGGACCGCAAGACCGAGGTGAAGAAGAGAACGTGAGCGTCCTCCCGGTTTCCCCCGTCGCCCCTTCCCCCGCTCATCGGCGAGAGGCCTGCCGATGAGCACCACGGAGACACCACGCGAAGTGCGCGCGGAAGCGAAGTACGTGCGCATGTCGCCGCGCAAGGCCCGTTTGGTCGCGGAGCACATCCGCGGCCGCAGCGTGCCCGAGGCCCGGGCAGTGCTCGCGTTCACGTCGCGAGAGGCAGCCCAGGTGCTGCAGAAAGTCTTGCACTCGGCGGTCTCCAATGCCGAGTCCAACCACGGCATCGCCGAGGAAAGGCTGTACGTCAAGGCCGCATATGCAGACAGCGGCCCGGTGATGAAGCGCTGGCGCGCCCGCGCGCGTGGCCGGGTGGCCCGCATCCGCAAGCGCACCTGCCACATCACGGTGCTTCTGGCAGAGCTTCCATACGATGCGCCGGCCGTCGAGCAGCAGTCCGCGGCTCAGGCCGTCGAGGAGGCGCCGAAGCCGAGCCGCGCATCCACGAGGAAGAAGACCGCGGAGGCCTCGAAGAAGAAGACCGCGTCGAAGCGTCCCGCAAGGAAGAAGGAGACGGCGAACTAATGGGTCAAAAAGTCCATCCCGGCGGGATGCGCGTCGGCGTCATCCACGACTGGAAGTCCAACTGGTACACGGGCAAGAAGGAGTTCCCGGGCTACCTAATCGAGGACATCAAGATCCGGGACCACATCACGAACAAGCTTGCGCATGCGGGCCTGTCCGACATCCTCATCCGCAAGGACAAGCAGCGGATCACCGTCGACATCTACACCGCACGGCCGGGCATCGTGATCGGAAAGTCGGGCGTCGAGGTCGACGCGCTTCGCAAAGAGCTGCACGCGATCACCAAGAAGAACGTCCACATCAACATCAATGAGATCAAGCGGCCTGAGCTCGACGCCAAGCTCGTCGCGCAATCGATCGCCGAGCAGCTGCAGAACCGGGTCAGCTTCCGGCGCGCGATGAAGCGCGCGCTGGCGTCTGGAATCCGCTCCGGCGCCAAGGGTGTCCGCATCCAGTGCGGCGGCCGTCTGGGCGGCACCGAGATGAGCCGGTCCGAGGCTTATTCGGAAGGTCGCGTACCGCTGCATACGATTCGTGCGGACATCGACTACGGGTTCGTCGAGGCCAAGACGACCTTCGGCCGGATCGGCGTCAAGGTCTGGATCAACAAGGGCGAGATCATGCCGGAGGGTTACGGCGGTCTCGACACCGAGAAGGACGTGCGGCTCGGGGAGCAGGATCAGGCTCGACGCCGACGCGCGAACGTCGAAGGACTCGGTGCGTCGCGCGAGGGCGGTCGCGACAGGCAGCGCGATCGCGAGGGCCTCGGCCCGGTGCGTCCGGGTCGGAAGCGCAGTGGACAGGGCCGCGGCGGCGGCCAGGGCCGTGGACAAGGCCGTGGTAGGTCAGCACCGCGAAACCGTGCCGGCCAGCAGGACAACGTGGAGCGGCCGCGCACCGACGAGACCGCGACCTCGGCCGAGGGGCGGGAGCAGGCGGCGCAGCCACCCGTCCGCGAGAGTGGACCAGTGGAGGGGGTTCGGGGGAACCGGGAGGGTCCCCCGACAGAGACCGATGCGCCGCAGGTCGAGACGACTCCGGCGCCCGTTGCCGACGCGCCCGACAGCACCACTCCGAAGCAGCAGACCGAGGATCCAACCAAGCAGGAAAAGGCTGATAGCTGATGCTTCTCCCGAAGAAGACGAAGTTCCGCAAGCACCAGCGCGGCCGCCGCCGCGGGTACGCCAAGGGCCAGACCTCCGTGCAGTTCGGGGACTTCGGGCTCAAGGCCCTGCAAACAGGCTGGGTAACGAACCGCGAGATCGAGGCTGCGCGAATCGCGATGACCCGCAAGATCAAGCGCGGCGGGAAGGTGTGGATCAACGTCTTCCCGGACAAGCCGACCACGCAGAAGCCGGCCGAGACGCGCATGGGCTCCGGCAAAGGGTCACCCGAACACTGGGTGGCGGTCGTCAAGCCGGGCCGTGTGATGTTCGAGCTCGCCGGCGTCCCCGAGCCGCTTGCGCAGGAGGCGCTTCGACTTGCCGGGACGAAGCTCTCCGTCAAGACCAAGTTCGTGAAACGAGAGGCTGATCTCTTTGAGAGCTAGAGACCTGAGGGACATGACCGACGAGGAACTGGAGAACGCATTGCACGATCGGCGCCAGGAGCTGTTCAACCTGCGCTTCCAATCGGCGACCGGCGCGCTGGAGAACAGCGCGCGGTTGAAGCTCGCCAAGCGCGAGATCGCGCGCATCCTCACCGTGCGCCACGAGCGCGAAGGAAGGCTGACGACAAACTGATGGCTGACGAGAAGAAGACGACGCGCAAGAAGAAGGACGAGGAGGCTCCCGAGACCGTGGCCGAAGAAAAGCCGAAGCGCAAGCCGGCCGCGAAGAAGGAACCGGCAGCCAAGAAGGAGACCGCCGCGAAGCAGCCGGCGGCGAAGAAGGCTGCTCCGAAGAAGAAGGTCGAGGAGACGCCTCTGGTCGAGGAAGAGGCTGCCGAGACTCCCGTCGAGGAAGTGGTTCCGGAACCGGTCGCCGAGGCGCCGGTCGAGGAGCCTGTCGCCGAAGTCGAGCCGGTCGCCGAGGCACCGGTGGCGGAAGAGCCCATGCCAGAAGAGACTCCGGCCCAGGAAGCCCCGGCTGACGAGCCTGCACCCGAGCCCGTCGCGGAGGCGGCTGCGGAAGAGCCTGCTCCCGAGATGCCCGCCGAGGCGGTCAAGGAGCCGCCTGCGACCGAAGCCGAGGAGGCTCCTGCGGCCGAGGCGGAGCCGCCCGCCGTCTCCCAGCCGAAGAAGAAGCGCAAGCACGTGCCGCGTGCGGAGCGCCGTCAGCGTCCCAAGACGCGACGCGAGCGCCCCGCCGAGCGCAAGCCGATCACCCGCCTGCCCAAGGCCGACTCTGAGCGCGGTCGGCGCCAGGAGCGCCGCGGCGTCGTCGTCTCGAGCGCGATGGACAAGACGATCGTCGTCAAGGTCGACACGATCAAGTCGCACCGGCGCTACAAGAAGGTTGTCCGCCACAGCGTGAAGTTCCATGCGCACGACGAGCAGAACGCCGCCAACGTCGGCGACGTCGTTCGGATCGTCGAAACGCGACCGGTCTCGAAGTCCAAGCACTGGCGGCTCGTCGAAGTAGTAGAGGCCGCAAGGTAATGACGGCGGCCCTCCTCCCATCTCGCACTCTCTGGCGCGCTGCAAAGCGGCGCCCTGCCGCGTCCTCAGTCGCGCCCGTAGCCTACGGCTACGCGCGCTCCCTGCGTCCTTGCATGGCTTGCTTTTCGCGGCCAGAGAGCACGATCTGGAAGGAGGGACGCCTGTGATCCAACAGGAGTCGAGACTGCGAGTGGCCGATAACACCGGCGCGCGCGAGCTCCTGTGCATCCGCGTCAAGGGCGGCACGGGTCGTCGCTACGCCCGGGTCGGCGACATCATCGTCGGTACGGTCAAGCAGGCGGCTCCCCAGGGCGCCGTCAAGAAGGGCGAGGTCGTGCAGGCCGTGGTCGTCCGCACACGGAAGCCGTTCGGCCGCGACGATGGGACGACCATCGCCTTCGATGAGAACGCCGCGGTGATCATCGACGCGCAGCGGAACCCGCGAGGGACGCGCATCTTCGGGCCCGTCGCCAGGGAGCTGCGTGAGAAGAACTTCATGAAGATCGTCTCGCTGGCACCGGAGGTTCTCTAGTGGCGCACACAATGCGCATCCGCAAGGGAGATCTCGTCCATGTTCTCAGCGGCAAGGACCGCGGCAAGCAGGGCCGGGTCATCGACTCACGCCCGAAGGACCGGAAGGTCATCGTTGAGAACCTCAACATTGCCAAGCGGCACACGAAGCCGCGGCCGATCCAGAACACGAGCCGGATGGGAGCGGCGGGCATGACGCCGGGTGGCGTGATCGAGAAGCCGTCGCCCCTGCATGTGGGGAACGTCATGGTCGTCTGTCCCGTGTGCAACAGGCCGACGAGAGTCGGGATGAAGGACAAGGAATCGCACGGCCAGCAGGTCAAGGTGCGTGTCTGTAAACGCCAGGACTGCGGCGAGGAGATCGACCGGTAGTGACGGCCCCCTCCCGCACCGCTCGCACGCGCCAGGGCGCTGCAACGCTCCGTCTCGGGGCGTCCTCAGTCGGGCCCGTAGCCTCCGGCTACGCGCCCTCTCGTGAGCGCTGTAGGCGCGAGCGCCATTCCGAGACGGGCGTTTCGCGGCTGGCGCGCACGATCGGCACGAGAGGTGACCTATGAGCACAACGCGGGTCAGAGAAGTCCGCAAGGAAGCTGCGCGCGCGTCCTACGCGCCGCGCCTGAAGACGCTTTACGAGCAAGAGCTGCGCGGAAACCTGAAGAACGAGCTCGACCTGTCCTCGACGATGGAGGTTCCGCGCATCGAGAAGATCACGCTGAACATGGGCGTCGGCGAGGCGAAGACCGACGCCAAGCAGCTGGACTCTGCGCTGGAGGAGCTGACGATCATCGCCGGCCAGCGGGCGCAGGTGCGGCGGGCGCGGAAGTCCATCGCGCAGTTCAAGATCCGCGAGGGCATGCCGATCGGCGCGCGCGTGACGCTGCGCGGCGCTCGGATGTACGAGTTCCTCGACAGGCTGATCGCGATTGCTCTACCCCGAATCCGCGACTTTCGCGGACTGAGCCCGCGAGCGTTCGACGGGCGCGGGAACTATTCGCTCGGCATCCGCGAGCAGATCATCTTCCCTGAGATCAACTACGACGACATCCAGCAGGTTCGCGGCCTCGACGTCGCGATCACGACCTCTGCGAAGACGGACGAGCACGGGCTGGCGCTCCTGCGCGGGCTCGGCATGCCCTTCGCCGAGGACGGAAGGGAGCAGCAGTAGTGGCCAAGACATCACTCCGGATCAAGCAGCAGCGGCCGCAGAAGTTCCGTGTGCGGAACTATTCACGGTGCAACCGCTGTGGACGCCCGCGAGCCGTGTTCCGCAAGTTCGGCCTGTGCCGGATCTGCCTGCGGGACCTCGCACACCAGGGCGTGATCCCCGGCATGACCAAATCGAGCTGGTAACCGTGCTTACCGATCCAGTCGCCGACATGCTCGCCCGCATCCGCAACGCCAACAAGGCGCTGCACGAGAGCGCCGAGATGCCCACATCGCGTCTCAAGGAGGGCATCGCGCGCATCCTCAAGGAGGAGGGCTACATCTCCGATTTCCACGTCAAGAAGGGCGAGAGCTTCGATACCCTGGTCATCCAGCTGAAGTACGGCCGGAGCCGCGAGAGGATCATCACCGACCTCAAGCGGGTGTCGAAGCCCGGTCGCCGTGTCTACGCGGGCAAGGATCGTCTGCCGCGCGTGCTCGGCGGAATGGGCGTGGCGATCCTGTCGACTTCGACCGGACTGATCACCTCCCGCACGGCCGAGGAGAAAGGCATCGGCGGCGAGGTCGTGTGCTTCATCTGGTAGCGAGATGAGTCGAATCGGTAGACAGCCCATCGAATTGCCCAGCGGCGTGAACGTGTCGCTTCTGCCCGGCCGCGTCATGGTCAACGGGCCTCTCGGCGAGCTTACGCAAGAGGTCCCGGCGCGCATGAAGATCGAGCAAGCCGAGAGCGTGATCACCGTCAGCCGGCCGACCGAACGCGGCGAGGATCGCGCCCTGCACGGCCTGACACGGACCTTGATCGCCAACATGGTCGAGGGCGTCACCAAGGGCTTCGAGAAACGGCTCGAGCTTCAGGGCGTCGGCTACCGCGCGGCGCTTCAGGGCGCCGACCTCCGCCTCGACGTCGGTTACTCGCATCCCGTCGTGCTCAAGGCGCGGCAGGGAATCAGCTTCGAGGTTCCGACTCCGACAGAAATCGTGGTCAAGGGCGTCGACAAGCAGCAGGTCGGACAGACCGCGGCCGAGATTCGGAAGGTTCGCCCGCCCGAGCCGTACAAGGGCAAGGGCATCCGCTACACCGGCGAGTACGTCCGCCGGAAGGTCGGGAAGCGCGCCTGATGGCAACTCTGACGGTCAGAGAGGCGCGACTGCGACGCCACAAGCGCGTGCGCGGCAAGGTTGCCGGCACGGCAGAGCGCCCACGCCTCGTCGTCACGCGCTCGAACCGGGGCATTGTCGGCCAGCTCGTCGACGACGCCTCGGGCCGGACGCTTGCGTCCGCCAGCTGGCTCCAGGTGAAGAAGTCCTTCAAGGGAAACAAGACTGCGCAGGCGGCCGAGGTGGGCAAGTTGCTCGCCGACAGCGCGAAGAAGGCGGAAATCGAGGCCGCGGTTTTCGACCGCGGCGGCTACCTGTACCACGGACGCGTGAAGGCGCTCGCCGAGGCTGCGCGCGAAGGAGGACTGAAGTTCTAAGTGAGCACAAGGCCTGAATTCACACCGGTGGAGCGTCAGGTGATCGAACGCGAGGAGACCCGCGAGCTCAAGGAACGCGTGGTCGAGATCAACCGAGTCGCGAAGGTCGTCAAGGGCGGCCGGCGCTTCTCGTTCACGGCTCTCGTCGTGATCGGCGACGAGGTCGATCGCGTCGGTGTCGGCTACGGGAAGGCGCGCGAGGTTCCGCTCGCGATCACGAAGGCCGTCGACGACGCGAAGAAGAACCTGTTCACCGTGCCCAAGCACGGCTCCACGATCACGCACGAGATCCTCGGCCGCTCGGACGCCGCGCGCGTGCTCCTGCGGCCCGCGAGCGAGGGCACCGGCGTGATCGCGGGCGGCGGCGTGCGTGCCGTGCTCGAGCTCGCCGGCATCCGCGACATCCTCGCGAAGAGCCTCGGGACCACGAACCCGATCAACATGGCCAAGGCGACGGTCAACGGCCTCAAGCGTCTCCGTCGTCCCGACGAGGTCGCGAAGATGCGCGGCCTCACGGTCTCCCAGGTGCTGCCGTACAAGCCGCCGCCCGAGGACGAGGCGGGAGTTAGTGGCTCAGAGCCACAAGCCCCCATTGAGCCGTCCGCCCCGGTCGAAACGGGAGAAGGGAGTTAGTGGCTCAGAGCCACTAAGTCGGAGACGATGGCGAAAGTACGGGTCACTCAGGTTCGGAGCCAGATCGGCCAGAGCGAGAAGCACCGCGGAACGCTCCGTGCGCTCGGGTTGGGCAGGATCGGCAAGTCCGTCGAGCACGACGACGGGCCCGTGCTCGCAGGCATGCTTCGGAAGGTCCGACACCTGGTCAAGGTCGACAATGGCTAAGAAGCTCAACCTCTCTTCTCTCAAGCCCGCGCAGAGCCAGAAGGCGCGCAAGCGCGTCGGCCGCGGACTGGGCTCGGGCAAGGGCCGCTATTCCGGCCGCGGGATCAAGGGCCAGAAGTCCCGTTCCGGCTCGCACAAGATGCGCGCGGGGTTCGAGGGCGGCCAGATGCCGATCTACATGCGCGTGGGCAAGCAGCGCGGGGCCACATCGAAGGACGCGATGCCGATCGGTCCCTTCAGAACCTCCACTGCGCCGGTCAACGTCGGCTCGCTCGATCTGTTCGACGACGGCGCCGAGGTCACGCCCGAGGCGCTCGTCGAGAAGGGTCTGGTGAAGGACACCAAGACAGACGTGAAGCTGCTCGGGAACGGCGAGCTGAAGAAGAAGCTGACGATCCGCGTGCACGCCATCTCGGCGACCGCTCGGGAGAAGGTCGAGCAGGCGGGCGGCACCATCTCCCTGCTGAAGGAGCCAAAGCCGAAGAAGCAGAAGCAGAAGAGGCCGAAGCCGGCAGCGTCGGAGCCCGAGGCTCCCGAGGTTCCCGAGGCTGAGGCCGCGCCCGACGCGGAGCCCGAGCAGGTCGAAGAGCCCGCACCCGAGGAGCGTTAGATGTTCTCCTGGCTCGCCAACGCGTGGCGCGTGCCGGAGCTACGGAAGCGCGTTCTCTTCACGTTCATGATCCTCGCGCTCTACCGCCTCGGCTCGTGGATTCCCGCGCCGGGCGTCGACTCGCAGACGATCAAGGACTACTTCAATTCGCGGGGCGGCACGATTCTCGGCCTGCTGAACATCTTCTCGGGGGGCGCCCTGTCCCAGTTCGCGCTGTTCGCGCTCGGGATCATGCCCTACGTCACCGCGTCCATCATCTTGCAGCTCATGACCGTCGTCGTGCCGAAGCTCGAGCAGCTGCAGAAGGAGGGCGAGTCCGGCTACGCGAAGATCAACCAGTACACGCGCTATCTGACCGTCGGCCTCGCGGCTGCCCAGTCGACCGGCTACGCGTATCTGTTCAAGCGCTCCGGGAGTCTCAACGCGAACACCGGCCGAATCGTCCTGATCGTCGTCACGCTGACCGCGGGGACGACGCTCCTGATGTGGATGGGCGAGCTGATCACCAAGCGCGGCGTCGGCAACGGCATCTCGCTGCTGATCTTCGGCTCGATCCTCTCGTCCGCGCCGACCGGAATCGCCGCCTGGTACAACGGCGGCACGATGGAGCGGCTGTTCTTCCCGCTCGTGGCAATCGCGATCGTCGCCGCGGTGGTCTACATCCAGGAAGGCCAGCGGCGCATTCCGATCCAGTATGCGAAACGGATGGTGGGCCGGCGACAAACCGCCGGGGGATCGACCTACATGCCGTTACGAGTGAACATGGCCGGCGTGATCCCGGTCATCTTCGCCGCCGCGGTGATGGCGTTCCCGCCGACGATCGCGCAGTTCTTCCCCGCGAGTCAGGGCTGGATCAATGCGCATTTCTCCTATGGGTCGCTGCTCTACATCGGGCTCGAGGGAGTGCTGATCATCGTCTTCACCTACTTCTACACGGCGGTCCAATTCAACCCGGTCGACCAGGCGGACAACCTGCGCAAGTACGGCGGCTACATCCCGGGCATCAGACCGGGCGCGCCGACTGCGCAGTATCTCGACCGCGTGCTCACTCGCCTGACGCTTCCCGGGGCGCTCTATCTCGCGGCGATCGCCGTCCTCCCGAGCATCTTCATCAAGTACGGCGGCTTCTCGCAGGCGACCTCCCGCGCTCTCGGCGGCACGTCCGTCCTCATCGTCGTCGGCGTCGCGCTCGACACGATGCGCCAGATGGAGTCGCAGATGATGATGCGCAGCTACGAGGGCTTTCTCAAATAGTGCCGCTGAACGTTCTGCTTCTCGGTCCCCAAGGGGCCGGCAAGGGGACGCAGGCGAAGAGGATCTCCGAGGAATACGGGATCCCACACATCGCCAGCGGCGAGATCCTGCGTGCGGAGATGAGTGCCAACACCGACCTCGGCCGCCGGGTGAAGGAAGTCTACGATCGCGGCGACCTCGTCTCCGACGACCTGATGATCGAGCTGATCCGCAACCGGCTCGAGCAACCCGACACAGAATCGGGGTTCGTCCTCGACGGCTTTCCGCGCACGACGGTCCAGGCCGAAGCACTCGATTCGATGTTCGCGGACATCGGGCGAAACTTCAGCGTTGCATTCGCGCTCCAGATCCCGGACGAGGTCGCGTTCGAACGACTGCGAAGGCGCGCCGAAGTGGAGGGTCGCGCCGACGACACCGATGAGGCGATCCAGCGGCGGCTCGACAACTACCACCGTGAAACAGAGCCGCTGATCGAGTACTACCGGACGCGCGGCAACCTCGTTCCGATTCGAGCGGAGCGCAGCGAGAATCGGGTCTTCGCCGACATTCAGCAAGCGTTGGAACAGGTGCCCGCGGTTTGATCGTCAGAAAGTCAGCTCAGGAGATCGAGGGCATGGCTCGCGCCGGCGAGGTCGTCGCCGGCACGATCGCGCTACTCGGCGAACACGCCCAGCCCGGGATCACGACCGCCGAGCTCGACCGGCTCGCGGAGGAGTTCATCCGGGAGCAGGGTGGCGTGCCCACCTCGAAGGGCTACCGCGGCTTCCCGGCTGCGACCTGCATCTCGCCAAATGCGATGGTCGTCCACGGTATTCCCGGCAAGCATCGCGTGGAGGACGGCGATCTGATCTCCGTGGACGTCGGGGTCACCCTGGATGGTCTCGTGGCAGACAGCGCCTACACCTTCCGCATCGGCGCGGTCGAGCCGGAGGTCCAGCGGCTGCTCGACGTCGGCAAAGAGGCCCTGGCAGCCGGCATCGCCCAGGCACGGGCGGGCAACCGGGTCGGTGACATCTCCCATGCTGTCCAGGCCGTCGTCGAGGGCGCCGGCTTCTCGGTCGTGCGCTCGCTCGTCGGGCACGGCGTCGGGCGCTCCTACCACGAAGAGCCACAGATCCCCAACTTCGGCGACGCCGGGCGGGGCGCCCGGCTCCAGGCCGGGATGACCCTCGCGATCGAGCCGATGATCACCGCCGGCGGCCCGGATGTCTACCTTCACGACGATGACTGGTCGATCTCGACCGCCGACGGCTCCATGGCCGTTCATTTCGAGCACACGGTCGCGGTGGCCGAGGAGGGCCCGCCGCGGATCCTCACCGCGGCGAAATCCCGAGAAAAGGCCGGTTTGGTACCATAATCGGTTCGCGGCGGGCCGCCCCGCCGTGTTTTTGCGCGCAGACAACAAGAAAGGCGATGGCAGGCAAAGAAGAGAAGATCGAGATGGAAGGAGAGATCACCGAAGCGCTCCCGAGCACGATGTTTCGGGTGCAGCTCGATGGGGGGCATTCGGTGCTCGCCACGATCTCCGGAAAGATGCGCAAGCACTACATCCGCATCCTGCCCGGGGACAAGGTGAAGGTCGAACTCTCTCCATACGACCTCACGCGCGGCCGCATCACCTACAGACACCGATAGGACACCGATGAAAGTCAGAGCATCCGTCAAGCCCATGTGCGAGCGCTGCCGCGTAATCAAGCGGCACGGTAAGACCATGGTCATCTGCACCAACCCCCGACACAAGCAAAGACAAGGTTAGGACCAGAGAATGGCAAGAATCGCAGGCGTCAACCTCCCGAACCAGAAGCGGCTCGAGATCGGGCTGACCTACATCTACGGGATCGGCCAGCCCACGGCACGCAAGGTTGCCGTCGCGCTGGGACTCAATCCCGACACCAAGATCCGCGATCTCACCGACGCAGAGGTCACGAAGCTGCGTCAGTACATCGACGAGAACCTCCAGGTCGAGGGTGACCTGCGCCGCGACCGCTCGCAGGCGATCAAGCGCCTCGGCGAGATCGGCGCGTACCGCGGCATCCGCCACCGTCGCGGCCTACCTGTGAACGGCCAGCGTACGCGGACGAACGCGCGAACCCGCAAGGGCCCGGCGAAGACGGTGAGCCGCGGCAAGAAGGCGACGGCGAAGACTTGATGCCTGCGGCCACCTTCCGCGTCCCGCGCACTCTGCGGGGCGCTGCAAACCTGCGCCAGGGGGCGTCCTCAGTCGCGCCCGTAGCCTCCGGCTACGAACGCTCCCTGCGTCCTTCCCTGGCTTGGTTTTCGCGGCCGCAGAGCACGCGTGCCACGAAAGGTGACCGCTAATGGCGCCTCCTCGCAAGACAGCGGCCCGGGGCCGCACGCGTCGGCGCGTCCGTAAGAACATCGCAATCGGCCAGGCGCACATCAAGACGTCGTTCAACAACACGATCGTGGCCCTCACCGACAAGGAGGGCAACGTGATTGCGTGGGAATCCGCCGGCTCGGCCGGCTTCAAGGGCTCTCGCAAGTCGACGCCGTTCGCCGCGCAGGTCACCGCCGACTCCTGCGCGCGCAAGGGCATGGAGCACGGCCTCCAGAAGGTCGAGGTTTTCGTCAAGGGCCCAGGGTCCGGACGAGAGACGGCAATCCGTTCTCTTCAGGCCGCCGGCCTCGAGATCCTCGGGGTGAAGGACGTGACGCCGCAGGCGCACAACGGTGTACGTCCACGGAAAAGGCGGCGGGTTTAATGGCCCGAGACCGTTCACCAAAGTGCAAGCAGTGCCGGCGCGAGGGCATGAAGCTCTTCCTCAAGGGCGAGCGCTGCCTGACAGAGAAGTGCGCGATCGAGCGCCGCTCGTATCCACCGGGCGAGCACGGGCGCGGTCGCATCAAGCAGTCCGAGTACCTGCTGCAGTTGCGCGAGAAGCAGAAGGCGCGCCGCTACTACGGCCTGCTCGAGAAGCAGTTCCGCACCTACTACAGCAAGGCGGCCAAGGGCACCGGCGTCACGGGTGAGACCCTCCTGCAGATGCTCGAAACCCGCCTCGACAACGTCGTCTACCGCCTCGGGTTCGCGGTCTCGCGCGCCCAGGCGCGCCAGCTCGTCCGACACGGCCACTTCCAGGTGAACGGTCGCCGGGTCAACATCCCGAGCTACCAGGTCAAGCCGGACGACATCATCACCGTCGCGGCGGGCTCGTCCGCCGAGCAGGTGATCCGGGATGCGACCGATCTGACCGCCTCGGTGGCGCCGTGGTTGCAGGCCGACCACGATGGGCTGACCGGAAAGATCCTCAAGTGGCCGGCGCGTGACGAGATCGACACGCCGGTTCAGGAATCACTCATCGTCGAGCTCTACTCGAAGTAGAAAGGAACACCTTGGCAACACGCACAAGCTTGATGGAATTCCAGATCCCGAAGATCGTCCACGAAGAGCTGGACGAGCAGCGCGGTGTCTTCGAGATCGAGCCGCTCGACCGCGGCTTTGGCTACACCTTCGGCAACTCCCTGCGTCGCGTTCTGCTCTCCTCGCTGGAGGGTGCGGCGGTCACCTCGGTGAAGATCGAGGGGATCTCCCACGAGTTCACGACGCTGACCGGCGTCCGCGAGGACGTCACGGACATCATCCTCAACCTCAAGAACCTCGTCTGCCGCCTGTACGGGGACTCACCGGAGATCGAGGTGCACGTCGCCAAGCGGGGCGCTGGCACCGTCAAGGCCTCGGACATCGAAGCGCCGGCGGAGCTCGAGATCCTCAACTCGGATCTGGAGCTCGCCCACCTCTCTGAGAAGGGCAAGCTCGAGATGACGCTGACGATCGGCCGCGGCCGCGGTTACGTTCCGGCGGAGCTCAACCGCGGGCCGGAGCACACGATCGGCGTCATTCCGATCGACTCGATCTTCTCGCCGGTCCGGCGTGTGGCGTATGACGTCGAGGCTGCCCGCGTCGGGCAGCGAACCGACTACGACAAGCTGCGCCTCGACGTCACGACCGACGGCTCGATCAGCCCGAAGGACGCGATCGCCCAGGCCTCCGAGATCCTGATCCGCCAGCTCGCCATCTTCACGGACCTCGATCGCATCGAGGGCTTCGGCGAGGCTGCGGCCGCTGCCGGTGACGGCGCACAGCCAGAGATGCCGCTCGCGCACGGGATGGAGAACTTCCCGATCGAGGAGCTCGAGCTCGGCGTGCGCTCGTACAACTGCCTCAAGCGCGTCGGCATCGAGACGATCGGCGATCTCGTCGTCAAGACCGAGAGCGAGCTCGCGGCGATCCCCAACTTCGGGAAGAAGTCGGTCGAGGAGGTCAAGGAGACGCTGTCTGCCCACGGCCTCACGCTGCGCGGCGACGAGGGCGGGAACAACATCTAACGATGCGTCACCGTCGCGCAGGCAAGAAGCTCGGGCGCGACTCGGCGCACCGCAAGGCCCTGTACTCGAACCTGGCGGGCGCCCTGATCGAGCACGGCAGGATCAAGACCACCGAGGCCAAGGCCAAGGCGGTCAAGCCGTTCGCAGAGCAGATGATCACGCTCGGCAAGCGCGGTGACCTCCACGCCCGGAGGCTCGCGCTCGCCGAGCTGCGCTCGCAGTTTGTCGTGCATCAGCTGTTCTCAGACGTGGCGCCCCGCTTCGCAGACCGGCCCGGCGGCTACACGCGCATCGTCAAGCTCGGGCCGCGCCTCGGCGATGCAGCCGAGATGGTCTATCTCGAGCTCGTCGATTACCAGCCGGCGGGCGCGGCGCCGGTGACGACGGCCGCGTCGTAGCACGGGAACGGCGGGATGCTCCTCCTCGGAGCGATCCTGCTGGCGATCTTCGTCCTCCCGTCGCCTTGGGGGATCGTCGCCGTCGCGGCGGGAGGCTTCCTCGACGTCGCCGAATCGCTCATCCTGCTCCGGTGGTCCCGCCGGCGCCGGGCTGTGACCGGCGGGGAGGCGCTCATCGGCCAGGCGGCGGTCGTGAGCACGCCCACGCACGTCCGCGTTGCCGGTGAGCTGTGGAAGGCGCGGTCCGAGGAGGAGCTCGTCCCCGGCGACGAGGTCGAGGTCACCGGCCTGGAAGGCCTGACGCTCCGGGTCAGCCCGCGGAACCGAGCGCCGCGCTGACCGCGGCGATGATGATGCCGCCGAGGGTGACGGACGCGAGCGCGCGAACGAATCCGACGCGGAAGAACTTCCAGCGGAGCCAGGCGAGGATCAGGAGCTCGAGGGCGACGACCGCAATCGCGACGTACAGCGCGACGAGGTAGTGGGGAATCAGAAACGGCAGCGTGTGCAGGATGCCACCCAGGAATGTGCCGGCACCGGTGATGCCGCCGCGCACGAGCGGATTGCCTCGTCCGGTCAGCTCGCCGGTGTCGGAGAGGCCTTCCGAGAAGGCCATCGAGATGCCGGCCCCGAAGGCGGTCGCAAGGCCCGCAATGAACGCGTAGTGCGGCTTGTGGGTGACGACCGCGACGGAGAAGATCGGCGCCAGGGTCGACAGCGACCCGTCGATGAGCCCGACCATAGCCGGCTGAACTCGTTGCAGCAGGAAGGCTTCGCGATCGGTCATTGACTAGAGTGTATCAGATCAAACGCAAGAAAGTAGAACATAAGGCAAACCTGACAAATAGGGTCAGGAGACCCTGACGTGCGGTTGAAGCTAACGCTCGAGTACGACGGCACAGAGTTCCACGGCTGGGCGGCGCAGCCGCGCTTGCGGACAGTCGAGGGCGTCTTGCACGGGGCGCTCGGCTCGGTCTTTCGCACGGTGGACTCGCTCGCCGTCGCAGGGCGGACCGATGCCGGCGTGCACGCGCTCGGCAACGTCGTGAGCGTCGACGCTGAAGGTGGACCGCCAGTCGAGCGCGCGGCCGAGGCGATCAACGCTTCGCTGCCGGACGACGTCTCGGTGATCGCCGCTGCAGAGAGCGCGTCCGACTTTCACGCGCGTCACTCCGCCCGGGCCCGCAGCTACCGCTACCGCATCTGGCGCAGACCGGAGCCGTCGCCGTTCGAGGCCCGGCGCGCCTGGTGGTACCCGCGCCGAGTCGACGAAGAGCGCCTCTCGGCCGCGGCCGCTCTGCTCGTCGGCGAGCACGACTTTCGAGCCTTCACGCCGACCGAGACACAGCACGATGTGTTCGTGCGCAACGTCTCCGGCGCCGAATGGCATCGCCGTGGCGAGGCGCTGGAATTCGAGATCACAGCCGACAGCTTCCTCCGGCACATGGTGCGTACACTCGTCGGGACGATGCTCGAGCTGCCGCCGGAGCGAATCGAGCCGCTGCTCGACGGGCGCATGCGAGCCGAGGCGGGCTCGACCGCTCCGGCGTGGGGCCTGTATCTCGAACGAGTGGACTACTGAGACGGTGGCCGACTACTTTCTCGTCAGGCACGTCGCGGGTCCACGCTGGGATCACACCCGTCGCCGGCGCGAGCAACTGGGCTGGACCGAGCACGCCGCCTTCATGGATTCGTTGACGACGCAGGGCGCGATTGTCCTAGGCGGTCCGGTCGGCGAAGGCGACGGGGATTACGCGTTGCTCGTCTTCGACGCGGCGGACGAAGGGGAGGTTCGCGCTTGTCTCGCCCAGGATCCGTGGGCCGACGGGACGCTCGTCGTGGAGAGCGTCGAACCGTGGTCCGTCTGGCTCCGCGCTGGTTAGCATCAATTCCATGCGTTTTCCGGTCGTACTCTTCGATCTCGACGGCACGGTGATCGACTCCGGCGCGATCATCCTCGCCTCGATGCGGCATGCGGCGAAAGAGGTGCTCGGTACGGAGGTGCCCGACGAGCAGCTCATGGCCGCGGTGGGCGGACCCGGGCTCGAGGCCCAGATGCACGCACTCGCACCCGATCGTGTCGAGGAGCTGGTCACGGTGTACCGCGCGCACAACGAGCCGTTGCACGACGAGCTCGTGTGCTGTGCGGGGATGGAGGATGTGCTCCTCCAGCTGAAGGACGAAGGCCGCCGGCTCGGCATCGTCACCGCGAAGCGCCGGCAGACGGTGGAGCTCGCGTTCGCACGCCTCCCGATCGAGCATCTCTTCGAAACAGTCGTCGGCGGCGACGAGACCGAGCGGCACAAGCCTGACCCCGAGCCGCTCCTACTCGCCCTCGAGCGGCTCGGCGCGCGTCCCGAGGAGGCCGCGTACGCCGGCGACGCACCGTTCGACGTCAGGGCTGCGAAGGCCGCCGGTTTGTACGCGATCGCTGTGGCCTGGGGCGGGATCCACGCACGCGAGGGGCTCGAAGCCGAACGGCCGGATGCGCTCGTCGACACACCCGAGGAGTTGTTTGGCCACCTCTAAGACAGCAGATAAGCGGGCCGCGGAGCTCCGGGACGTCCTCGACTATCACCTCTACCGCTACCACGTCCTGGACGAGCCGGAGATCTCCGACGCCGAGTACGACCGGCTTTACGACGAGCTCGTCGCGCTCGAAGAGTCCGACCCGGGTCTCGTCACGCCGGACTCGCCGACACAGCGCGTCGGTGCGCCGCCGTCGGACAAGTTCCAGAAGATCGAGCATCCGACCGCAATGGGTTCGCTCGAGAAGGTGACGACGGACGAGGCCCTGGAGAAGTGGCACGCAGATGTCTGCAAGCGGCTCGGCACGACCGACGTCGCTTATGTCACCGAGCCGAAGATCGACGGCCTCTCGATCAACCTGATCTACGAAGCGGGCGCATTCGTCCGCGGAGCGACGAGGGGTGACGGGCGTCGTGGCGAGGACGTCACGCCGAACCTGAGGACGATCAAGGCGATCTCGATGCGCATGCAGCTGGCACGGGGAGAGGAGGCGCCGCCGCTGCTCGAGGTTCGGGGCGAGGTCTACCTCCCGCTCAGCGGCTTCAACGCGCTCAACGAGCGGCTCGTCGCCGAAGGGAAGAAGCCGACGCCGAACCCGCGGAACGCGGCCGCGGGCTCGCTTCGGCAGAAGGATTCCTCCATCACGGCGAGGAGGCCGCTGTCGATCTGGATCCACGGTCTCGGCGTGCGCGACGGGCTGCCGGTCGAAGGGCACTGGGACGCGTTGCAATGGCTGCGCGGGCACGGCTTTCGGACCAATCCCTACGCCGAGTTGCACGAGACCGTCGCGGCGGTGGCGGCGGCGTGTCGCGATTGGGAGAAGCGGCGGATCGAGCTCGACTACGAGATCGACGGGATCGTGATCAAGGTCGACTCGTTCGACCAGCAGCGGCGACTCGGCGCCCTGCACGAACGACCGCGCTGGGCGCGCGCCTACAAGTGGGCGCCGATGACTGCCCGGACGAGGCTGAACAAGATCCACATCCGCGTCGGGAGGACGGGTGCGCTCAACCCGTGGGCGCAGCTCGAACCGGTTGAGGTCGGCGGCGTCACGGTCTCACAGGCGACCCTGCACAACGAGGAGGACATCAACCGCAAGGACATCCGCGAGGGCGACAACGTCGTCGTGCAGCGTGCCGGCGACGTCATCCCGCAGGTCGTCGGCCCGGTCCTGCCGCACGAGCCCGGGACGAAGGCGTTCAAGATGCCGAAGAAGTGCCCGCTATGCGGGACGGCGATCGTCAAACCGGAGGGCGAGGCGATGCACCGTTGTCCGAACCGGGCATGTCCCTCGCGCGGACTCGAGTCGCTGATCAACTGGGTGCAGGCTGCCGCGGACATCGAGGGCGTCGGCGAGCAGTCCGTGCGGCGTCTCTGGGATCTCGGGCTTGTCCGCTCCCTTCCCGAGCTGTACAGGCTGACGAGGGAGCAGCTGATGGAGCTCGAGGGCTACGGCGAGATCTCCGCAGGGAACGCGATCGAGTCGATCGAGGCCTCGAAGCAGGTTCCGTTCCACCGCGTGCTCTTTGGCCTGAACATCCCCGACGTCGGCTGGGTGACCGCGCAGAATCTCGCTCGCCATTTCGAGACGGTTGACCGGCTGATGGGCGCGAGCCAGGAGGACATCCTCGAGGTCGAGGGAATCGGCCCGGAACGCGCGGAGGCAATTGCAGAATGGTTCTCCGACGAAGCGAACGTGCAACTCGTCGAGGAGCTTCGTTCGCTCGGCTTACGGTTCGAGATCGGCGACGAGCTCAAGCCGGTCGCGGGCCCGCTCAGCGGCAAGACCTATGTGATCACCGGCACGCTCGAGGGCTTCACACGCGACGAGGCGGCAGCCGCGCTCGAGGGCAAAGGCGCGAAGGTCGTCAACTCCGTCTCGGGGAAGACGACGGGCCTGGTCGTCGGTGAGGAGCCGGGTAATTCGAAGCTCGCCAAGGCGCGCAAGCTCGAGGTTCCGCAACTCTCGGAGCAGGACCTCGTGAAGCTACTGCGCGGCTAGCACCTGCGCGAAGCGGTCCTGGGCACGGCGAGCCCACCACCACGACAACGGATGTCCGTTCTGCAGGATGGCGAAGGCGAACCGGTCGGGGACATAGCCCGACAGGGACGAGGCCTCGTCGGTCGTCCCGGTCTTTGCGATCACGCGTCCGCGTGCCGGCGGCTTGCGCAGGCGGTCCTCCAGCGTCCCGTTGACGCCGGCGACCGGAAGAGCCGCCGCCAACGTCGGCTGCACGGTTGGATCGGCCCACGCTTTCTCGAGCAGGGTCGCGAGTGCATTCGCGGTGAGGCGGTCGAGCCTGGAAAGGCCCGAGCCGTCGACGATCCGCACGCCGGTCATGGGGACGCCCGCTTCCAGAAGGACGTCGCTGATCACCGAAGCGCCCGACGCGCTCGTGCCTCGATCGAGCTCGCTGAGCCCGAGCTGCTTCAGGAGCATCTCGGCAGTGAAGTTGTCGCTCTCTCGGTCCATGAAGCGGAGCATCGCGGCGAGGGTCGGCGAGGAAACCGACGCCAGGGGCTCCGACCAGTCGGCGGCGCGTCCGGTGCGGACGGAGCCTGCCACGACGACGCCCGCAGTACGAAGGACGTCGCGAAACGCCGTGGCCGCTGCGAGCGCCGGCGCGCGCGTGACGAAACGGCCGACGCGGGCCCGGTCGACGACCAGCGCGGAGAGTGGCGGAGATTCGTCGATGAAGAAGCTCGGTTTCCAGCCGGACACGACCCGACGCGCGTCGTAAGAGCTCTCGTCGCCGACGACCCCGCCGGTGACCTTGCGGATGCCTGCGGCCTTCAGCTGCGCCGCGAGCGCCCGGAGACCCGCACGCGACAGGGTCGGATCCCCGTTGCCCTTGAGCACGAGCGCCCCGTTCCAGACAGTTCCGTCGAGCTCGCCTTCTCCGAGCACGTCCGTTTCGATCCTGAACGTCGGCCCGAGCCGCACGAGCGCCGCGTACGTCAGCGGCAGCTTCTCGTTCGAGGCGGGAGCGAGTGCCCTGGCGCCGTTCTGTGCGAACACGACGGTGCCCGTGTCGAGGTCGAGTGCGACGCCTGCGGAGCGCGCGGGAGCGACGTGGGGCACCCGGAGCGCTCGGGCCAGGGAGCGCTGCAGCGGCGATTGCTGCCCGGGTCGCGCGGCCGTCGAGGCCGGCGCGGCGAGAGCGACGGCGAGACAGAGCGCCGGTACGAGGCGAGGGCTCAAGCAGGATCCATTTTTCGAGGGTGGAGCGGTCGAGTCAAGAAGATGGGCCTCCCGGCGGAGGAAGATAGTCCGGGCGGCCCATGTGGTGCCGCCTGTCTCACGGGATACTTGTGCGAGCGGCCCAGTGCCTGTCGCCCTGCCGATGATTCAGGAAGAGATCCGCACACTTCTCGACGCTCCGCCTGTCGGCGAGGATGCTCCCAGCATCGATGCGGTCGAGCACACTCTGACGGCCGGCTATGCCAGGGCGCTCGCGCTGGAGGCCGAGCGCTGGCGGCTCGAGCGCCGGATCGCCGAGGTGGCGTCGAAGCTAGCCGAGGCGGGTGAGTCGCGGCATTCCGAGCTCGCCAACCTTGGCCAGCGGCTCTCCACGGCCGACGGTGACCTCGCGCGGCTGCGCGAGCTGCTCGCATCGCTGCGCCTCCGCGCCGACGAGATTCGCTCCGGCCCCTAGACGATCCCGCTACGGACGGCGTAGACGGCGGCCTGGATGCGGTTGTCGATCTGCAGCTTCATCAGGATGTTCGAAATGTGGTTCTTGACCGTCTTGGGACTGATGTGCAGCTCCGCGGCGATCATGGAGTTGTCCTTGCCGTTCGCGATCAGCTTCAGGACCTCGATCTCACGGTCCGAGAGCTCGGCGCGAATCGTGCTCTCGATGTCAGGCTGAGTGTTCGACGCGCGAAGACGCTGCAAGACCTTCGAGGCGATCGTCGGGGAGATGAGGGACTCGCCGCGCGCCGCTGCGCGAATGCCCGCAATCAGCTCCTGGATCGACGAATCCTTGAGCAGGTAGCCACATGCGCCGGCGAGGATCGCGTCGATCACGTCGTTGTCCTGGTCCGAGATCGTCAACATCACGACACGCGTGAGTGGCGCGATGCTCGAGATGTGCCGCGTCGCCTCGACGCCGCCCATGCCCGGCATGTTCAGGTCCATGACGACGACGTCCGGCGCCACCTCGCGCACGATGTTCAGCGCCTCCTGGCCGGCGGACGCCTCGCCGATGATCTGGACGCCCTCGTCCTCCAGCAGATTCCGGAGGCCGCTGCGGAAGAGATCGTGGTCGTCGACGATCAGCACGCGGACATCGGCCAGCGTCTGCTCGTCCGCTCTGAAGGGCTCACTCATGACTGGGCGTTGCCTCCCCACGCAGGCGGAGAAAGTCTAGTGAAGCGTGATCGTAACCGTACGCCGGCCCCAGGCCGTGGCGTCCGCAAGCGTCGGGAACCAGAGGTCGATCGTCGTGCCCTGGACGGCTGTCCCGGTGTCGGCGGCGACCCCCTCGCCGTAGCCCGGAATCGTCAGTCGCGTGCCGAGAGGAATGACAGCGGGATCGACTGCGACGACCCCGAACCCAACGGGAAGACCGGTCGCGGTGTGACCGGGTAGCGAGTAGCCCGTTGCGGTCACGGTCAGCGTGCGGGCGCCCTCGGTGGTCGGCACGGCCACGATGGTCGGCGCGCTCGGTTCGCCTCCGACCTGGACTGCTTGAGCTCGCTCGACCACGTGTCGCGCCCGCACTGCCAGGGCGGCGATCTGGCGGGCCGTGAAGCGCCGCTGGCGGGCGAGCGAGGCGAGGTAAGCGACCCGCTGGGCTCGGGCGCTGGACACCGCGGCCGCGGTCCGGGCCGCCTGCGCCTCGAGAGTCTGAACCTCCCTGGCACGGGCGGCGAGCTCGAGGGCCAGGCCCCTGAGCTTCGCGCGGCCGTCCTGCGCGTCTGCCGCCGCCTGTGCTCCCTGGAGAGCGCTCCGGTCGAGCTCGTCGAGGCGTGTAACGGCATCGTCGAGCGACGCGGCGCCGAGGAGGATCGCGATGGCGTTCGGTTCTCCCTGCTCGTAGAGGGCGCGCAGGCGGTCGCCCAGGAGCCTCTGAGAGGCCCTCAGCGTCCCCGCGACGACCGCGATCTCGCGCCTGACTCGCTCCTGTTCGAGCCGCAGGGCTTCGGCACTGGCCCGCAGGCGGCCGAGGTCCCCCCGGGCCTGGGCCAGGCGTGAATCAAGGGCATAAAGGTCGAGCAGGGCACTACGAGACTGAGCCGTCAGTCCGGCCTGCCGCTGCTTCAGGGAGGCGACAGGGGCCGCCCGCTTGCGGCCAGCCCCGTGGGCCCCCGGCAGGAAGGCCCCGAGGATGAAAACGGCCGCGAGCCCAAGCCCGAGCACAAGGCGGCTCTCCCGTCGCCAAGGCAAGGGCGGGGACATTAGCAACCCGCGACTTTGTGCGCTGAGGGCACATGTGGAAAATGATCAGTTTTAGGCTCGGAAAGCTGTTGCAGACATCCGAAGTCGTTGCTAGGGTGCCCCACTTGTGACGTACCGGCCCCCTCCGGTGCGCTCGTCGAACCCGACCTTCCGAGCGATTGATTAGCGGCAGGAGACGACAGGCGCAGGCGTTCGTCCTCGGCATAGCCGCGCTCCTGCTCGCGGCCACCGCAGCCAACGCAGATCCGGGCACGGTGGCTGCGAAGCGCGCGCAGGCGCAGCGGGTGCTCGGCCAGATCCAGCAGATCGACAACAGCCTGGGCGCGGCGGTCGAGGCCTACAACCTCGCCAACGTCCGCCTCCACAAGATCGAGAACGACCAGCGCGAGAACCGCCGGCAGCTGAAGCTCACGCAGGCGAACCTCAAGGTTGCGCAGGACTCCCTCGCCGCCCGGCTCGTGAGCGCCTACACCTCGACCCAGGACAACTCGACGCTCTCGGTTCTCCTCGGCTCGACGAGCTTGGAGGACCTGCTGAACAGGATCGAAGCGGTCAACTCGACCTCCCAGCAGGACGCGAGCATCGTGCAGCAGGTGGCCTCGTTCAAGGCCGCGGTCCAGCGCCACCGGGCCGAGTTGAAGCGGGCACACGCCGAGCAGCGCAGCGTCGTGGCGGAGAAGGCCGCGCAGAGACGGCACATCGAGGCGCAGCTCGCCTCACGACGGCAACTGCTGTCGTCGATCAAGGGCCAGATCGTCCGGATCAAGGCCGCCGAGGCGGCGCAGCAGCGACAGCTGGCGGCTGCGGCGCAATCGCGGCTCGCGGCAGCGCAGCCCGTGGCGGCTGTCGGCGTGGGTATCTCGGCGTCGACGCCCGAGGGCTCGACGGTCGCGCCCCCGAACGTCCACGGCGGCGTGGTCGGGATCGCGATGCAGTATCTCGGCGTTCCGTACGTCTGGGGCGGTTCGAGCCCGCGAGGCTTCGACTGCTCCGGCCTCGTCTCCTACGTGTTCGCGCAGATCGGCGTGTCGTTGCCGCACAGCTCCTACTCGCAGTTCGGCATGGGCACGCCCGTCTCGATCAGCCAGTTGCAGGCCGGCGATCTCGTCTTCTTCACGGGGGCGAGTCACGTCGGCATCTACATCGGCGGCGGCCAGTTCATCCACGCACCGCATACCGGCGACGTCGTCAAGATCTCGTCGCTGAGCGGGTACTACTCGTCGAACTTCGCCGGCGGCCGGCGCATCTAGCTGTCGAAGGCCTCTAGCGCGCAACTCGCCGCAGCGAGAGCCACAGCACGGCGGCAACCGCCAGTGGTAACAGCCACCACGCCGGCAGCGATGTCGCAGCGAGGAGCGCCGTGAGCGCGAATCCGATGGCAATCCCCACTCCACCAGAATCTCGCGAAGGCCTTCACGCCGGTGCGAGCTTCCGGCGTCTCAGTGCGCTGACGTACCCAAGCGAGACCAGCAGCACGAACGCCAGCACCGCCGGCAGCGAGGCGTCGTTGCCGGGCCAGTCGACACCGGCGCCCTCGGCACCCCAGAAGATGCCGAACGTCGTGAGCATCACGCCGACTGCGAACGCCAACGTGTTCTCCGGCACGCGGCTCAGCGGCTCGCGCACGACGAGGCCGGCGATCACAACGAGCACGACGGCGGCGCCCGCACCGATCGCAGCGAGTCCGATGCTGCCCTGTGTGGTGCCGAAGGTGAGGACGATGAAGGCGACCTCGAGCCCCTCGAGCAGGACGCCTTTGAACGAGATCGTGAACGCGTACCAATCGAGGCCCGCCCGCTCCTCCTGTGGCGCAGTCCGCGCGGCGGCGCGCTCCCGCTCGAAGACAGCGTCCTCGTCCCGGATCGCCCGCCAGCCGCTCGCTCGCAGGATCGCCTTCCGGAGCCACTGCAGGCCGAACACGAGCAGCAGCGCACCCACCACCAGACGCAGCACCTCGATCGGGATCACGGTCAGGGCAGGCCCGAGAGCGGCAACGATGGCCGCCAGCGCCAGGCTCGCTACTGCGGTGCCCGTGAGCGCTGAGCGCCAGCCGCGGGTGAGGCCCATGGCAAGGACTATGGTCAGCGCCTCGACTGTTTCGACCGCGCTCGCGAGGAACGCGGACAGGACGAGGAAGACGTCGGTCAGGAGTAGAGCCCTTCGATCTCGGCGGCGAAGTGCTCCTGGCAGACGCGGCGCTTGAGCTTGAGCGTCGGGGTGACCTCCCCTTCCTCGGCGCTGAAGTCGCGGGGCAGGATCGCGAAGCGTTTGATCTGCTCGAACCGCGACAGGTCCCGGTTGACTTCGTCGACGGCTCGCTGCACCTCGGCTTCTGCGTCCTCGCGCGGTGCGTCCTCGACGAGCGTGATGAGGGCGGCGACGTAAGGGCGTCGGTCACCGACGACGAGCGCTTGCGAGACGATCGGGTGCGTCTTGAGGGCGTTCTCGAGATTCTGGGGCGCGACGTTTTTCCCGCCCGCGGTGACGAGGATGTCCTTCTTGCGGTCCGTGATGCTCAGGAAGCCGTCGGCATCTATCGAGCCGAGGTCGCCGGAGCAAAGCCAGCCGTCGCCTGGCAGGACTTCGCGCGTGGCTTCCTCCTCCTTGAAGTAGCCGGCGAAGATCGTGTCGGTTCTGATCAGGATCTCACCGTCGTCTGCAAGGCGGAGCTCCACGCCGGGCAACGCGGGGCCGACGCTGCCGAACCGGAAGCGGGTCGGGCGGTTTACGGTCGCCGCAGTCGTGCACTCGGTGAGGCCGTAGCCCTCGAGGATGAGGATGTCCAGCGCGTGGAAGAACTCGATGATCTCCTTCGCCAGCGGCGCACCGCCCGAGACGCAGATCCGGACGCGCCCGCCCAGGCGGTCCTTGACCTTCTTGTAGACGAGTCGATCGGCCAGCCGGTGCTGGAACGCGAGCCCACGCGGCAGCGGCTTCGCATCCTGGCGCAGCCGGCTCGCCTCACCACCCACGCGGAGCGCCCAGTCGATGAGCCTGCGCTTGACGCCCGTCGCCTCGGCGAACTTGGCCGTGACCCCCGTGTGGATCTTCTCGTAGACGCGCGGCACGCTCGGGAACACCGTCGGTCGTACCGCCGGCAGCGCTTCCGCGATGGCGTACGGGTCGGGGCAGAAGGCGAGCGTGTACCCGACGTGCGGGCTGTGCAGGTGCATGAGACGGCCGAAGTTGTGCGCGAGCGGGAGGTACAGGAGCATCGTGTCCTCGCTCACCGTGAAGTCGTCGATCTGCCGCACCTTGTCCGCCATCTCGTAGTAGTTGCGGTGCGTGATCATGCAGGCCTTCGGCGGTCCCGTCGTACCGGACGTGTAGATGTAGGTGAAGAGGTCGTCTTCGTAGATCGCCGCCGTAGCGTCCTCGACCGCACTCGCGTGTTGCACGGCATGGGCGCGACCACGGGCCCGTAGATCGTCCAGATCGGCGAACGTCAGCACGTGCCGAAGCTCGACTCCACGAAGCTTGCCGCGCTGCTCGTCGTCCTCGCATAGCACGCCGATCGCCTCGGAGTGGCGGATGACGTACGCCGTGTCCTTTGGAGAGCTGTTCATGTAGACGGGCGCTCCCACAGCGCCGATGAGGCCGAGCGCGAAGTCGAACAGGGCCCATTCCAGCCGCGTCGAGGCCAGGATCGCGAAGGCGTCGCCCTTGCGGATGCCCAGCGCGAGCAGGCCGTGGGCGAGCTCGTCGACCGTGCGGGCGGCTTCCTCCCAGGAGACCTCCCGCCAGCTCTCACCCTCCTGGACGAGATAGGCGGGGTCGGGCCAGCGGCGCGCGATCGCATCCAGCCAGAGCCGAGCGATCGTGCGTGTGCTCTCCCCGGGTCCGGCCTCCTCGGACAGCCTCGTGCGTTCGGTTGCCACCTCCCGACGAAGCTTAGTGCCGGGCCTCTGCCGGCTTCGTCGGGCGTCGCACAGGAGGAAAAGCACCGCAGCGAGGCGAATGGGGCCGGTCCCTCACTAGAATTCACAGGGAGCGGCCCCATGCGCACCATCTGGAATGGATCAATCAGCTTCGGCCTGGTCAACATCCCCGTCGGCCTGGCCCTCGCGACGACGCCGAAGGCGAAGCAGTCGGATGTCAGCTTCCGCACGCTCCATCGGGAGTGCAAGACGCCGATCCGCCAGAAGCGCTGGTGTCCGACGCACGAGCGGGAGGTCGGTCCGGACGAGATCGTCAAGGGCTGGGAGGTGGCCAAGGGAGAGTTCGTGGTCGTCGAGGACGCGGACCTCGAAGCGATCACGCAGCACGACGACTCCCGCTCGATCGACATCACGCGCTTCGTTCCGCTGGACGAGGTCGATCCGGTCTATCTCGACCGGACGTATTACCTCGCGCCGGCGCAGGCTCCGGCTCAGCGGCGGCCGTACGTGCTGCTGCTCGAGGCGATGAGGCAGGCGGAGATGGGCGCAATCGGCCGCTTCGTCCTCCGGGGCGCGGAGTACTTCGCCCTCATCCGCCCGAAGGGAGAAGCACTCGTGCTCGAGACGCTCTTCCTCGCCGAGGACGTCCGCTCGCAGGCCGAGATCGACGAGGCCGTCGCGGGCACCGAGGTCAAGGCGGCAGAGCTCAAGCTTGCACAGCAGGTGATGGACAGCCTCGTCGGTGAGTTCGATCCGTCGGAGCTCAAGAGCCAGTACCGCAGCGACCTCCGGCAGATGCTCGAGGCGAAGCTGGACGGGCAGGAGATCGCCAAGCCCGAGCCGGTCCCGGAAGCGCCCGTTGTCGATCTCATGGAAGCGTTGAAGCGCAGCGTGGCCGAAGCGACGGGTCGAAAGCCGGCCGCGGACTCAAAGAAGAAGACCGCCGCGAAGAGCGGTTCGGCAAGTCGTCGCACCCCGGCCCGCAAATCGGCCTAAGGCAACGACCTTCTAGGGAAGTGACCGAGGGCGCGCGGAGGCGTGACCCCGCTCACGCCGGAGCGCTACAAGGCAAGAGCCTTTTCGTGCCAAGAAGAAGGGGGTTCGTGGGGGAAACATGGTTTCCCCCACGTTGTAACTAGTGCTTCTGCAACGCACCTAGCGCCTCGAGCTGGGCCTGGAACAGCGTCTTGTCGATCTTGCCCTGGTAGATCGGCACACCTTCTTCGACGCAGACGCGGATGACCTCTTGGCGGTCGATCCCGAGTTCCTTGGACAGCTCCTCGGGCGTGAGGTGGTTTGCCATCGACGCTCCTCTCTTTGTCGCACGAAAAAACCCGCCGGCGCGACTTGCGCTCAGCGGGCTAGAAACGAGCCTCCACATGTCAGTGCCGGATTCAACGGGCCGCTCCGGCCCGGCCACCCGGGCGAAGCCCGTGCGGCCTTGTTGCGGCGCCCGCCAGTGGGCGCCTTCGCAATCCAATCATCGCTCCAAGAATAATCGGCCCACGTGACGGACGCAAAACTCGCCGGACTCGAGGAGCGAACCGCCGAGCTCAAGGGCGTCCGGATGCGCTATTTCGTGGGCGGAAGCGGGCCTCCGCTCGTACTCGTCCACGGTCTGGGCGGGGCGGCGTCGAACTGGACCGAGCTGGCGCCGCTGCTCGCGACGCGACACCGCCTGCTGGTGCCAGACCTACCGGGTCACGGTGGCTCCTCGGCTCTGCCCGCTGTATCCGGACTCGAGCCCTACGCCGACCGGGTGGCCCTCCTCGCCGAGCGGGAGGGCATGCTGCCCGCACCCGTGGTGGGCCATTCGCTCGGCGGCATGGTCGTGCTGCGGCTGGCGCTGCGCCGGCCCGACGACGTGAAGGCGATCGTGCTCGCCGGTGCGGCCGGCCTCAGCATCGGGAATCTCTTCGGTAGGCAGGTCCTGTCGCTCTTCACCGCGGTTCGCCCGGGCCGCATCGCGGCGAGACATCGCGGCTGGGTCGCGCGCTCCCCGCGCCTGCGGAAGCTCGTCTTCGGGTTCGTCTCGGTCGCCGATCCTGTCGCCCTCTCGAACGA
>VAWR01000057.1:0-3112 GCA_005885245.1 Actinomycetota bacterium | reverse complement strand
GCTCCGCGCCGACGATCCCCGCCAGGAGCTCGAGTCGATCGATTGTCCGGTGCTCGTCCTCTGGGGAGCCGAGGACGTGCAGCTCCCGCTGGACGATGCCTTCGAGTACACGCGCCGGCTGCGCGCAAGGCTGCGTGTCATTCCCGGTTGCGGCCACCTGCTGATCGGCGAGCGCCCCGACGCCTGCGAGCGCGCGATCGAGGACTTCCTGGGAGTTCAGGCGACGGTCGCTTCGAAGGGCACCACCTGTCCGCCTGATTGAGCAGGGCTGGAGAGGAACTCGACGCGATACGCGACGACCTCGACAGAGCTTCGCTTCTGACCTTCCTCCTCCCACGTCCGGTACCTCAGCCGGCCTTCCACACCGATCTTCCGTCCCTTGGCGAGGTAGTCGGCGCAGAGCTGGGCCTGCCGATCCCAGACCGCGATCTTGAAGAAGTCGGCCTCAGCGTCCTTGCCGCCGCGATCGACCGCGAGCCGGAACGTCGCCAGCCGCTTCTCTTCGCCGAACTCGCGAAGCTCGACGTCGCTCGCCAGATTCCCGATCAGAATGACGGTGTTCATTGGATCGCAGCCTCCGTTGTCGTTAGAGACAACATAGCCGCCCACACGTGACCGATTTGCGCCGGAAGCGGCTACTCTGTGTGCCGCCTCGGGGTGTGGCGCAGCCTGGTAGCGCGCTCCGTTCGGGTCGGAGAGGTCCCCAGTTCAAATCTGGGCACCCCGATAGGACGTGGGGGGACCGGCGGTTCCCCCACGAGTCTCGCGTCCCTAGGTGGCGGCGGCCTGGAGCCGCTCGCGCCTTTTCGCCACCGTGAGGGTCAGGAACGAAATGGCGGCAGCCACTCCCAGCACGCCGATGCCCCACCAGACGCCGCTGAGGTTGTCGTCCAGTCCAACCGCGCGATCGAGGGAGAAGCGGCCCGGGCCCGTTGCAGCCACGGCTACGGCGACGGTTAGAAGCGTCAACGGGAATTCGATACCGCCGTTGCTGTTCCAGAAGCCCTTCGACCAGTGGACCGTGCTGATCGCATTCAGCATCACGATCGAGATGCCGAGCGCGGCGAGCGGCGTCAAGAACCCGGCTGCGAGGAGAAGACCGCCGCTTTCGGCCAGGCCCGCGAAGACGGCGAATACCAGCGGCGCGCGGAACCCGAGCTGGCCGAGGAAGCCGGCGGTGCCCTTCGGGCCGCCTCCGCCGAACCACCCGAAGAGCTTCTGGGCGCCGTGACCGAACATTGTCCCGCCGACGACGACACGCAGGAGCAGAAGACCATAGGACATGCGATCGCCTCGCTTTCGCTTTTGAAGTATCAGCTCATTGTTGTGACCGGAGCCTGTTCTCCGCAAACGTCCTCGAAGAAGTCGGAGCCAGCCGGGCAGGCGCGGCGCCAAGGCTATTCTGCGGTCGTGCCGGACACGATCCGCATCGCGTGCGTGCAGATGACGAGCCGGGCCGACAAAGCGGCGAACCTCGACAAGGCCGCGCGCCTCGTCGCAGAGGCCGCGGCGACCGGCGCGGACGTCGTCGTCCTGCCCGAAAAATGGAACGCGATCGGCGATGCAGCCGTGTACCACGCGACGGCGGAGACCCTCGAGGGCGGCGAGTCGGTCGCCGCGATGTCGGAGTGGGCGCGATCACACGGAATCACACTCGTCGGCGGCTCGATTGCGGAGCGCCGCGACGGACGGGAGAAGCTTTCCAACACGAGCGTCGTCTTCGATCCGGAGGGGGAGATCGCAGCGGTGTACCGGAAGATCCATCTGTTCGACGTCGAGGTCGGTGGTGTCGTGTATCGCGAGTCCGAGGCGGAGGAGCCCGGAGACCAACCCGTGGTGACCGACGCCGAGGACTGGAAGCTCGGACTGACCGTGTGTTACGACGTGCGCTTCCCCGAGCTGTACCGAATCCTCGCGCTCGAAGGCGCCGAGCTCGTCACGGTGCCCGCGCACTTCACGACGCCCACGGGCAAGGACCACTGGCACGTCCTCCTGCGGGCGCGGGCGATCGAGAACCAGCTGTACGTCGCTGCAGCTGCTCAGGTCGGCGAGACGTTGCGCGGCAAGCCCGCATACGGTCGATCGCTGATCGTGGACCCCTGGGGTCTCGTGCTCGCCCAGGCGCCTGACGAGGAGACCGTGATCGCGGTGGAGCTCGACCGCGCGCACCTCCAGAGCATCCGCACGAAGCTGCCCTCGCTGGCGAACCGGCAAGCCGACGCCTATCGGTGGCCGAGCCGGGTCTGACGCACCGCATCTGGCTGGAGCGCGTTCCCGAGCTTGTTCGCGAGTGCGTCGACCTCTGGGAGTTGCGGCTCGGCGAACCGTACGTTGCCGGGGCCGCGGGCTACACGGCGCGCGTCGAGCTGCCTGGAGGAACGCCGGCCGTCCTCAAGCTCATCTATCCCCACGGCGAGGCCGAGCACGAAGCGGACGCTCTTGCTACCTGGGACGGTCACGGTGCGGTGAAGCTCCTCGCACGCGACGGCGACCGCTCCGCGATGCTGCTCGAGCGGTGTGAGCCCGGGGAGCCGCTTGCCGCCGCCGGGTCCGCTCTCGCGCTCGACGTGCTGATCGGGCTCTTGCCGCGGCTCTGGGTTCAAGCGGGCGAGCCTTTCCACACGCTCGAGGACGAGGTGGCCTGGTGGATCGGGTACCTGCCCGAGCAATGGGAACGATCCGGTCAGGCCGTCGAGCGCAGGCTCGTGGATGTCGCCGTTGACGCACTGAGCTCGCTGTCGGCGACGCAGGGTGAACAGGTGCTGCTCCACCAAGATCTGCACGGCGACAACGTGCTCGCCGCTGAGCGCGAGCCGTGGCTCGTCATCGATCCAAAGCCGCTGATCGGCGAGCGGGAGTTTGCGGTCGCGCCGATCGTCCGCTCGTTCGAGCTCGGTCACAGCAAGCGCGACGCGCTGTATCGCCTGGACAGGGTCACCTCCGACCTTGGCCTCGATCGAGAACGCGCGCGCGGCTGGACGATCGGGCAGACCATGGCGTGGGGATTCGAAAGCGAATACCACCCCACACATCTGCAGACGGTGCGCTGGCTGCTGGAGGTTGCATGACGGCGGTCCGGGCGGTCCTCTTCGACGTCGACTTCACGCTCTGC
>VAWR01000182.1 GCA_005885245.1 Actinomycetota bacterium | reverse complement strand
CGAGGGTATACGCCTGAATCCGATCGTGATGCGCTACGCGTGGCCGAGGGAACTCGACCTGATGGCTCGAATCGCCGGTCTGCGCCTGAAGGGACGCTGGGACGGCTGGGAGCGACAGCTTTTCACCTCGACCCGTAACTGCGTGTCCGTCTACGGCCGCTGACGCCAATCCGCGGAAGCTGAGCTCGAAGGACTCAAGTGCAGGGTGGGAAGAAAGCCCGCGGAGATTCAACCTCGAGCCCAAAGCGGCCGGATCGGGCCCCGCATCGCGGGGCCCGATCGCAGCACTCCGACTACCCGTTGTCGTCGTTTGCCGCAGCCAGCACGGCTGCCTGTTCCGCGGTGAGTCGGATGACCTGCTCGCAGCCATGGAACCTGACGGGGTCGTGCACGATCGCGTACGCGACGTCGAAGCCCGGCCCGCAGTCGAGGATATCCGGCTGATTGTCGTTCGCCAGAGCATGGAGGATGTCGTTCCCCTGTCCGCCGTACTGGACGTCTGCCCCCGCGCCGGCCCACGTCACGTCGTTGCCCTGCCCGGCGTAGATGGCGTCGTTGCCGGGGCCGCCGCGAACGACATCGTTCCCACGGCCGGCGTACACGACGTCGTTGCCGTCATGCGCCCGAATGTTGTCGTTGCCACCCCTGCCGTAGATCAGGTCGGCTCCGGCAGTACCGTTCAGGTTGTCGGGGCCGTCCGTTCCGCGTATGACATCGAGCGCGGCCGCCGATACCGTCGTTGCGAGAACGAGCGCCGCGGTTGCCGCCAGGAAGATCAGCTTCGCATTCACTTCGAACCTCCGAGTCGAAGGTGATTGACCCGGCCCGTTATTTCAGTCGCGTATGTGAACTTCATGAGCGCTGCGTAATCCGGCGTCAGCTCTCCGTAAACGCGTGTAAAGCGTCGTTCTCGTTCTCGCTCTCGGGCAGAGGCAGACAGATGGCGAACTGAGCGCCCGTCGACGAGGCGGCTACGTGCGCATCGCCTCCCATCGCCTGCGCGAGCTCGCGAACGATCGCGAGCCCGAGGCCAGTCCCCACCGCGCGATCGCCGTTGTATCGACGGTAGAGAAAAAAGCGGTCGAATGCGTGCGGGATCTCGTCGGGTGCGATCCCCGGGCCCGTGTCCTTGACGGTGAGCTGCCCGGGTGTCGTGACGAGTGTGACCGTGCCTCCGGGGGGAGTACAACGAAGCGCGTTCTCGACGAGGTTCGACACTGCCTGGAGCAGACGGTCGGGATCGGCCCTGGCAGGGGCGCGCTGACCCTGTTGCAGCTTGATTCGGACGCCGAGCTCGCGTGCGCGTGCCGCGTGTCGCGTCGCGCTTTCGCGGGCAATCTCGGCGAGATCAAGCGTGACCGGATGGATTTCGAATCGCTGTTGGTCGAGGCGGGCGAGGTTGATGAGGTCGGTTATCAGACGTTCGAGTCGCGCCGCCTCTGTGCGGATCACTTTCACGGCCCGCTCGGGCGTCAAGACACCTTCGTCGAGGGCCTCGGAGTAGCCTCGGATCGCCGTCAGCGGAGTCTTCAACTCGTGGCTCACTGACAACAGGAACGAGCGCTCAGCGTCACGCGCTCGCGCGAGCTGGCCCGCCATCGTGTTGAACGAGTCGGCCAGACCCCGCAGCTCGCGCGGCCCAGCGAGCGGGAGTACTTCCGGATCGTGACCCACGGCCAAACGGCTGCTCGCCCGCGCGACCCGCAGCACCGGCCGCGCGATGCTGCGGGCGAGCATGGCGGCCACTGCCGCCGCGAGCAGGCAACCGAGCCCACCGGCGGCTGCGAGAGCAAGCCAGAAAGGCCTACTCTCGGCGCGCACCGAGCTCGCCGTGCGCAAGAGCACGACGGCGTCGCGGCCGCTAGTGCCCGCCTTGGTCGCATACAGGTAGTGGTGTCCGTTGATCGTGATCCGACCGATGGGCCTGTCGGGAAGAAGCAGTCGCGCCTGCTGCATCGGAAGCACGGAGAGACGCTCGTCCTGGGTCGCGAGAAAGCGGCCAAACTGTCCGGGCGCTGGATGCAGATCCTCGTGTGCCAGGAGGGCGACCTGTCGCTGGAGGCCATCGAATGCGGTCTGCTCAAGCGACCGTCGCGCGAGATACGCGCCGACGAGCAGCGAAAGGGAAACGGCGGCGAGAACAGCGGCGCCGATGGCGAGCCGCAGACGCGTCTGGAGCGAGATCAGGCCTCCCGGGAGACTGGGCCCTCGAGGATGCGGTAGCCGACGCCCCGTACTGTCTGGATCAGGTCTGGCCGGCCGAGCTTCTTGCGCAACTGCGCCACGTGGACGTCGACCGTGCGCGTTCCGCCGGCAAAAGACAGCCCCCACACGCGATCGAGTAGCCGATCGCGCGTGACCACTTGACCAGGATGTCGAGCGAGCTCCGCAAGGAGCTCGAACTCCAGCGTCCGCAGCCCCACGGTCAAACCGCCAAGCATGACCCTGCGGCTTCGAAGGTCAACTCGCAGATCCCCGAGTGCGATCACTTGGGATTCGGGAGTCACGGGCTCGGCCCGCCGAAGAACCGCACGCACCCGCGCAACGAGTTCGCGGGGGGAAAACGGTTTCGTGAGGTAGTCGTCGGCTCCCAACTCGAGGCCAATGATCCGATCGGCTTCTTCGTCCCGCGCGGTCAGGATCAGAATCGGAACATCTCCGCTGCCGCGGAGCCGCCGGCAGAGCTCGAATCCGTCGAAGTCCGGCAGACCGAGGTCGAGCACAACGAACCGAGGCTGCCGCCGCTCGACAGCGTCCAGTCCGGCCTCGCCTGTGCATTCGCGGACGACGTCGAAGCCCGCTTGCTCGAGGTACGCGCCAACTAGTGAGCCGATCGCCTCGTCATCCTCGATCACGACAGCGACTCCACTCACGGCCGCAACACCCTGACTGCGATCGCGAGCCTCCCCGCATGATCGATGACTGCCACATCGCCTCGGCGAAGCCGCGCAAGTCGAACGCGGCGCCCGTCGAGCGTGATCACCGTCGCTCGGTTGATCACAAAGTTCCTCCGACTCCCGTCAAGCTCGCGAATCGCGAGACGCCGGGGTTGCACGCGCACGATGATGCCGCGGTCCACGGCCTTTACGGCTGCCGTGCTTGGCGGCGCGAGCACGAGGGCGGCGCAAAAGAGCACCAGCCGGAGCCGTCGCATCATCTGATGCTGGCCGAAGCGGGTCATGGCAGCGTGTGCTGCGTGTAAAGCGAACGTAAAACGCGGCCAGCAGGCTGGGTCAGGTCTTGCATTCGGTCAGTAGCACCTGCAAGAGCCGACTCAAGACGCTGCCCGCCACAACTGCCCCGGCGCTAACGACGTGTAGGTCGATCACATGCAGAGCTAGGATCGCGGCTCGTGTTCACTGTTGAGCAGCGGGATGCTCTCCGCGAGCACGTGCTGCAGCTCGCGGAGGAGGATGAGCGCGTCGTCGCTGGAGCCGCCGTCGGCTCGCTGGCCGTGGACGGCGGCGACCGGTTCTCCGACTTGGACCTCACCTTCGGCATCGCTGACCACGTGCCGGCCTCTGAGGTGCTCGACGACTGGACGCGCCTGCTCATCGGCGAGTGGGACGCGGTGCACCTTGCCGACCTCGAGGGCGGTCCGACTACGTATCGCGTGTTCCTGCTTCCGGACGCGCTTCAGTTCGATCTCTCGATGACGCCGGCGGCTCAGTTTCGTCCCGCCGGACCACGGTTCCGGCTTCTGTTCGGCGAGACCGCTGCGGGCGAGTCCGGGGGTCCCACACCACCGGTTGCGGGGGACCTCTTCATTCCCACGCCGTCGATCGCGCACGACGTCTTCGGGTGGGGCGTCATCTACGCGCTCCACGCGCGCGCATGCATCGAGCGTGGGCGTGTCTGGCAAGCCGAGCATTACGTCGGCGCCGTGCG
>VAWR01000122.1 GCA_005885245.1 Actinomycetota bacterium | reverse complement strand
CGACGAGCTCCGAGCTGCCGTCCGCCGAGCCTAGGCAGCACCGCAACTTGGTGGGACACTCGGGGGCCTGTGGCCGAGCTCCCGCACGGGACGATCACCTTCCTCTTCACGGACATCGAGGGCTCGACGCGCCTCCTGAAGCAGCTCGGTGAGCGCTACGGCACAGCGCGCGCCGACCACAACCGCATCTTGCGGGCGGCGTTCGAGGAGCACGAGGGTCAGGAGATCGACACGCAGGGCGATGCCTTCTTCGTGGCGTTCCGGCGCGCGAAGGACGCGGTCGCCGCCGCTGCAGCCGCGCAACAGGCCCTCGCCGCACACGACTGGCCTGACGATGCCGAGCTGCGCGTGCGCATGGGCATGCACACGGGGGAGCCGTCGGTCTCCGAGGACGGCTACCTCGGTCTCGGCGTCCACCGGGCGGCGCGGATCTGCTCGGCGGGTCACGGCGGTCAGGTGCTGCTCTCCCAGGCGACGGTGGCGCTGCTCGAGGACGACGAGCTGCCGGGCGTCGACCTGCGCGACCTCGGCCTACATCAGCTGAAGGACCTCGACCGGCCTGAGCGCATTCACCAGCTCGTCCTGCCGGGACTCCCCGACACCTTCCCGCCGCTCAAGGCGCCGCAGAGCCAGCCTGATGCGGCGACGCCGTTCCAGGGGCGTGAAGGGGAGCTGGCGGAGGCCGCGCAGGCGGCAGTCATCGGCCCGCCGTGGTACCGACGACGCCTCGGAGTGCTCGCGATCGCCGGTGCCGTCGTGGCTGCGCTCGCCGTCGGTGGCGCGCTTCTCTTCACCGGCGGCTCGAACGCGCTGGCGCGCATCGACAGCGACTCGGCGGGCTTGATCGATGCGAAGACGAACGAGATCAAGAAGGAGGTCGCGGTCGGCTCAGGTCCCGGTGCGATTGCCATCGGAGCCGGCTCGGTCTGGGTGGCGGCGGGCGACGGAACGATCTCCCGCATCGATCCGGACGCGAATCTCGTCACGCAGACGTTTCCGCTCGATCGCACGCCGAGCGGGATCGCGTTCGGTGACGGCGCCGTCTGGGTCACGACGAGTGAGGACCGCCGCGTGCGCAGAATCAGTCCGGCTGGAAACAGGATCGGCGCGGGCATTCCCGTCGGCAATGGGCCGACCGGCGTCGCCGTGGGTAGCGGTGCGGTCTGGGTGACGAACGTCTTCGACGACACCGTGACGAAGATCCCGCTGGGCCAGGGCGCGACGCGGGTGTTCAGGGCTGGTCTGTCTCCCGGCGGCGTAGCGGTGGGCGAGGGTGCGGTCTGGATCAGCAACGAGGCGGCCGGCACCGTCTCTCGCCTCGAGCCGAAGAGCGGTGCGCTGCAGACGATCAGCGTCGGCAACGGGCCCGGCGCCATCGCCGTTGGCGCGGGCGCCGTCTGGGTAGCGAACAGCATCGACGGCACGCTCTCCCGGATCAAGCCGGCCGACAATTCGGTCGCGGCGACGATTCCGGTAGGCCACGGGCCGAACGCCGTCGCTGTCGGCGCGGACTCCGTCTGGGTTACGAACCGCTACGACGGCACGGTTTCGCGTGTCGATCCAGCGACGAATCGAGTGCAGGACACCCTTGATGTCGGCGAGAGTCCGGGCGGGATCGCCTCCACCGGTACCGGCATCTGGGTCAGTGCTCGTGCCCCGCTCACGGCACATCGCGGCGGAACGCTGAAACTTCGCGGCGGTGTGGACGACTTCGACGCGGTCGACCCAGCGGCCGCCTACGCCTATGCATCCTGGGACACGTTGATCATGACAAACGACGGTCTGCTCACCTTCAAGCGTGTCGCCGGATCGGACGGGAACCAGCTTGTCCCCGACCTGGCCACGTCCATCCCGCGCGCAGCGGATGGTGGCAAGACCTACACGTTCCAGCTGCGCGACGGCATCCGCTATTCGAACGGGG
This sequence comes from Actinomycetota bacterium, assembly GCA_005885245.1. Taxonomy (GTDB): domain Bacteria; phylum Actinomycetota; class Thermoleophilia; order Gaiellales; family Gaiellaceae; genus 3-1-20CM-4-69-9. The sequence continues at coordinate 12,203 of VAWR01000122.1, read as the reverse complement.
TCGACCTGAAGGCGACCGACTTTCGCCGCGCGCTCGAGCGCTTCTTCAAGGTTCACGCAGTACCGCCCTTCTTCCAGAGCCTTGTGGGCGCCGCTGCGTGCGTCCGCACTCCGGTCCGCTGTGATCTGTCACGCGGAGTCGTGGCGGACGACGGCGCGGGCACCGTGACCTTCCGCCTCACCAGATCGGACCCGGAGCTCCTGTACCAGCTCGCGCTTCCGTTCGCGGACGCCGTGCCGAAGCAGGCGCCGGATCACCTCGTGACGCGGCCGGTCCCCGCGACGGGCCCGTACATGATCGCCCGATACGTCCCGAGGAAGAGCGTCGAACTCGTTCGCAATCCCCACTTCCGAGAGTGGTCGCAGGCCGCGCAGCCGGACGGTTTCCCCGACCGCATCGTCTGGAACATCGGCAGCACGCCTGACGCCCAGGTGACGGCGATCGAGCGCGGTCAGGCCGACTGGACCGTGGGTCCTCTGCCACGGAATCGACTCGGTGAGTTAACGGCCAAGTACACCGAGCAGCTCCACGTCGAAACGCGGCCGGGAACGATCTACATGTTTCTCAACACTCGCCAACCGCCGTTCGATCACCTTGCTGTTCGCCAGGCGCTCAACTACGCGGTCGACCACGACGCTGTGATCCGGCTCGGCTTGGGTCGGCAATTCCTCCAGCCGACCTGTCAGATCTTGCCGCCCAACTTCCCCGGCTACCGGCCGTACTGCCCGTACACGCTCAACGCAACGAAGAGCGGTACGTGGACCGCGCCCGACCTGGCCAAGGCGCGAAAGCTGGTCGCGGCCTCGCACACCCAGGGCACCAAGATCAGGGTCTGGGCGTTCCACGACGTCTTCGGCAACGGGTTCTCGATCCGGGTCGGCCGCTACTTCGCCACGCTCCTGAAGGAGCTTGGCTTCAGGGCCTCCGTGAAGGTGCTTCCTGCGGGGGCGACGGGGTATTTCAACGCGGTCGGCAATTCTCGCAACCGCGCCCAGATCGGATTCGCCGCGTGGGCCGCGGACTATCCCGCCGCTTCGGCGTTCCTCAACGTCCTGTTCACCTGCAAGTCGTTCCGGCCGGGCGTCCGGACACAGGTGAACTTCGCCGAATTCTGCGATCGGGACATCGATGCGAAGATCAAGCGCGCCCTCGCGTTGCAGGCGAGCGAGCCTGCCGCAGCGGGACCGTTGTGGGCCGACATCGACCACGACATCGTCGACAAGGCCCCCTGGGTGCCGACGCATACGTCGAAAGGCTTCTCGCTCCTCTCGAAGCGGGTCGGGAACTACCAGTACAACCCCGAATGGGGTGTTCTGCTCGATCAGCTCTGGGTGCGGTAGCCGCCGCTCGCCGTCGCCTGATTCGTTACGGAGTCGGCACAGACGCGTGACGCGGTGCCTGGTTCGATTCATTGCGTGATCAGCCTCGCCGCCGCCGATGCGCTCGCCGCCGAGCTCGACCTCGACGTCGACGATCTCGCCATTTGCCACGCGTGTCTGAGCTTCGTCTCCTTTGCGATCGAATCAGGGGACGATCACAAAGTCACGTGCTCGATCAGGCAGATCGCACCTGATCTCTGGGCCGAAGGGCTTGCCGAACCGGTCGGCATGGCTCTACGCAGGGCCCGCGAGCGTGGAGTGGCGAACGCGGGCGAGGCGATCCGCTCGGTCGAGCAGAAGGGCCCGCGGAGTTACGTCGTGCGCGCGATCGTGCGGAGGCTTGCGGCGGAGCTCTGGGCTCGAGCGCAAGGTGACTTGTTCCGGATGGGCTGGCAGCCGTGGCCACCCCGGGTAGGAGGTGCGTGACTATGTGACCGGCGTCCCGATCAGGCCGCGATGCGGGATCGGTTCGACCGCCGCGTCGACGTGCGGCGTGCGCCGACGGCATTGGGCCGGCTCCGGGGTACCGCACTGGCATCCCGCAGCAGCTTGAGGCTGCCGGTGACCGTCTGGATCAACGCGACGAAGATAGCCACCGCGGCGATCGCGAAGGCACTGTAGAGGGTCCCGACGCGCGCGTGGAGGAGGACGACGACCGGGATCGCAAGCAGGACGAGCGATGCAGCCAGCATGTGCCGGAAGAACGACGCGACCGCGAGCACGACGAGCAGGAACAGAACGAGGAGGAGGACCGCCGCTCCGATTCCGCCGCTCACGGCAGCTCCGGGCCGAGCGCTTTCTCGAAGGCGGCCTCGAGTGTCCGCGGTTCGCTCCACGTCAGGTCGGCGAGGCTCGGGGGGCGGGTCTGGTCACGACGTTGCTCGTGGTTGTGGCTTTCGTAGCAGGCCGGGCACAGAGGCGACCAGCGCGAGTCGAGCAGGTCGCCACCGCAGTCCCGGCAGTGCATCGTTCGGTTCAATGCCACTTCCGGAATGGTCCCGCTCGGGCCGGACGGCGGCCGGAGTGGGCGTCCAGGAGGTGCGTCCACTGGCACTTCTAGACTGTGCCTCCCCGTGCCCGAAGCGCCGTTCGTCCACCTCCACGTCCACTCCGAGTACTCGATCCTCGACGGGGCCTGCCGCATACCGTCGCTTGCGGCGCGCGCGGCTGAATTCGAGATGCCTGCTGTTGGGCTCACAGACCACGGCTCCATGGCCGGGGCGGTCGAGCTCTACCGCGAGGCGGGCAAGGTCGGCGTCAAGCCGATCCTCGGCTGCGAGGTCTACGTCTCCGACGACCGCCGCGCCCAGACGAAGGGGAACGCGCATCTCACGCTGCTCGCTGCCGACAACGCCGGCTACGGCAATCTGATCAAGCTCGCCTCCGCGGGTTTTCTCGAGGGGTACTACTACAAGCCGCGGGTCGACTGGGAGTTGCTGTCCGCCCACGCCACTGGGCTGCTGGCGCTCTCCGGCTGTCTCTCCGGGCGGGTCTGCAGGGCGCTCGAGGAGAGCCGGCCAGCCGACGCGGCCGGCGATCTCGACAAGCTCGTGCAGATCTTCGGGCGCGACAACACCTACGTCGAGATCCAGAACGCCGGGCTCGAGCCGCAGCAACGGATCAACCCTTCGCTGGCCAAGCTCGCCGAGGGCACCGGCATCCCGCTCGTCGCGACCGGCGACGTCCACTACCTGAAGCACGAGGACGCGCGCGCACACGAGGCGCTTCTGTGCATCCAGTCCGGCGACTCGCTCAAGAACCCGTCGCGCTGGAAGTTCGACACCGACCAGTTCTATTTCAAGTCGCCGCAGGAGATGGCGCTCGACTTCCCCGGCTACGAGCACGCGCTCCGGCGCACGCTCGAGGTCGCCGAGCGCTGCAACGTCGAGCTCGAGCTCGGCCGGATCCTGCTGCCGAAATACCCCACGCCCGAAGGCCGCGATGCCTTCGAGTACATCGTCGAGCTGACCGAGAAGGGACTCGAGAAACGCTACGGCGCGATCACGTCGGACCTGACGGAACGACTCAAGTTCGAGCTCAAGACGATCAAGGAGATGGGGTTCGTCGACTACTTCCTGATCGTCTGGGACTTCATCGCGTTCGCGAAGCGCAACGGCATCAGCGTCGGGCCCGGTCGGGGTTCGACCGCCGGCTCGCTCGTCGCCTACTGCCTGGAGATCACCGACGTCGATCCGATGAAGTACGACCTCCTCTTCGAGCGGTTCCTCAACCCGGGCCGCAAGTCGTTGCCGGATGCCGACATCGACTTCGCGGTCGACGGACGCGATCGCGTGATCAACTACGTCGCCGAGAAGTACGGGCGCGACCACGTCGCGCAGATCATCACCTTCTCGACGATGGCTGCTCGTGCGGCGGTGCGTGACGCCGGTCGCGTCCTCGAGATTCCCTACGGGGTCGTCGACAAGGTCGCGAAGGCGATTCCCGAAGGGCCGGGGCAGACCTTGGATGCGTGCCTGAAGCCGGGGCAGGAGCTGAAGTCGCAGTACGACGCGGATCCGGTCGCCCGCGAGATCGTCGATCTGGCGCGCCCGCTCGAAGGGTTGGTGCGCGCGGATTCGATCCACGCGGCCGGGGTCGTGATCGGCGACCGGCCGCTCACGGAGTACGTCCCGCTGCAGCAGAAGGGCGCCGACCAGGAGGTGGTGACGCAATTTTCCGGCGGCGACGTCGAGGCGCTGGGACTGCTGAAGATCGACTTCCTCGGCCTCCGCAACCTCGACGTGCTCGAGAAGGCGAAGGCGCTCGTCGGCAACGGGCTCGACTACTCGACGTTGCCGCTCGACGACAAGAAGGTCTACGAGATGCTCTCCCGTGGCGAGTCGACCGGCGTCTTCCAGTTCGAGTCGTCGGGCATGCGCGAGGCGTTGCGCCAGGTCAAACCGACGCAGTTCGAGGACCTGATCGCGCTCGTCGCGCTGTATCGCCCGGGGCCGATGGGCTACATCCCGGTCTACGCCCGGCGCAAGAACGGGCAGGAGCCGGTCACGTACATCGATCCGCGGCTGAAGCCGATCACCGGCTCGACCTACGGCATCGCCCTCTACCAGGAGCAATACATGGAGGTTGCGAAGGAGCTCGCGGGCTTCTCGCTCTTCGAGGCCGAGGATCTGCGCAAGGCGATCGGCAAGAAGATCCACAAGCTGATGGCGTCGTTGAAGGACAAGTTCCTCGAGGGATGTGCGGCGAACGGCGTCGCGGCCGGGGTCGCGCAGCAGCTCTGGAAGGACACCGAGGCCTCCCAGGACTACTCCTTCAACAAGTCGCACGCCGCGTGCTACGCGCTGATCGCCTACCGGACGGCGTACATGCGCGCGCACCATCCGCGCGAGTACATGGCGGCGCTGATCTCTTCCGTGATGAACACCAAGGACCGGGTGCCGTTCTACGTCAACGCCTGCGACGAAATGGGCATCGAAGTGCTGCCGCCCGATGTGAACGAGTCGCAGCTCGACTTCGCAGTCGTCGAGGGGAAGATCCGGTTCGGGCTCTCGGCGGTGAAGAACGTCGGGGAGCCGGCGGCGCGCGCGATCATCCGGGCGCGGGAGGAGGCGGGACCCTTCGCGTCGATCTGGGAGTTCTGCGAGCGCGTCGATCCGCAGGCGTCGAACAAGCGGGCGCTGGAGTCGCTGGTCAAGTGCGGTGCCCTGGATTCGACCGGGGCGACGCGCAAGGGGATGCTGGATGCGCTCGAGGCGGCGCTGTCGCACGGCGCCAGGGCGCAGTCGGACCGGCTGCTCGGTCAGAGCTCCCTGTTCGGGGAGGAGAAGCTCGAGAACGTGCCGATCTCCGCCGAGGAATTCGAGAAGGGTGAGCTGCTGCGGCTCGAGAAGGAGGTGCTCGGGCTGTACGTCTCCGAGCATCCGCTGCATTCGATCCGCGAGCAGCTGCGCCGGAAGACCGATTGCGCGCTGGCGGACATCGAGCGGCGGCGCGACGGCGAGGTCGTGACGGTCGGCGGGATCGTCTCGGCGCTGAAGCACCTGACGACGAAGAAGGGCGAGCCGATGGTGTTCATGCGGCTCGACGACGTCACCGGCGGCGCCGAGGTGGTCGTCTTCAACTCGGTGTACGCGCACTCACGTGAGTTGTGTACGACTGACCGCGTTTTGGTGGTGAAGGGGCGAGTCGACCGCAAGCAGGAGGGCGAGACGAAACTGCTGGCGATGGAGGTCGCGCCGTTCGAGGCGGTCGCGGAGCGCAAAGAGGTGACGATCAGGATCGACGCGCGCGTGGCGCGGGCCGGCGTCGTGCGCGACCTGGCCGTGCTCGTGCGGGACTTCCCCGGTGACTCGCGGGTGAACCTGGTGTTGGAGATGTCCGAGGGGACGAAGCAGTTCGTGCTCGGGCCCGAGTACAAGGTGAAGCCTGTTCCGGACTTCTTCGCCGAGGCGAAAGCGCTGCTCGGCGAGGCCGCCGTGCTCTAGCGGTTACGTCTCCGAAGCTCCGGTCGGTGACATGACCACGATGTAGCCGCTGAGGGGGTTCGTCCCAACGACCTGAAGGCACCAGTGCTTGCCTTTTCGCCCCTGCTGACTCGCCCAGGCGGCCTCGATCTCGCGCAAGAGCGTCTCACCGTCAGCGGGCGGCCATGGTTTGAAGCCCGGCGGGAGAGATTTCTGGCTGTCGGCCATTGCTTGCCTCCTCGGTGGTGTATGTGCAGACGCTACGACGGTTCCGTCCGTCGGCAAACCGGCCGCAGGCCTTCCTGGGCCTAGACGTAGGTCTAAGCGGCAAGTTCCGTCCTCGTCTCGCGACCTCTGGAATAGCTCTCCGAGAGTTGGGTAGGCCTTTCTCGTAGTCCAGGAACACAAGGAGGGGGGATATGAGGAGGCAGTACAAGAAGTACGCGGTGTGGGGGGCTGCTTTTGCCGTGCTGGTCACGCTCGGCGCGGCGGCGGCCGCATTCACGGCCGGGGCTGCGCCGTTCGGTGCACAGGCGACGACGACGATCGTCTCGACGGTGACCACCGGCGGCAGCACGGTCGTCACGACGATCACGACGACGACGCCGGAGTCGACCAGCACCGGCTCGACGACGGGGTCCACGGAGAGCACCTCCACGGACACGACGGGGTCGACGACGACCACGAAGGGTGGCGGAGGCGGTGCCGGTGGGAATGCACCGGCTGCGACTCCGACGAAGGGGAACCCGAACTTCACGGGTTAACGCAGGGAACGTGCGAGTAGGTAGCTGGATCGTCGTCCTGGCGTTCCTCGCCGCCGGTTGTGCCGGCGGCTCGGGCGAGCGCGCTTCGAAGCCGGCTGCGGCGACGCACGCTCAGAAGCAGACGCCGGCTCGAGTCGCAAAGCCGCGCGTGCGTGGAGTTGGAAGGTCCGTTCGCGCGGCGAAGCCGTCACGACCGAAGAAGTCGACGTCGAAGAAGCCCGTGTCCCGGGTTGCGAAGCCCAAGCCACGGCAGCGTGAGCCTCAGCGCGCGCTGCCGTGGCAGGCGGACGGCACGAGTCTCGTCGCCCACGTCCGCGTGCGCCGGCTCGCCGTGTATCGCGCGCCAGGTTCGAGACGTGCAGCACTGACTCTTGGTCGACGTGACCCGAACGGAACGCAACGAGCGTTCCTGGTGCGCGGGGCGCGCGGCGACTGGGTGCACGTCTACTTGCCCACGCGTCCCAATGGCAGCGAGGGCTGGGTGCGGCGGCACACCGTCCGGATGTACACGAACGGTTATCGGCTTGTCGTGCGCCTGCGAGCTCACCGACTTGCGTTGTGGCGCGGCAGCCGGTTGCTGGCGAGCTATCCGGTCGCGGTCGGAACGCGAAGCACGCCGACTCCGCGCGGGCTCTATTACGTGGTGGAGCTGCTGAGGCCCTCCGATCCAAAAGGGTCGTACGGTCCGTTCTCCTTCGGCCTGTCCGCACATTCGAATGTGCTGAAGCGCTTCGCGGGTGGGGACGGGCGTGTCGGGCTCCATGGAACGAACCAGCCGGGGCTGATCGGCAGCGACGTCAGCCATGGCTGTATCAGACTGCGCAACGGGGCGATCCGCCGTCTGGCGCGCATCCTCCCGCTCGGCACGCCGGTGTACATCCGCGCGTAACGTCGGGGGCACGCGTCACGGGGTCTTACGTCACGGTGTCCGACACCAGGCCGTGGGTCTGGTGGCCCGGCCGGTCAGGTCAGGTCGAGATGCCTTTCGCGCGCAGCTCTTCTTTCGCCGACTCGGATTTCTCCAGATCGTCCACGCCCATCGCACGGAGGACTTCCGGCGTCTTCGTGAACTGCACCTCGCGGTAGTCGACGACCTGGATCTGGTTCCCCCACGGATCGTAGAAGTCCAAGCCACGTCCCGATGAAGCCTGGATGCCGAGCTCTCGCAGCCGCTCTCGCACCGCCTCCTTGTCGTCGACGACGAGCCCGAAGTGGCGCGCCCGGTCGGGCGGCTGCGTGCGCCCGCGCGCCAATGCGATGAACTGGTCGCCCAGGTCGATGAACGCCATCTGGCGGCCGTGGCCGCGCAGTTCGAGCTCCCCGAAGATCGAGCGCCAGAACTCGAGCGCCTCGTCGATGTCGCCCACCTCGAGCGCGATGTGGTTCATCCCGACGAGCTTCGGCATGACGATTCCAGCGTAGTCGCCCAGACTCGTGGAACGCGGCAGCGGCCCACGGTGTAGAAGCCTCGGTGGTGGGCCGACCACTCGACGAATCCGACCTGATCGGCCGCGCGAAGCGCGGCGACACTCACGCCTACGAGGACCTCGTGTACGCACATCAAGGCATCGCCTTTCGCACCGCATATGTCATCGCCGGCAACGCGGCCGACGCCGAGGAGGCTGCCCAGGACGGGTTCGTCAAGGCGTGGCGCGCGCTCGGCCGGTTCCGGGAAGGTGCGCCGTTTCGCCCCTGGCTGCTGCGGATCGTCGCCAACGAGGCCCGCAACCGCCGCCGCTCGGCGGGCCGCCGCGCGCACCTCGCGCTGCGGGCGGCGACGGAGCAACCCTCGGGGGACGCGGCCCCGTCCCCCGAGGCGGCATTCCTCTCCGCGGAACAGCGCGAGAGCCTGCTCGCCGCGGTCAACGAGCTGCCGGACGACCAGCGCACGGTGATCTCACTGCGCTACTTCGTCGGCCTCTCGGAGCACGAGACCGCCGAGGCGCTCGGCCTGCCGGCGGGAACCGTCAAGTCCCGGACGGCCCGTGCGCTGGAACGGCTGAGGGAGTCCTATGGCTGAGCTCGAGCGCGCACTCGCCGCCCTCGCCGGGGAGATCGAGTTCCCGACCGCGCCGGACCTGCGTCCGCGCGTCCGCGAACGGCTCGAACGCAGGCGCTTGGCGCGTCCATTCGCGCTCGCCGTCGCACTCCTCGTCGTTGCGTTCGGGATCGCGATGGCGGTTCCGCCGGCGCGCAGCGCGATCCTCCGCTTCTTCCACATCGGCGCGGTCACGGTCGAGCGCGTGCAACGCTTGCCCGCTGCGCGCGAGCGGCCCCTCGCGACCGGACTCGGCCCGGCTCGAACGCTCGACCAGGCCCAGGCGCGCTCCGGCGTCACGCTGATCCTGCACGCACCGCAGCCGCAACATTTCTACGCACGGCCGGGGCTGATCGCGACGCTCCTCCAGTACCGCGGGAAGCCGGTCCTGCTCGCCGAGCTGCAGGGCGACCAGCTCGGGATCACGAAGAAGCTGGCGGCTCCCGACACGAGGGTCGAGCCTGCGGACATGGGCTCCTTCGGCCTCTGGATCACGGGCGGCAAGCACGTCATCTACTGGGAGACCCGGCCGGGAGAGGGAAGTCAGATCAAGCCGCGCCTCGCGGGAAACGTGCTCATCTGGACCCAAGACAGCCGCACGTTCCGCCTCGAGGGCGACCTCCGTGAGGAACAGATGCTGGAACTCGCCAGAGATATCACCCGGTAAGGGGACAACCGAGCGGCCGCTCCGTCCGAATAAGAGGTAATGACGACTGCGGCTGACATGGAAGTCCGCGAGGAGAGCCAGCTGGTGGAGGCCTGGCGAGCCGAGCAGCTGGAGATGGCCGGTTACGGGGCGCAGGCGGCGGCCGAGCTGGCGATGCGACACGACGTGGACTTGCACGGGGCAATCGCGCTGCTCACTCAGGGCTGCCCCACCGAGCTGGCGCTCAAGATCCTGCTCTAGCGCACAGGAGCTCGACGCCTTCGGCAGAATCCTTTCTCTGCCGTTGACCCTCCTTGCCTACATTCCGTCCCCGCACACGGGGACGATCGACGTCGGCCCGCTGAAGATCCACATGTACGGGTTGATGCTGCTGCTCGCGATTGCGGGCTGCGTGGCGTTGACCGGGTACCGCTGGGTGCGCTGGGGCGGCGACTGGGATCTCGTCTTCCGCGTCGCCGTGTGGGGCGTCGCAGCTGGAATCGTGGGGGCGCGCCTCTACCACGACATCACGAGCTGGAGCGAGGTGCCGGACAAGTGGTGGGGTCCGTTCGCGGTCTGGCAGGGCGGGCTCGGGGTCTGGGGTGGAATCCTCTTCGGCGTGCTGGCCGGCGCCTGGGTGGTGCGCCGCTCCGGTCAGAGCGTTCGGCTCTTCATGGATGCTGTCGCACCCGGGCTGCTGCTCGCGCAGGGGATCGGGCGCTGGGGGAACTGGTTCAACCAGGAGCTGTTCGGTAAGCCGACCAAGCTTCCCTGGGGATTGAAGATCAGCCCTGAACATCGTCCCGAGGGCTACTTCGACCACGAGACGTTCCACCCGACGTTCCTCTACGAGTTCATCTACGACACCATCGGTGTCGCGATCCTCCTCTGGATCGACAGTCGCTTCCGGATCAGGCGCCCGGCGCTCTTTGCGCTCTACGTGTCCTACTACTGCGTCGGCCGGTTCTTCGAAGAGCTGCTGCGGATCGATCCTGCACACCACTTCTTCGGGCTGCGACTGAATGCCTGGGTCTCGCTGGTCGTGTTGGCGTTGTCGACGGCGTTCTTCGTCTGGTGGCAGTTCATCCGCAGGCCGTCGGGCGACGAGCGCCCGCGCGCGAGCAGAATCGTGCCGACCGGCCCGGCCATGGCCGTGCCCAAGGGGCGCGTCCGCTCGGGCCACTAGGGTCCTCGCAATGATCGTGCGCGAGCTCGAGCTGGACCTGGACGCCTTCGAAGGCCCGTTCGACCTGCTGTTGACGCTCGTCTTGAAGGAGGAAGTCGACCTCGCGGACGTGGACGTCGCCGGGATCGTGGTGCGCTTCGTCGAGCGGCTCGCGGAGCGTGAAAAGCTCGACCTGGACGCCTGCGGCGAGTTCCTGGTTCTCGTCGCCGCGCTGCTCGAGCTGAAGGCGCGCGGGCTCTTCGAGGACGAAGCGGCCGAGCTGGCGGATCTCGAGCCCGAGGAGGCGGCCGAGGAGCTGGCGCGGCGGCTCGCCGAGTACCGCCGGATGAAGGAGGCGGCCGGCTGGCTCGCCGAGCGGCTGGCCGCGGAGGGGGACCGCTTCTTCCGGCTCGGACCGGCGCCGCTCGCACCCGCGCTCGAGCGGCGGCTAGCGCCACAGGACCCGGAAGCACTCGCGAATGTGGTTCGCCTGCTTGCCGCAGAACCGCCGGCGGTGTCGCTGGCGCACATGGCGTTGCGCTTCCCACCGGTCGCACAGTTCCTCGAGCGGTTTCGAGCGCTGCTCTCACGCCGCTCACGCTTCGACTTCGACACCGAGATCGACGGGCTCTCTCGCGCCGAGCAGGCAATCGCCTTCCTTGCGCTCCTCGAGCTCCGCCGCGCGAACCAGATCTCGATCAGCCAGGCCGCGCCGTTCGCTCCGATCCGCGTCAGTAGGGTGGAGCAGGAAAGCGCTGCCGTGAACGAAAGGACCCACGCGTGGAACGTCCGCTCCGCCTAGTCACCGCCAATCCGCTCGACCAACTCGCGCGCACACTCGAAGCGTTGCTGGTGGTCGCAAGCGCACCGTTGCCGGTGGAGGAGCTGACGGCGGCGGCCGACGACGAGCGTGAACGGATCGAGCTGGCGCTCGGCCTGCTGGCGGAGCGCTACCACGAGGGGCGAAGCGGCATCGTCCTGGAGGCCGTGGCCGGCGGCTGGGCCTTCCGGGCATCGCGCGAGGCGTCCGAGGCATGCGGCCGGCTGTTCGAGCGGCCGGTACAGCGCGGGCTGTCGCAGGCGGCGCTCGAGACGCTCGCGATCGTCGCGTACCTCGGGCCGTGCACGAGGCCGGAGATCGCACGCATTCGCGGCGTCGCCGCGGACTCCGCGGTGGCGGGGCTCGTGGAACGCGGTTTGATCACCGAGTCCGGCCGCGACGACGGCACCGGCGGTGCGGTGCGCTATCGCACGACGCCGATGTTCGAGCGGGTCTTCGGGCTCGAGAGCCTGTCGCAGTTGCCGAGGTTGGACGACCTACCCGGCGACGTCGACGACCTGCGCGAGCGACTGCACGCAGTCGCCGAGCAGCGCAGCGCGTAAGTTCACCGTTCCGGCGCGATTGCGTTCCCCACGCGTGCGACCTTCGGCGTTACGCTGAAAAGCGCGGGGAACCTTCGAGGGGGTCCCCGGGGCGGGCACTCGCGCGAGTACTAGATACGCGGCCGATACGGATGAGCGGGGCGCGTGATTCTGGCGACGGAGCCTAGGAGGCGCGTCGCTTGACCGCCGACAGCAGCCGGCTGAGCGGATGCGGCCCACGGCATTCCGTGCAACGCGTGCCCGCTGTCCATGCCGAGCCCCCGGTCAGACCCGTGTCGTAGCAGTGGACGCACGACGCCCCTGTCACTCTGGGAGCGCCGAACTGCGCCAGCAGCGGCTCCACCGGTTTGAGCATGGCCACCATGTGCCTGGTATCGGCAGGCCCGGGCCGCAGCTTGAGCTAG
>VAWR01000121.1 GCA_005885245.1 Actinomycetota bacterium | reverse complement strand
GCCTCGACCCACCTGTAACCGGGAATGGGGACGCCGATCGAGCGGCGGGCGGACGCGACCCAGGCGGGGAGCTGCAGGTAGAGGACCGGCAGGCGCTCACGCTTGACGATCCGGGCGAGCGCAGCCATCCGGAGGATGAAGTCGGTCAGGCCGAACTTCAGCTGGCTCGATCGCACCACGTCCAGCTCGAGCTCCGGATGCGAGACCGCGGAACGGAAGTGCTCCTCCGATTCGTACTCGCGCATGTGGGTCGGGTCGAGCTGCCAGCGTTCGGGCGCCGGCGGCTTGCCTCTGTAGAACCAGAAGCCGCGCGGGCCGCGGAT
>VAWR01000120.1 GCA_005885245.1 Actinomycetota bacterium | reverse complement strand
CTTGTAGCAGCGCACCCTGATAGAGCCGTCCCTCGGCTGCATGCGCGAGGGCGTGTGACGCCAGGATCGACTCGAGCCGCGCTCCGGGGAACGTCCCGACGACGACTGCGCACGAACGCACGACGGCGCCCTCGTCCGCCGCCTCGCGCACTGTTCGCTCGAGAGCGGCGGCCGCTTGTTCGGCGGCGATTTGCTCGGCGGCTTCGACTAGGACTGCCGCCTCAGCGGGCTTCAGCGAGCGGGCCGCCTGGTAGGCGTTCCGTCTGACACGTCCGGCGGGGTCGCCGAGCTCTGCACGGCCCCGGAAAACGACCTCGGGCTGCGCGACCCCCCCGGCGACCACGACCAGTGCGGCCCATCCAGTGTGGGCACGACAGCCGAGTGCCGCAGCCCGTCCACTATCACGGGAGCCGGCGTCCTCAACGAGCGCGGGCATGGCCCCACTTTCGCAAGCACGACACGCTCTTGTGGGCCAGCGTTCGCGAATGTCACCAGACGGAGGTGATGTCTACCTGCGAGGAGTGGCGAAGGGGGGCTGTCGCGGATTTAGACTGCGCGCGCGGATGGGCGTCCTCGGTATCAATCACCTCGCTTTTCGCACGCCCGACCCAGATCTTCTGCGGCGCTTCTACCTCGAGCTAACTGGCGCAGAGGAAGTTGAGGGTGAGCACGGCCCGCTCCGGCTCGGCCAGACGTTGCTTGCCTTCTTTCCGTCGAAGTCGCCTGGCGCGGCTGCCGACCCGGACGAGATCGCATTCGACGTCGATGGCCCAGGCTTCGCTGATGTGCTCGAGCGCGCGCGCCGCCTCGGATGCCAGATCCGAGGGCCGCTCGAGCACACGCCTTCGTCTCGGGGCTTCTACCTCAGCGACCCTGATGGACGCCGCCTCGAATTCACGCACGACGACCGCGGCGTCTACTGGCGCGAGTAGTGGCAGCCTGCTCGCCTGTACCACGTGCGGCAATGTCACTGAGCACTTAGGGTGAGGTCGTTGCGTGACTGACCTGCTGCGTGAGTCAACCTTTCTGGGGTCGGTAGGGCTTGAGGAATCAGTGGAGGGCCACGACTTTGAAAGGTTCGTCGCCGAGGGCGCCGAGGGCCTGTTGCGGACTGTCTACCTGATCGTTGGGGATCTGCAGGAGGCCGAGGATCTGGTGCAAGAGACTCTGTTCAAGGTGGCGAGGCGCTGGCCGAGGGTCAGCCGCATGGACCACCCGGCCGCGTACGCACGCCGGATCCTTGTCAATTTGGCGCTGCGTGGCGGCCGGAAGCGGTCGCGCCGCCGGGCCGAGCTGAGCGAAAGGCGGCGATTGGGCGACCCAGCAGCTCCTACCGCTCCTTTCGAGAGCCATGGCGAGCTCCATGCCGCGCTTGCGGCGCTGCCGCCGCGCCAGCGCGCGGTGCTCGTCCTGCGCTACTTCCTGGATCTTCCCGAAGCCGAGGTTGCGGCCGCGCTTCAGTGCTCCCTCGGCACGGTCAAGAGCACGGCTTCTCGTGGACTCGCGCGGCTCGAGCAGACGCTGCGCCCGATCAACGACACAAGGAGCATCGCATCATGACCCAGCTTGAGACCGAGCTACGGGCAGCGTTGCAGGCGCGTGCTGCGCGCGTCCACGCGTCCCAGGGGCTGCTCGCGGCCGATTACCACCCCCGCACACGTCGCATCCGGCCGCCGCTGGCGATCGGCGCGGGTCTCGCGATTGTCGCCGCCGCACTTGCAGCGGTGCTGTCGCTGGCCGGCGGCGCGGGCAGCGCCTACGCGGGTTGGACGGCCCGGCCGACCACGCCGACCCGGGCGCAGCTCGCTGCTGCCGAAACCTACTGCGCCGACAATGTGCCGTTTCCGGGGCTGCCGCTGAAGCTGACCGACACACGCGGACCGTTCACGTTCGAGGTGTACTCCGACGACAACTCGAACGACTTCTGCACCACCGGCCCATCGTTCCGAAACGCGTCCGGGTGGAGGACTTCACCCCCGGTGACGGTACCGGCCGGGAAGCTGTATCTCTGGGCCGAGCACACAACAACCGATTCCGGTTCGGCTTACGGCTTCGTGATCGCCCGGGCCGGCGACGACGTGAGCGCCGCCATCCTCACGCTCGACGACGGCACCCGGGTCACCGCCACCGTCCAAGACGGCTGGGCGGTCGCCTGGTGGCCGGGCTCCCACCAGTTCACCAGCGCACAGCTAACAACTGCCTCGGGAACAGAAACGCAGATGTTCCCAGCGAGCCCATGCGGCCTCCACAACTGCAGCGGCGGCCCGCACGGCGGTGCGCCCGGCGGCGGTCCCGGCGGCGGATAACACCAGCTCGAGCGACTTTGTCGAAGGCGGCCACGTACGGTGGCCGCCTTCTTCAAGACGACCGACTGGAACCCGCCACTTTCGCTAGAGACACCTCCGCGCGTTGAAGCAGCGTTCGCCGGTATCGAGAGGGAAGAGCTCACCATCACGCAGGGTCTGGATAAATATCGCCGTCTTCGGAGAGGAAGACCTCAACGACACTCGCTGCGGAGCCTGGGGATCCTTCCTCTTCTCGGTGGTTCGGGACGGCGCGTTTGCGCACGTCGCCATGGGATCGTTGGTGGATGCTCCCACCATCCGCCCGACAGAGCACATCTTCGTCGGCTCGAAGGCGGCGTGGTTCGAGATCACCGACGCCCTGCCACAATCCGACGAGTACCGCGACTAGCTGTCGCCATTTCGAGCTACTAAGGGGCCTGCTATAGGAGGGCCCCGTCGCGGCCGATATGTGAGGGATGCCGGTCGAGATCATGGCGCGTCGTTTGCTCCGCGACCGTCGCGCTGCCCTTGGTCTCTCGGTCGCGGGGCTGGGCCTCACGCTTCTTGCATCTCTCTTCGCCAGCAATCCGCAGACCGTTGGCCCGACGATGTTGTTGCCTTGGGTTGCGCTGTTGGCGTTCGAGGTTGGCCCCTGGGGCGGTCTTGCGGCGGCGCTAGTGACGTTTTCGTTGTTCCTCGCGTCAGCTTCCGGCGACGGATTGAACATAACCGCGGTGTTTGTGATCGGGCGGCTCGCCTCCTTCTTGCTGATCGGCCTCGGGGTTGGAGTTGCGGGAAAGCGTCTACGCGACAGCGAACGGAGGAGTCGGCGGCTCATCGAGGGCCTGCCGCTCGCGATGTACACGGAGGATTCCGGCGGTCTGACGTACGTTGGCCCCCAGATCGGATCGATAGTCGGGTTTCCGGCGGCCGCATGGCTCGCCAATCCCAGCCTCTGGCGGAATGCGCTGCACCCGGACGACCGTGATCGCGTCCTTGCGCAGTACTCGGCTGCGGTGGCGACCGGTGATGCGTTCGAATGCGAGTACCGGCTCGTTCGCCCGGATGACACGACGGTCTGGGTGCGGGATTCCTCGGCATCTGTCGGAGATGGAAGGCATTCCTATCGCCAAGGCTTCATCGTCGAGGTCACGAATCAAAAGCAGAGCGAGCGCAAACTCGAGCGTAACGCGACGCTGATGCGCGGCTTGATCGACCGGACGGTCGACGGAATCACACTCACCGACCGAGAGGGTCAGATCGGGATTACGAACGAACCAATGCTCCGCTTCGTCCGCGATCTTCACATCCCGAGCAAGGGCTTGATCCACGAGCGTTTGCTCGCGATTGCGGATGACATGGCCGAACCCGCCAAATACGCACAGCGGATGCGCGAGCTCGCCGCAGCGCCCGATACGGAGAGCCTCGACGAGTTCGAACTCCGCGACAGCGAACGCGCGTTCCAGGGCTTCACCAGACCCGTGATCAGCGATGACGGGGAATATCTCGGACGGGTGTGGACGCTTCGCGAGGTCACCGAAGCTCGTCAGATCGAACGCATCAAAGATGCGCTCGTCGCCACCGTCTCGCACGAGCTACGCACTCCACTCACGTCAGTCATCGGCTACCTGGAACTTCTCGGAACCGGGGATACTCCCCTGGGCGAAGACGATGCCAAGTACGCGGAGATCGCCCAACGAAACGCGAGTCGCCTTCAGCAGATGGTCGACGACCTGCTCTTTCTCGCCCGCGTCGATGCCGGCGCCCTGTCACTCGAAATCGCCACGATCGACCTGGTCGAAGCTGCGCGTAATGCGATCGGATCGGCCCGTCCGCTTGCTGAAACGAGACAGATCACGCTCGAGCTCGACTACCACTCGCCGACGTATGCGCAAGCAGATGCCAAGCGCATCAGCCAGATCTTCGACAACCTCATCTCGAATGCGATCAAGTTCACGCCTCCCGGCGGACACGTCCGAGTTTCGATCAGCGAAGGCGACGGCGCCGCTGTCGCGACGGTGAGCGACACCGGCTGCGGGATCCCGGAGAGCGAACAACGACAACTCTTCAACCGTTTCTTCCGCAGCAGCACGACGACGCACGTCCCTGGCAGCGGCCTCGGTTTGGCCATTGTCAGGGCAATCATCGAAAGCCACGGCGGCACGATCACCTTCCACAGTTCCGAGAACAAAGGCACAACCCTCACGTTCTCGCTCCCGGCCGCAGTCCCGATCCTGGGCGAGCGGACGCTTCAACCCTCAGGACATGCGTTGCTAGAGTAGGCAACGGCAGGAAGGGCTCTGCGGGTAGTGCGAGTGGCGGCGGCGGCTAAAGGAAGCGCCGGCAGGCGATGACATAGGCCCTAGAAATGCCTCGTCCCTGCGAACCCGAGGGCCCACAGGGACTTGGCAGCAGGAACATCTCACCGGCTGACTCGTTTGTCAAGTCAAGGCGCACGGCGCTGCATCCGCCTCCGGCTGCTAACTCGAGAACCGCGGGGGGCCTCGACACCGCCCCTGAGCGTCAATACAGCGACGACCTGCGCCAGGGCGACCTGGTCAGGCTCGCCGCCAGCGCGCGGGCCCCGTCGCGCAGCACCGGCTGGCCGTGCGTAACGAGCACGCGCTCGACGTCGAGCCGCGTTAGCGCGTCCAGCGTCGGCAGGAAGCGCTGCTCGTACCAGGTGCGGCGACGCTCGATCTCGCGGTGCCTCGGCCAGACGCGCAGCTCCCCGTCGATCTCGAGCACGGTGTCGCCGAAGGCCAGGGCGCGGTGCGACGGCAGCTCGAACGGGATCTCGGCGCGCCGCGGTCGCCCGATCTGGTGCGCGCGCACGCCGCCGTCGAGCGTCTCGCCGCCGCGTAGCGGCCGGAAAGCCGAACGGTCGTCGAGCCGCGCGGCGCAGTGCTCGTGCCCGAAGATGGTGACCTCGTGCCGGGCGCGCCAGCGCCGCCACAGAAGCTCGGAGCCGCGCACGTGGAAGGGGGTCGTGACGAGGATGCGCACGCGTCCGCACACGATCTCGTCGAGCGCCGCGAGGAGCGGCTCGGTCTCGCCGGCGACAAGCGGGTCGACCAGGATCGTGTCCTCCCCGTCGCGCAGCACGTACGCCGTCATAGTCGGTGGCATGCCGTTTCGGGTGACCGTGAACCGCCAGAGTCCGGAGGCGACTTCGTCGAGTGGGGGCACAACACCATTTTCGCGCGCGCCGATGCACGCTGCCCGTGCAGTGGCAGTGGCGAGCTCGAAGCGTCAGATGCCGCGCCCGCGGCCGCGCCCAAGACGCCGACTGCGGCGACCGCCGCAAGCGCAAACCAGCTCTCATGGTGTCAACGCTTCGTCGCCCGCCGCCTGCAAAGTCCGTCACTGGAGGCGGGCAGTCCCGGCGGACTCGGCCTTCCGGGCCGCCTTCCTGCGCCCAGCGATTCAGTGAATCCACGCCCATAGCACCCACCCCTGGCGGATGCGCGCGACCGCGAAGGTGTGTTGGGACAGGCTCGCGCCGTGGACGTGCGGTAACCGCACGGTGGCGACGATGCTCCGCCGCCAGACCGATTCGCCACAACCGCCCACCGTGGGGCTGTAGCCGGAGCGGGTCGCGACGCCGACCCGGACGCGTGGGTCTCGCCCGTTCAGTTTCAACCGCGCCTCGAAGGGCCGCATCGCAAGGGTCACCGCTCGCTCGACCGTGCGCAGGGCGTGCTGTGGCAGCGGCAGTGCGTGCGGGCAGGACGGCCGCCGAGACGGTCCGTAGACGCGTAGACCGTCGCTGCGGACCAGTAGCGGAAACGGGAGTGCTATCGGTTGGGCAGCGGCGACAGTCAGCGTTGCGAGCACTCCGTTCGCCTCGTGCAGCAACCGCGCCGGTGCGGGACGGACCGCAAACTGCAGCCAGAGCTGGAAGTAGCGGCCGTGCCAGTCAAACGTGACTCGTGCGAAGGCGTGGCTTGGCGGCACCCCTTCGAAACTAGGGAGGAAGTCACGGTCGCTCACCCGCGGTGCCTTGCTCAGTTGCTTGTAGTGGAACGCTCGCGGGTTGTCCGATTCGAGCAGGACGATGAGGACGCTCCTGGTGCTCATGCGACGCATGGCTCTGGTGCCGTCGTCGTCGTCGCGACCAGGGAGCGCGAAGTTGCCGCCCTGCAGAATCGGAAGGCCACCAGCTCGGCGATAGATGCGTGCGTGCCACCCATGAGGCAAGCGGACGCTCAGGCCGTAGCGGGCAAGCCGCGCCGCGCGCTCGCCACCCGCAGCTCCCGCAGAAGGAGCTGCGACCGTCAGCAGGAGCAAACAGGAGACGGCAGCGGTCTTGCGGACTTGTCTCACGATGACTTCCCGAGCTGGCGAAGCGTGCCGTTTCGGCTAAGCGTCCACAGCTGACCGTTGGCGACGGCGAGCGCCACGCCGACGTGCCCGTGGAAGGTGGCGATGGTCTTGCCGGTGTGCGGGTCGATGCGCTTAACGGTCGGTCCGCCCATTCGCGCCAGCCAAAGCGAGTGATCGCCGTAGGTGAGTGCGAGTGCTCCGCTCGGAAGCGGTGTGACGGTCTCTAAGCGGTTGCGCTTCGGGTCGATGCGGGCGAGGCCGCTGCCGTCGGTTGGTGCGCCTCCCGATGTCCACTCGCCGGAAACAAGCACCTTGCCGTCGCCGAGCAAGACGCGATCGGCATTCAGACGGCGTTCGCGCGGACCGAGATGGATGCGCGCGACGACGCGGTTCGTTACCGGGTCGACGCGGTAGACGCCAAGCAAACTCTCGCTGAGCCAGACGACGTTATCCGCCGCCGACATTCCTCCGAAGGCGGCGCATGGAAGGCGCACCGTCGCGATCACACGGCTCGCATGCTGGTTGGCGTGCGCCAGCGCGCAGCGGTCGGTGGCGACCCAGACAGCCCTTGGCGTGGCGGCGACGACCAGCGGCAGAAACGCGTTGTCATGAGCAGTGAAGCGGAACGGCAGTCTCAGCTTCAGCGCACTGACTTCGCGCAGCGTCGTTGGGTCGAGCCGGCGGATGGTGTCACGCCAGAAGTCGGTCGCATAGACCCCACTCGCCGCGACCGCAATGTCGTTCGGGCGTACCAGCGTCGCAGAGGCGACGATGTGGCCAGTGCGCGGGTCGACCCGGACGATCCTGCCCATGCTCTCCCGCGCTTCGCCTGCGCAGCCGCTGTCGCAGACGAGCACCCAAAGCGACCCGCCTCCGGCGCTCAACTCGAGCGCCGTTCCGCCAACCCGAACGGTTAGAACTGGCACAGCCTGCTGCCGCAGCGAAACCGCCCCGCCGGTGATCATCGCCACCATCGCGAGGCAGACCACAAGACGCAATCCACGCATCGCCTACCCCAACCGCGCGAGCAATCGGACGGTCCGCGTTCGTGTCTCAACGCGCAACACGCGAGGCGAGAAACCGGAGACGCCGACCCACACACCGCCGGCCCCGACGGCCAGCGAGGACGCGGAGGTCGAAACCCGGACGTTTGCATTGACCGTGTCTGTCATCGTGCTCACGCGCGCGAGCCACATCCGATCGTGCTGTTTCGATCGCTGCAGCAGCAGGGCCCAGACGGCGCCGTCTCCGGCCGCCATCGCGAGCGGTAGACCGCGCACACTTATGCGCGCCAGCGGCCTGTTTGTGCGCTCATCCACCCGCACGAGCGTGTTGCCGTCGGAGACCCAGGCGTCTCCGAGTCCAAGGGCGACTACCGGCGCCCCACGCGATCCCGGCGGCACACGCAGAACTCTGCCGGCCCGCCGGTCGGACTGGCGCGCGTGCAACAACCAGCCGCTGGCGTCCACGATCCAGATCCCGGAGCGATCGGCTGCCACGGCCGCCGGCTCGGACGCGCCGTGGACAAGACCGATCCTTCGCCCACTGTGCGCGTCGATCTGGACGACCCGCGCGTGACTGGTTGGCCCGACCAGAGCCCAGACGCGTCCGCCGCTGGCGGCGACCGCGAACACCGGCCCGCGACGCGACCGAAGAACCACGCTGCTGTGGCCGGTGGCGAGCTCAACGCGACTCAGCGCGCCAGCGACGAACCGGTTCTCGACGCCGGCTACCCAAGCCGCGCCGCCGGCAAGCGCGACCTGCAATGGGTAGCTCGACCCCACACGCGGATGGCGGAGGATGAGGCCGGTGCGCGCGTCGAGTACGACCAAACCGGCATCAGAACAGGTCCAGATCTTGTCGCCGGCCGCAGCCAACTGCACCGGGACGCCACCCGCGAGCGCCGCAGGCGTCGCTGTCGCAAACGCAAGCAGCGCCACCGCGCAAGCGATGCGAACGCGCGCCCGCGAACGTCCACCGACGCGACGCGATCCACAAGGCCAGGTCGGCATTGATCGCTAACCGTGGGGCGGCTTGCCGATTACGAAATCGAGCCGGATCGAGCCGCCCGGGCCGGACAGCTTGTGCAGCCGGAAGTGCCAGGCGGCCGCAGGCATCGGGCACCACTCCTCCCTCTGTGTGCAGACGTCGACCGGGCCGCGGCGGCGACAGCCCGCGTCGGTCGAGATCGCCACACCGGCGAGGGCGGGGATCGTGCCGCTTACCGCGGCGTGCATGCCATGCGCCACCGTCAAGCGCAACAACAAGATCACACCCGCCGGCTCGGAAAGCCGGAACCGATCCCGCGCCGCGCCCGCGCCGACCTGGATGAGGCGGCTGCGTGGCCGCGCGGTGAGGCGAATCGTCTCCCCCTCGAGCCGCTGCCCGCTCTGGATCAAGCTGCCCCCGCAGCGCGGGCAGTACAAGTACATGCGATAGGCGCCGGGCGAAAGCCCGGCCGGAACCGGAAAGCTGAAGGACTGACGGGCGTACAGGCTTGTCGTTCGCCGCAGGCGGCCGAGGAAGCGAAACGGCCTTCCCGGCGGATGCGGGCTCGTCGGCTCGCAGATCGCGTTCCCATGGCATCGGTGCCGTCTCGGCCCCAGGCGCGCCGGTACCAGATAGACCGCCAGCCCAGACCCATCACCCCACCCCACGATGACGCCGCCGACCGGTACAACCTTCATCAGCGGATAGACGCCCACGTCGGCGCGCGCCGCCGCCGGCCAGCACAAAACAGCAGCCACAAGCGCGACAAACCCGACGAGAAGACGAGCCATAAGGAGAGTACGGTCGACCGCTCAAACCGGGTCCGAAGGCACAACCTCTTGAGAATGGCAAGCGCGCCGAGCTCGAGCCAAAAGGACGCGGGCCAGCCCCACGGCCGTAGATGTGATCAGTGACGCGGGCCCTCCTCAGCGCCGTGGTGCTCGTAGCCGTCATCCTCGCCGGCGGGCGCTCGGCGAACGCCGTCTCGCCCCACAGCTTCGAGTCCCGTGGCGCGCCTCGTACCACGCACCGCTGGTTGCTCGGCCGCTCGGAGCAGGGCCGGCCGATCGTCGCGCTGCGGGTCGGTGACTCACAGGGCATACGCGTGCTGGTGGTCGGCTGCATTCATGGGAACGAGGGTGCCGGCATCGCGGTCGTTCGTGCGCTCGAGCGGCGTAGGACGCGCTTCGACCTGTGGCTCGTCCCGAACCTGAACCCGGACGGGTTCGTCCGTGGCACGCGCCAGAACGGCCGTGGCGTCGATCTGAACGCCAACTGGTCGTCGCAGTGGCGCGGCGGCGGCCGCCCCTGGGATACCTACTACCCCGGTCCGTATCCGTTCTCGGAGCGTGAGACGCGGATCGGGCGCGACCTGATCCTGCGCGTCCGGCCGCGGGTGACGATCTGGTTCCACCAGCACATGAACCTTGTCTGGGCGTGGGGGCCGAGCACCGCTGCCGGTCGCATCTATGCCCGCGCCGCCGGCATGCGCTTCTACCACCATCACTGGCTGCGCGGAACGGCAACCAACTGGCAGAACCACCACCTCCCGAACTCGGCGTCGTTCACGGTCGAGCTGCCGGCCGGCAGCCTCGCGCTGCAACAGGTACGCCGCCAAGTGCACGCCGTGTTGACGCTCGCCGCCGCCCTGCACGGTCGCGCGCACGCGTGAGCCCGGCCCGCCGTATCCGCGCACCGTGGCGCGCACCCGCGGTCGGCCTCTCCCTCGCGCTGCTCGCATGCGTACTTCCGTTGTCAGGCTCCGCGGCGAGCGGAGCGATGCCGCACGGCAGCCGCGTCGCACCCTGGATGGTGCGCGTGCAAAGGCTTGTCGGTCACTTGTCGATCTCCGTCTCGGTGGCCGAGGACGGGCGGCTCGTCTACGCGCACGCCGGCAACAAACTCCGGCCGCCGGCGTCCGACGAGAAGCTGCTGCTGTCGATGGCCCTCCTCGACCGCTTCGGTGCTCACTACCGGATCCCAACCAGGGTCGAGGGACCGCGTCCGAAAGACGGTCTGGTCAGGGAAAACCTGTGGCTCGTCGGCTACGGCGATCCCGAACTGAACGACGCGGCGCTGACACGACTCGCGCGCAAACTGCGCGCGAGCGGCCTCCGCCGGGTGCGCGGATCGGTGATCGGCGTCACGAACACGTTCACGCGCGAACGCTGGGCGCCCGGCTGGCAGCCGATCGCGCTCCAGTTCGTCGCGCTGCCGACCGCGCTCACCTTCGACGCGAACAGCGGCCCGACCGGGTTCGTCTTCGACCCCGAGCGGCGCGCCGCTGCCACACTCACTGACGACCTCCGAACACTCGGCGTACGCGTACGCGGCCGTCCCAAGGCCGGTCCAGAACCCACCAGTCCCGAACCCGTCCTGGCAACGACCCGGTCAGCGCGCCTGATCGACCTGCTGCGGCGGCAGAACCTGGACTCGCTCAACCTGGATGCGGAGGTGCTGGCCAAAATGCTCGGAGCCGCCGTCTTCGGTTCGCCCGGCTCGATCGCCAAAGGCGCGCGAGCGATCCAACAATGGGCGCGACGACATGGCGCGGACGTCATCGCGCACGACGGTTCCGGACTCTCGTACACAAACAGCGTCAGCACCAACGGGATCGTCCGGCTGCTGAGCGCAGCCACACGCGAACGCTGGGGCCCGGCGCTGCGCTCGACCTTGCCGGCCGCCGGCGAGGGCACGCTTGATGGGCGCCTGGTCAGCGTTCGCGTTCGTGCGAAAACCGGAACGCTCCTGCAACAGGTGTCGGCGCTCTCCGGCTGGGTCTGGTTAGAGCAGCGCCGCTGGGCCGAGTTCTCGATCCTCTCGCGGGGACTGTCGAAGCATCAGGCCGTCGTCGTCGAAGATGCAGTCGTCTCGATCATCTCCAAGCAGCTCTGAGTGGTGCCGAGGTGGTGAATCGGAATCGTCTTGTCCTTCTCGAGCCGTGACAAGGGAAGGTGAAGGTAAACCGCGGCAATCGTTTTAGGTCTCGACCCCGGCGTTGCAATTGCCGTGCCGGAGCTCGGCGAGCGCTGACGCGGCGAGCGCGATCTCGGAGTTTAGGCGAGCAAATCCGTCAATAGGCCGAACGGCCCATTGCGATCCTCGTCAGCGTCTGCGAACACTCCTCTATGACCGAGGTGGAAGGACACCAGCACCGGTACCGATCTCCGGTCGCCGCGATCGTCGGACTAGCCGAGTCCGCCTTACAGCGCGAGGATCTCGATGAGGGTTTGTTGAAGCAGCTTCAGGCGATCCGGCTGCTCGCCAAAGAGGCCCTCGCGGCCAGCGAAGACGACGAGATCTAGGCCGTATCTGTTTCAGAACGGCGGGCGTTATGTCGCCAGAGTGACAAAGCCATCTGAGCCCCGGAGGCCGCAGCCGGACGCTCAGAGTGGGCCGCCGCTACCACGG
The DNA here is from genome assembly GCA_005885245.1 of Actinomycetota bacterium. Taxonomy (GTDB): domain Bacteria; phylum Actinomycetota; class Thermoleophilia; order Gaiellales; family Gaiellaceae; genus 3-1-20CM-4-69-9. Next base: position 2,928 of record VAWR01000120.1, on the reverse strand, counting down.
CCCTCTCCACAGTTTCGGCGGCGGGCATGGATCGCATTTCAGCGCGTCCTCGACCCTCTGGCCGCGCGTGAGCGGTTGACGCGAATGCCGCCGCGTGGGCATCGGTAAGCCGCGTCAACAGACCGGTTCGAGCTTCGGAAGGTGCCCAGGGGAGGCGCTTCAACTCTTGACGCCACAGCTCGGCCGCTGCCCGGGCGCTTGGGCGCGACCGAGGGACCCCTGGGCACGCTTCGCCACAAGTCTATGACCGTGGCGGCTTGGCGGCCCTTCGCCCGTCAGGCTTCCTTGCTCTTAGAGCAGGGGGTTGTCACGATCACGAGAAGTGCAGGTCTACGCCCTCACCACGCAATCGCTCCTCGAGACGCTTGACCTCTTCCTGACACGCGAAGCGGCCGAGGCAGAGCTACGCGAGATCCTGCACGATGAGCCCGATTGGAAAGACGTGCTACGTGTCGTTCCGATCGAACTCGATGAGCGTGACGTCTCGCCGAACTAGAAGCTAGCCGCTCTCGATCATCTGGAAGTGCGGACGGCACGATCTTCGAGTTGTCCTTGACGCCCTTCGGGTCTTGCTTAACGGTCAGGTTCCGAACCTCGCCAGAGTCGAAGCCGCTCGATTGCGCCGATGAAAAGCCGTCGCCGTGGATGCCGCCTGCACGGATCGAATAGCGCGGATACCAATGGACGGTGACGTGTTCGGCTGACGTGTTCTTCATCCGGACATGCACGAGCACTTTGCCGTCCTGCCAAGCGCACCACACGTAGCCCTTCGGGGTCTTGATGTACCTCTTCAAGTGTCCCTGATCGAGCTGCCGTCATACACGCCGCGCACGAACACACCGCGCACCTTGCCGATGATCGGCCCCGCCGCCGCGGCTGTCGAGGCGAGCACAAGTGCCGCCGCAGCGATGATGACCCTCTTCATTTCGGTCCCTCCCCTGGGCTTGCTAGCAGGATGGATGACAAGAGCGCCTGACGGAAGAGGCGTCAGCCGTTGCTCACCTTCTCGATCTCCTTGACTCCAGCGCGGACGAGCCCGCCAGCTAGACGGGGCCCAAACGAGAGAGGGGTTTCCCATTTGGGGAAAGGCTGCGTCCGCACGGGGCCGGAGGGGAGAGTGAGGGTCCCGGCCGCCGCCGCAGACACGACGGGCGCAGCCGAATCTGATTCGTCACCCGCGCTCGAGCGGTTCGATCTAAAGGGCCGGCCCGGGGGACGAACATCCCGGCGCCGAGCGCTCGAGCCCCACGATTGCCGGCCGCTTGAACGTAGCGCGCGTTGGGTGACCTGAAAAACCATTCCGGGCTTGCGCCGTTGCGAGTGCGCGGTATCGAGCGTGTACGGCTTCACGCCGACCTCACGATTCTTGCTCGTCTTTCGCTTGCTCTGAATCGAGCACGGATTGTTCAGTTTGCTGCGTAAGGCTTCGGTTCTGCGGTGGAAAGAACCGCGGATCGCCGATGAACCCTGCAAGACTCGCTGCTTCTGGCCAAGCTCGCGGAGAAGCGCCGTAGGCTCTTCAGATATCGGTATTGCGAGAAAGCGCTCCGCCGTGTCAGGGTCGAGAGGCTTCAAATGGAGCGCACAAAATGATCCATTGCCTCCAGCTTCCGTCGCACGTCCTGAACCGCGAGTGGATGCGCTGGCGGCTGGAGCCGGTGGTAAAGAAGCTCGGTGACCCTTAGCTCATGCTCCCACTCAATAATCAGATCCCTTGCTGCGACCCGCTGCCGCAGAGTGATGGCCGTATGTTCGAGATTTCGCCGAAACTCGCTTCCGATCCGGAGTTCGTCGACCTTTTCGTTTCGCTCTGTCCGCATGTCGTGAAATGCGTGGAACTGCACCCACGACAACAGCGTGAAAGCGATGAGTAGCCAAGCCCAGTAGGGCAGGCTCAGGCTCGGCTCAAACACTTGGCTTGTCCCGATCAGAGCCACGATCCCTCCGACCAAGGGAATCCAGTGCTTCCGGACGGCACGGCCGTAGTCCCGGCCTGAGGCCTCAAGAGGTTCGAAGAACCAGCGCCTGAGCCATCCCCGGTTGAGCCGTCCCAACATCGCGCCGAGCCTAACGCGGACGGATCATCAGGCTCCCGCGTTTCGTCAAACCCTCCTGGTGGCCCCAAGGGACGCCTACTAGGGTTTCGAGCCCATGTCTTTCTTTCACCCGTTCCAGTGGATAGGGCGTATCGGACGATGCCTTTCGTCGCACACAGAATCGCGGCGCGCCTCTCCTCGATACCGTGTGGGGCCCGGTCAGGCGGGCTCGTTCATCCAGCTCTCTACCGTCGCCCGGTCGATCCTCTCGAGCAACGTCTCGACTGAGAACGCTTCTGCGTTGTAGCCGCCCGGCTCGTTGCCGTAGTGCAGAGCCGACGTCACGTCCTCGCCCGTCTCGTCGCTGAACGAGAGCAACGTGTTAGCATCGTTGCTGCGGTCGTCCGCCAGTTTCGCCAAGCGCGCGAACCTGTTCCAGTCGCGGTTGCGATCGTCCTCGGGGTACTCCTCGGCCTTCTGCTCCCTCCACTCGGACTGGTATTCCAGATGCCCCGCGATGGCCTCTCTGATCTGTGCAGATGTCGTCATTCGTTCACCCCCTCCCCTCACTCGACGGGACAGGGAACGGCGCCAGCGGCGTCTCTAGCTGCGCCTCGCCCCCACAGCAGGGACAGGTAGGCCAGGGCTTGGCTCCGAGCGGGGGCAGCTCGTCCGCCCAGCCAGTCCAGCCCGCGCAGTCGTCGCCGCACTCGAGGGAATCAGTGCAGCGTTGGTAGGTGAAGGCGGCATAGGTCACTTCTGGAACCTCTCTCCGCCGAGGGCCGCGAGGGCTACAACAATGATAAACAGGAGCGCCAGTTGCACGCCAGTCGTCCTTCAATTCCAGCGGTTCCGAGCGTTTTCCAGCGGTAGCGATTTCGCGGCCGTGAGG
>VAWR01000178.1 GCA_005885245.1 Actinomycetota bacterium | reverse complement strand
CGCGAAACGGCCCGGGCGCCTCGTGTTCGTGGCGCGCTCAGAGCTCGAACGCGTACTCGCCTCTCGAGCGGCGGGACGCTGACTTCCCGGAGCGTGTCGTGTCGGGAACAAGAGCGGTATGTAAAGAGCAGGAGCGACGGGACTCGAACCCGCGACCTCCGGCGTGACAGGCCGGCTCAGGGGCCGTAGCAGTTCGCGTCGAGATTCGGCGCTTTGCAGCCATTTATATGTTTACATGGCTTAACTAAGCGGCGCAGAAGTCCGATCCGGTGCGACGATTCCGTGACGCGCCGAAGCTCAAAACTGAGATATAGAATCGGGCCGTTTTTGGGCTACGAGCCCGCTAGTCGGGCATGTATCCTCACCGAGCCGTTCGGCTCCAGGAGGGAGGAGAACCGGATGGCTTTTCTGTTCAGACTGGAGGCGGTAGACGGCACGCCAGCCAAGCCGCCAACGCTCACGAGCGCGGTCCCGAACTGGAGTCCCGGTGACACGATCCCGCTCGGCCGCAACAGAACGTTGCGCGTGGTGTCCGTCCGTGATGACGACGCGGACCAACCACCGGTACTCGTCGTTGAGGACGCGGCCTGATTGTGCGCTCGGCTACCTTGCTGGGTTCCTGACACCCCCGGCCGGTTGCTCGCCCGCGCCGGTCGGGGAACCCCTCGCGTCCGTGTCAGGTCCGGGCATCCGAGGGGCTGAGAACGCTCCATTGAGGCTCAGAGACGCCATGCCAGAGAAGGCGAGGCCGCTTTTCGAAGATCCTGCGGCGATCTTCTCGGCCTGAGCCGCGAGCGCCGGCGCTGTCATCGTCCTCGGCCCAGAAGCGGTACATCGCCGTTCGCCAACTAGCGGCTTGATGTGAAACCAACCTTGACTCGTCCAGCGCAAAGGAGGAGCCTGTGCTACGAACGCAGGCGAGGAGGCCCCCGAGACTGCGGCAGGCCAGCCTCCCCGACTCCCGCTCAAGCGCTCGATCCCAGGAACCCGAGCGACTAATGGAGGTGGGAGGATGAGGCGGCAAGTCAAACCATTTGTGGCAGCATTGGCACTAGCGACGGCGGGCCTAGCAGTCGGCGCCGTGCGCGCTCCAGCAGCGCCGGTGAACAACCCACTCTCGCTGGAGCTTGTCGGCACGTGCAGCGACGGCTCCGCGTATGACGCCTTCTCGCCCGCGGGCGGACACGCCGTCATCGACACGCTTTCACACAGCGTGCAGGTCACGGAGCAGCTTTCGGTCAGCGATCCGCTCAATGAGATCGGCGGCTCCTTCTCTGTGACGGGAACGAACTATGCGGCACTCAGCGCGGCAGGCTTGCTGACGCACTGCATCGGAACGGTCGTTGGAACGCAAAGCGTGACGTTCACGGCCGAGGTGTTGAAGACGCCTACGCCGAAGTGAGAGTCGAGCGGGCTGGCAGAGACCCCGCTCAGCCCGCTCCGAGGCCCGAACGCGGGGGTAGCGGTTCGCATAGGAGGTGACGTGTGCACCAACCAGGTTTCGGCAGGCGTCTTCCGACCAAGTCCAAAGCAGGAGGCATCAGATGAAGCGTCTGCTCTGCATCGTTGCGGTCGTCGTCGCCGCGCTCGGCACAGGTGCCGTTGCCACGGCCAGCCAGGGGGCGGCGACGCCCTTCAAGGCGACGTACAACGGAACCCCCGGGGCCACCTGGACGTGCGCAGGGGCACACGTCGTCAATCGCGTCAGCGTGAAGGACAGCGAGCGCTGCGTGATCAGCGGCGACACGACAGGCTATGTTGCCGGAACGTACAGTGGTAGTCCGCTCGGCTTCTTGCCGCCGTACGGGATCTCAGACTGGATCTCCGATTACGACGGAACGATCGCGTCGAGTTGGATGATCACGGTGACCGATAACGGCGACGGAACGTTCACGCTCGACATCGTCGCCTACTACTCCTAGAGCGTCGCGGAGGGGCGGGAGTATCTGCTGCGTGCCCCCGTCCCTCCGTTTTTCGGCCGCGGGCACAAGACCTCCTGGTGAGATAAGCGTGCGAGGCGTACAGTCGCCCGCATGGGCAGGCCTTTCACTACCGTTGCGCTTGGGGCGTTGCTTCTCGTGTCGGTCGGGGCGGCTACGCCTCGCGCCGCCAAGCCGCGCACGATCGCAACCGGGTGGGCGAGTAACTGCGCTCGCCGCAGACGGCGTCCGCGCCGCCTTCGTCGTCAGCGTGACTGACCCGGGCAGCGGCTGAGCCGGCGTCAAGCTCTGGGAGCCCTTACGCACACGCGTCGTCCGACTCCAGCGTCCCTGTCCGGCCGGGGAGAGCGACGCCGAGGGGACGTTTGGCATCGCGCTCGCTGGCACCCGGGCGGCCTGGCTGTGGATGGCCGGCGGAAACATCCTTGAGACGAACCTGATGACCGCGACACTCGGTGGTACCGACCACAGCGGCGTCGGCACCTTTACCAGAAGCCCAGTCGGGCATGGGACGCTGCTCGTCTATACGTACGAGCGACGCTGCGACTCCTACGGCGACGCAAACGGTAGGCCCGAGGATCAGCGTCCGACGGGGAAGAAGGCAGGCGACGTTGGCCTCCGTTTTGCATGGTTGCGAGGATCCTTCAAGCGGCGTTTGGGCCATGAATGGGCCATGAGCCCTGTTGTCGAGTAAGACTACAAACGGCAGGCGACGGACTTGGTCCGCAACGCTCCCCGCCAAGGCGAGCCGGAGGGGACCTGCTAGATGCAGGCCCCCTCCCAATTGCCACGCTGGCTACTCAGCCGCAGCTGTTGTTGTGCCCTGCAAGGTTCGGCCCGTCGTCCGGATCGTCCTTGCTCAGAGCCGGGCTGTTGTCCGTGCAGATCGCGTCGTGACCGACGCTGTTGTCGGAGACTTCTAGGTACCCGCCCGGCACGGCGGTGTTGCCGCTGAAGATCAGGTCGTGCCCGACGCTGTTGTTGCCCACGTCGAGCGACGACGGGCCGAAGAACCCCGAGAGAGCCGAGTTGCCCGTGACGACGAGGTCGTGGCCGACGGTGACCGGCGGCTCGCCATTGCCAGCGCAAGCCTCCTCGTCCCCGATCGAGAAGCCCAACGTCACCGACCTGCCGGTCATCCGGAAGTCGCGACCGACCGTCATGTCGCAGATGCCGTCAAAGACGAACGGCAACGCGGGCGAGCCGTTGATCAAGACGTCGCGGCCCACCTTCACGGGACCCGACTCACACTCGACGACACAAGCATTGCCGGTCTGAACCGTGCCCGGCTGGGAAGCGACCAGGTCGCGGCCGATCGTCGTGTTCTTCCCGAGGTGCAGACTGGCTCCCGTCTGCGTGATCAGGTCCTGGCCGATCGTGAGCTGCGTGGTATCGAATTCGGCGTTCGTCTGCCCGATCGCGTCGTGGCCGACCGTCACCCCATCGTGAGTACCGACTCCGGCGTTCGACTCCACGATCAGGTCGTGGGTGATCGTCGCCCCGGAGAGTTCGCAGAAGTTGTCCGCAGGAACCGTCAGGTCATACGCGGTGCCCGCGAAGAAGTCCGTGCACGTGACGTTCCCAGGCCCGGCCCCCGCCGCGCTCTGCAGACCGACGATCAAAAACGCCGCACACGCGGCCGCCAGTACTAGACCCTTTTTCATCCCTTCCTCCTTCCGCTCGACTGTTGCGACCCTCGTAGCAGCACGACCAGCTTCCTCATGGTTCTCTCCCTTCGTCGGTCATTCG
>VAWR01000070.1 GCA_005885245.1 Actinomycetota bacterium | reverse complement strand
GTTCGAGGACGAGTCCTTCGACATCGTGCATTCGAAGGACTCTCTCCACCACATGGCGTCTCCAACGGGCGCACTTGCGGAGTACCGTCGAGTGCTGAGGCGCGGCGGACATGCGCTCGTCATCGAAGCAAACCGCTTCAATCCGATCTTCTTTCCGCACATGACTCTCGCGCTCGGTCACGACCATTTCACGGGGAAGCGGCTGCGAACGCTGATCCAGGGTGCGTTCGCGGACGCCCGGTTCGGAGCTTTCGAAGCGCATTATGTCCCGCCGCTCGACCGTTTTCCCGGTCTGCAGGATGCGGTCGAGGAAGGCCTCGAGCGGCTCCGGCCCTTCAAGCCCCTACTTTCCTACAACTTTGCGATTGCGACCCGCTGAATCGTTCGCCATCGTGGCGAACGGCCTTTCCGGCGACGGTCCGGCGCAGGCCCTGCGAGACCAGCTTGTCGCGGAAGGAGCGCGCGTTGTGACGATCTTCCATCCCCTCGCGCGGCACGAGGGCGGGCGCCATGTGATCACGACCTACGGGGCGGGCAAGCGACTGCGCGTGCGCACGGTTCACGTGCCGTTTCGCCC
>VAWR01000069.1 GCA_005885245.1 Actinomycetota bacterium | reverse complement strand
GCTTCAACCCGCTCGCCTGCGCACGCGGACTCGTCGCTCGAGCAGCCGGGAGAGCCCGTACGGTCGTGTTGTGGTCCGTCGACTTTACGCCGGACCGCTTCGGACGCGGGAGACTCCTGACGGGCGCCTACGATCGCGTCGACAGACTCTGCTGTCTGCACGCCGATGCGAGGATCGAGCTTTCGGAGGCTGCACGCGAGGCGCGGGACGCACGGCTCGACATTCGCGGCGATGGCGCTCCGACCTACATCGTCCCGATGGGAACGTGGCTTGCACGCCTGCCACGGACGGCGCGGGACGGATTCGACCGGAAGCGAGTTGTCTTCCTCGGTCAGCTCGTCCGCGGCAAGGGGGTCGAGCTGTTGCTCGATGCCCTCGCGCGGCTCGATGTCGAAGCCGAGATCGTGGGAGGCGGTCCGCTCGAGGAGGATGTGCGTCGTCGCGCAGCGGAGCTCGGGGATCGGATCCATGTGCACGGATTCGTGCCTGACCACCGCCAGGTCGAGCAGATCCTCGCCGGCTCGTCGATCGCGGTCGCGCCGTACGCACCGGACGAGAACACCTACACGCGCTGGGCCGATCCCGGCAAGCTCAAGGACTATCTCGGCGCGGGGCTCCCGATCGTGCTGACCGATGTCCCGCACAACGCAGAAGAGCTGGCCCAACGCGCCGGGGCGGAGCTGGTCGAGTACGACGCGGCTGCAATCGCAGATGCGATCTCGCGCGGTCTGGCCTCACCAGATCGCTGGCGCGGCCGCCGTGAGGCCGCACTTCGCTACGCGCAGAGGTTCGACTGGAGCACGCTGCTCCCCGAGCTGCTCGAGCAGCTCGGGCTCAACGTCATGCCCGCTCGCTGAGCCCGCGGACGAAGCCGTAGACATACGCGGCCTGGCTGAGGACGACCGCGGGCGGCTCGACCAGGCCGACGACGAGCGAACGGAAACGCACCGCGGCGTGCAGCCCGCTGGCGGCGAGCGCAGCCGCGTACGCAAGCACGAGAACGAGCCCGGCGGTATGCGCGGTTCCTCCGGCGAAGAGCAGTCCCACGCCGGCGAGCGCAGCCGCCGCCGGCGCGAGCGAGCGTGCCGTCGCGCCGCTCAGGCTCCGGCCGCGCGTGCGACGTGCGGCGAGCCCGCGCGCGCGGGCATGGCGCACGCTCTGTGCGAAGTGGGGCCGAACCAGCGGCGCCGGCGCGGCGGAGAGCGACGTGTCGGGCGTATAGATGGTCTGCCGCCCGCGCGCTGCGAGCCAGGCCACGACCTCTTCGGAGTCGATCCCGGCGGCGCGCGCAGCCAGGAAATCCACCCGCCGGATGACGACGCTCTCCGCAGGGTGGTCGAGGACGATCCGCACGTTCCCGGGGAAGTAGCTCGAGCGGCGCGAGCCGCCGCCGAGGCGGGACTCGAGCACCGCAGACGCAGCACGCTCGCGCACAGGAGCTCGGAGCCGTGCGACGGTCGGCGCGACGACCGCGGCAACGCCAGAGTCGGTGAAGAACGGTACGGCGGCGCTGACCCAGTTGCCCGCCGGTCGAGCACCGCGCGCGAGCACGGCGACGAGACCATGCTGCGGTTCGTCCGTCGCGTCCAGATGCGGATAGTCGAGCAAAGCGGCGGCGCTCCGTTCACCGATCAGGCTGACGGCGGGCAGGTCCTCCGGCGGCACCGAACGAGCTCCGTGGAGGAGCCGACGCTTTCGCTCGTACGTGCGCAGGATCCGGAGCCGGTAGAAGATCGCAGCGGTGTCCCACAGCGCGAGCAACACGGCGGTCGAGCGGACTCCCGATCCCGTGAAGCGATAGTCGAGACGCACAGGCAGCTCGCGGATTCGGTCGCAGCCGAGCGCGGTCGCGACGGCGAGGAGCTCGAGGTCGAAGGCAAAGCGCTTGACGAGCAGCAGCGGCATGACGTCTTCCACGACACGGCGTCGGAACACCTTGAGGCCGACCTGCGTGTCCCGAACGTCGAGCCGAAAGAGGAAGTGGTTGAGCTGCTGGTACGACCAGCTGGCGATTCGTCGCGAGGCCGGATAGTGGACGACCGAGTCGGGGTGGCGCTTCGAGCCGATGGCGAAGTCGAGCTCCTCCCGTTGCGCCACCTCCAGGTACGCGGGGATCGCTGCGGGATCGAGGTCGAGATCGGCGTCGACGAGGGCGACCCACTCGCCGTGCGAGGCGAGCGCACCGGCCTTCACTGCGTATCCCTTGCCGAGATTGCGGTCGTAGTGGATGACGCGGATGCCCTCGTCTCGCGACTCGAGCAGGCGTTCGGCGCTGCCGTCGATCGAGCCGTCCGAGACGACGATCACCTCGATCTCTTCTTCGGGCAATCCGGCGGCGACCGCCCTGCGGATCACTCCGACGTTCGCCACGATCTCCTCGCCGCCGTTGTAGACCGGCACGACGACCGTCACGAGCGGCCGGGTTGCCGCTCGTTGCGAAGCGCCGGCGTCCGGTGACGCGCTCGCGACCCTCACCGCGTCGATTCTAGGGACGGCGGCAGAAGACCGGCGTGCTCCGCGACATCTCCCCTGCAGAGCGCCCAACCCCATTCGGTACGGTCCCGCCGGTGACCGAGCCAGCGCTCTGGGGACTGCGGCGAAGCCTCCTCGACCTCACGGACAAGCTGCACCTCGCACGACCTGCGATCCGGGCGTACGAGCTGGTACTCGCGGCGAAGTCCGACCTGCTCGACCGCTCGGGACGCGAGGGCGATGGTCTGCAGTTGCCGCCTGCCCGTCTCCGCGCTCAGGCCGGCCCGCGGCACGCCGATGCCGGCTACTTCCTGCGGAGTGGACGGCGTCATGCCGAGCTCATCCGCGAGTTGCTCGAAGAAGCGGGCTCGCCCATCGAAGAGCTCGAGGCGATCCTCGACTGGGGCTGCGGTTGCGGCCGCATCCTTCGGCACTGGAAACCACTGCGGCAGACGCGCGTTCTCGGCTGCGACATCAATCCGAAGATGGTCGAGTGGTGCAACGAGAACCTGCCGTTCGCCGACGTCGATGCCAACGATCTGTCCCCGCCGTTCCCGTATTCAGGCTCGAGCTTCGAGCTCGTCTACGCCCTATCGGTGATCACACACCTCCCGGAGGACCTCCAGCATGCGTGGATCGGGGACTGCTTCCGCGTGCTCAAGCCGAAGGGATATCTCCTGTTCTCGACGCTCGGCGAGCACTACCTCTCCCTCAAGCGCTTGACCGAAGGCGAACGGAAGGCATTTTCGAACGGAGAGGTGGTCGTCCTCTACGAAGACTCTCCGGGCACGAGCCTCTGCAGCGCCTACCATCCCCCCGCGTATGTACGCGAGAAGCTCGCGGCAGACTTTGACGCCGTCTCGTTTCGCCCTGCGGCCGAAGACGGTAGGCACGACATCTACCTGTTCCAGAAACCGGCCTGAGCCTGCGTAACGCCAGACAACGGCTGGCGGTCGCCCTCGCCTGGCTCGAGCGGCTCGCGGACCGGCGCCTCGGCGCCGTCGTTCTGTTCGCGCTGGCACTCGCGGTCTACGCGGTCCGTGCCATCGGCTGGCCGCTCGTCGGGGGTCGCGATCTGGACGAGTACGTGTACGACTACATCCAGCTGTTCGACTGGCATCCGCTGCTGCCCTGGTCGATGCTGTTCCGGACGCCGGTCACACCCATCGTTCTGGGCGCTGCACTCGACGCAGCAGGAGGATTCTTCGCCGAGCCGCTGCTAGGAGTGCTGTTCGCGGCCTCCGTCGTCGCCTGGGCGGCTGCCGCACGCACGTTCAGCCCGCGTGCCGCGCTGCTCGTCGCAGCCGCACTACTCGTCTATCCCGCGTACGGACTCATGTTCCACGAGCTCTCGAGCGAGCCCGTGTTCGCGGCGGCGTTCGCCGGGTGGGCGCTCCTGGTCGCCCGCGCCGCCGTGCGGCCCTCGTCACGGCGCTTTGCGTACGTCGGACTCGGCGTGGCACTCCTTGCCCTCATCCGTCCTGGAAATGCCCTGCTGCTCGCCTTCGCCGTCTTCCCGTTGGTGCTCCGCGCCTCGTGGCGCGAGCGGTCGAAATGGGCCGGCGCATTCCTCGTCGCGGGGATCCTCCCCCTCCTGGGCTGGGCCATCCTCAACGGTGCTCGCTTCGGGGACTATGCGCTTGCCCGTGGAGGCAACGCGGTGATTCCCTTCTATCGAGCGTTCATCACCGACCGGATCGTGTCGCCCGATAACGGGCCGGCCTCGCGCCGGCTGGCGAACGCGGTCCAGCACCATCTGCTGACACGCGACCCCTACAAGGCGTACGGAGTGACGCTGCACCAGGTGTTCGCGAGCGGCAGCTTTCGGATTCACGAAGACCTCTACCTCCTGTCGGATCAGGTCTTCGGCTGGAAGAGCAACTACTCCGTTCTGCGCAAGGTGGGAATCGAGGCCGTGCGTGCGCATCCGGGGAAGTACACGTCCGGGGTCCTCGACACGATCTGGCAGCAGCTGAGCAAGTCGTACTTCCGCGCTCCTCCCGCCGCCGCGGGGCCGCCCCATCCGGAAGTGGTCGTCCGCGGCAAGGGGCAGCCGAAGAGGCTGCCGGCGCCGACGGAGGGACAACCGATCCCTGCCGGGCAGAACGTCTGGATCTCGCGTCCCGACAACAGCATTCGCGACGTCTGGACGTCCGCGACGCATCATCACTTCGTCTTTCGCGACCCACGCCAGAAGCCGCGCTTCGACGCCATCCTGCGGGAGCGCGACTCGCTGTTCTCAGCCCTGCCCGGCCGCAAGGGAAACGCCGAGCTGTCGCTGCGCCTGGATCAGCTCTCGCGTTGGTTCCCACGGCCAGATCTGTGGATCGTCCTCGGACTGCTCGGTCTCGCCTGGCGCAGGCCTCGAGGCGCGCGAACGCTCGTGGCGCTCGCGCTCGCGGCCCTGTTCGTGATCGCCTTCAACGCCCTCGGCCTTTTCGCCGACCCCCACTTCGCCCTGCCCGTAGCGCCGGCCTTCGTCCTGCTCGCTGCGGGCGGTTTGCTTGGAACGCGAACGCGCGACTACTAGTCCAGAGCGGACAGAAATGCATCCGCGACACGCTGGGCCGCACGCCCATCCACCTCACCCACGACCGCGCGCGCAACCCGTGCTCGTTCGGCCGCGAGCTCGCCCGGCTGCGCGAGTGCGCGCCCGATGCCGGCCGCCACCTCGTCGAACGAGCTCGCACGGTAGAAGGCTTCGGACTCGATCAGCGACTTGTAGTGCTCTCCACTGACGTTCTTCAAGGCGGAGCTCTCACCCGGTGGTCCGCCCTCGTCGTACAGCACGCACACCGCAGGGCGATCGTTCACGAGTGCGTCGAGCAAGATCGTCCCGGCGTTCGAGACGACGCAGTCGCCGTGCTCCAGGAGCACCGCAAGCGTCTCGAGATCCGTAAAGCTCGGCTCCTGCACCGCGATGCCTTCCCGCGACAGGCCGGCGGCGAAGCGCTCGCGCCACTGGCGGTCGCGCGGATGAGGGCGGAACAGCAGCGAGAACCGCCGCCGCTCGTCGCTCTGCTCCCACCAGGAGACCAGGCGCTGGACGAATTGCGCCTCGTAGGGGGCATTCGTCGGCGTGTTGCCCATGACGAGGACGACGGGGCGCTCGGGATCGAGGCCGAGCTCACGGACGACGTCCTCGTACTCGGCGCGCGGCCGGCGCCGGTCGAAGACGTCCGTCTGCGGCCAACCGGTGACGACGATGCGTTGCGGATCGATGCCGTGATAGCGAGCGAGATCCTCTCGCATCACCTCGTTCTGGACGATGTAGCGGCGCAGGTCCGGTGCGACGATTCCCTTGCCCACGGTGTGGTCCCAACTCGCGACGTGTCCGACGACCGGTGCGCCGAGCCGTCGGGCACCGACGATGAAGGGGACGACGGCGTGCATCTGGATGTTCGCCAGGAGAACTGCAGGACGCTCTCGTCTCAGGCGTTCGAGGAGAGGTGGCGGCAGCCAGCGGAGGCGTCCGTAGTGCCAGCTCATCATCGCCGGGTCGAGGGGTAACCAGCCCGGCACGGGCCCGCGAAGCGTCGGGTCGAGGAACCAGTTCTGGTGCCCCGGTTGCATCCGCTTCCGGTTGAAGCCGTGACGGAGGCTATGCCGCAGTGAGAGCGGGTAGAAGCCGATGCCGCGGTCGAGCCACGAGTCGACGCGGCGATGAATCTTCCCGGGCAGCGCCTCGGGGCGCTGGAGGTCTCGCGGACGCGTGACCCGGATCTCGCCGGCGCGCTCCGTCCAGGCGTCCGCGTGTTCGCTCTCGTCGAGCAGGAACAGCTCGAGCCGTTCTCCGACCCGGCGACGGAGCTCTTCGACGATGCCGGTGTCGAAGAAGAGCCGTGATGAGAAGGGATCGGGCAGGACGAGCCAGCTGGGCCTCGCAGTCATCGCGTCAGCAGCAGGTCGCATTCGTGGTGCGGAACCTCGGCGATCTCGACCGGAGCTTCGACGTGCGGCGGAAACAGCGTCTCGAGCAGATAGCCGGCGCTCAGGCGCTGCAGCGTGAAGCCGTAGGCGCGACGAAGGTCGTCGAGCCGTCGGATCGCGTGGGCATCCTCGCTCCACCGGGGATTGAACTCGACGAAGACGGCGAGCCGTTCCCCGAGCTCGAAGACGGGAGCAAGACCCTGCAAGGCCTCGACCTCGGAGCCTTCGACGTCGATCTTGATCACACGGATCCTTCGGTGCTCGTGTGCGGGAATACAGGTCGCGACGGGCCGCACCTCGACCGCGACACCGGGTTCCTCGATTGCGCTCAGGTTCGGGCGCACCGCTCTGAGCGTCGCCCGACCGGAGTTCGTTCCCGGCCCCTCGTGCAGGAGCGCCTGCTCGGCTCGCTCACCCGCCGCGACCTGAAGCGCGGTCACGTTGGTCACGCTGTTTCGTTCGAGGTTGCCGCGCAGCCCTGCGTAGTTCGCCGGTGACGGCTCGAAGGCGTAGACGTGCCCTTCGCCGCCGACGAGCTTCGAGGCGAGGAGCGTGAAGTAACCGATGTGCGCGCCGACGTCGACACAGACGTCGCCGGGAGCAAGCCGGCGCCGAAACGCGGCGGTGACGTTCGGCTCCCACACGCCGGAGATCGCCAGCACACGGCCGATCGCGTCGTCGGTGCGCACGAGCATCCTGCTCCCGCCGGTGACCGAGACGACGGTCTCCGCTCCGAGACGCTTGGCCAGCGGCCACGAGAACGCGCGGTACGCAGAGGAACGCAGTCGTGGCGAGAGGACTCGCGGAAGCCGCAGGACGGCCGTTGCCAACCTCGGTCTCCGCCCCAATCGTCGTGCCGCGGTCGCCAGGACACGACGGCTATTCGCTCCCGCCACGTACTCCACTTCGTTCCGACCGGCGCCGTACGACGGCCTCGATCCGGCCCGCGAGCGAGACGCCGTCGAGTCCGTGGTGGCGCAACGCCTCCGGCGGCGTCCCGCAGGCGGGCCAGCCGTCGACGCCGAACACGGTGACGTTGCGACCGCCGAGCTCGCGTCGCAGCATGTCTCCAAGCGCTCCGACCGGGGCGTGATCTTCGACCACGAAGATCTCCTCGAACGGCTCGACCAACTCGGCCAGCCAGCCTGGGTCGATGCGGTTCAACCAGGGCATGTTCACGACCTGGACGGCGGAACCGAGCAGTTCGGCGGCGGTCAGGGACTCGTGCAACATCACCGGCCCGTACGCGAACAGCACGGCGTCCGAGCCCTCGTGCAGGACCGTGCCGCGGCCGGGAAGGGTCTCGGCAGGAGGCAGCTCGATGCGACGGGGTGACGGTCCGATCGCGAGTCTGATCGCAACGTTGCCATCGGCGTCCTCGACCGCCCAGCGCAGCAACGCGCGAGTCTCCTCGGCGTTGGCCGGCTGCACGATGGTCGTGCCGGGGAGTGCTGCGAGCAGCGAGACGTCACGCAGGCTCTGGTGGGACTTGCCCGGCCCGGCCGGGATCAGGCCGGCGTAGTGCAGGGCGTACACGACCTTCGTCCCCTCGCTCGCCTGGTTGTAGATCTGCTCGTTCGCCCGCGAGGCGAGGAACGACGCGAAGGAGTTGACGACCGGGAGCAAACCCTGCCGCGCGAGGCCCGCCGCCATCGACACCAGGTCCTGCTCGGCGATACCGACCTCGATGAAGCGTGACGGCTCGTCGAGCTCGACGGCACGAATGCGGCAGTCCGAGGCCAGGTCGGCATCGAGAACGACGACCCCCGGCCGCCGCTCGACGAGCTGCAGAAGCTCCTCGCCGTACGCGGCAGCCACGTACTCGTCGGTGACCCGCCGCACCGCAATGCCGGATTTCGGTTCCGCTTCGAGCGAGATCTGCTCTTCGAGCGGCGGCACTGCTTCGAGCCGCAGATCGTGTACGCGTTCACGGATCCGTGCGAGCAGCTCCGCGTGCGCGCGGGCGAACGCATCGTCGTCGGGAGCACCCGCGTGCCAGCGGTACGTGCCCCCGGCCTCGCGCAGCGCTGCAGGATGTTCCATGAACGACACGCCGCGACCCTTGATCGTCTGCGCCAAGAGCGCCTTCGGGACGTCCGAGGGCGCGTCGCGCAGCGCCGCGAAGGCAACGGCAAGCGCGGCGTGGTCGTGCCCGTCGCACGACTCGACGTGCCAGCCGAACGTCCGGACTTTCGCCTCGAGATCGCCGAGCGCGAGGATCTCCTCCGTGGGCTTGTCCGACTGGAGCTCGTTGCGGTCGACGATCGCCCACAGGTTGCCGACCTGCTGGTGTGCAGCGGCGGCGAAGGCCTCCCAGTTCTGCCCCTCCTGCAGCTCCCCGTCGCCCGTCATGACGACCACGCGGCCGCCGCGGCCGAGGAACGACTTCGCCCAGGCCATGCCGCGACCCTTGGAGAGGCCCATTCCGAGCGAGCCCGAGTTGGCTTCGATGCCGGGAGTGCCGACGTCCGGATGTCCGTCCAGGCCCCCGAGCCTGCGCAGGCGGAGCAGGCGCTCAGTGGGGATCACGCCGAGGGCGTGAAGGGCCGCGTAGAGGCCGGGCACGTCGTGGCCCTTGGACGAGAAGAAGACGTCCCGGTCGGGATGGTCCCACCCGAGCTCCGCTGTGTTCAGCTCCCGCCAGAGGAGATGGACGACGAGGTCGAGTGCGCTGAAGGTCGAGCCGAGGTGGCCCGAGCCGGCGCGCTTGACTGCCGTGAGCGCGTTGGCGCGGCACATGTCGGCGATCAGCGCGAGATCGTTGCGCTGGACACGGTCGAACGCGTCCTTCGGGATCAGCTGCAGCTCTGGCACGGGCGAGACGTTACAGCCGCCAACCTGCCGCCCACGCCCTCGTCGGCGCAGAGGCGCGGAGCGTGCGCGCCAGCGCGCCCACGACGGGCGCAGCGAGATACGAGCAGACGAGCGCACAGTACGCAGCGAGCACCGCCGTCTTCCAGCCGAGCGAGGGAAACTCGACGAGCGGATGCCACAGCGGGCTGTACTCCGGCGTGTACCAGCAGAGTGACTCGAGCGCGGCGTGGTCGCGGACGCAGAAGTCGAGCGTCGAGAGGTCCGCGATCGCACCGCTGACGCCGACCCAGCCGGAGAGGACGAGCACCAGGAGCGTCAACGCGTTCTCCCAGAAACCCAGCTCCTGGGGGCGCCGAAGACGGACCGCGAGGAAGACCGACGCGGGAATCGCCGCAAAGACGAAGAAGCGCGGACCCCAGGAGAGGCCGCCGTACCACGCCCACCACTTCGCATAGATCAAGACGAGCCCGGCGACGAAGAGCAGCATGAGACCCGCCAGCCAGGGCGCCCCGATCAGGCGCCTCGTCCCGCGGGCGAACCAGAGCACGAGGCCGGGCATGAAGAAGAGCAGCCCTCTCCCGAACGAAAAGAGGATGGCCAGGACGCCGAACAGAAACGGATAGCTGAAGCCCGGCTTCCCCGAGTAGGGCAGGATCGTCTTCAGACCGTGATCGCCCGCGTAGCCGGTCGTGAGCGGCCCGCCGCGGCGAATCCAGGCCTCGGCCATGATCAGTGCGGCAGCGGCGATCGGGACGAGGAGATAGCGGAAACGCCTGGCCCGAAGTGCCTCGGCGACGGCGACGAGGGCTGCAGCCACGAGCGCGGCGGGAGTATTGACGACGCCGATGACGATGGCCGTCCAACCGAGGAGCGCGCGCCGCCCGGTTGTCACGAGAACGAGCCCGAGGGCGACGAGGGTGGCAGTCAGGACCTCGGCGTTGTAGTCGCGAAGACGGTTCGTCAGGAACGAGGCGAAGAGCAGGATCAACAGCACTCTCCGCAGATGGCGCAGATCTCCGCGATCTCGCAGCAGCAGCAGGGTCAGGAGCGATACGACCGCGACGACGATCACATTGAAGTGCGCGGCCCACCACTCCGGCGTGCGCAGCACCTCGCCGATGAGCAGAACGGGGACCGAGAACAGCGGCATCACCAGCGAGAAGCGGCTGTCCGAGAGCTCGCCGTGATGGATGAGCCGCTCCACGTCACTGAAGCGGGTGAAGTCGTCTCCCATCAGCTGATGTGGGAGCAGAACGAACAAGACGACGAAGCCGACGACGAGGAGCCCGCCTTCGACCAGCGTGACGCGGCGCGAGGAGGCCAAGCTGCGCCGAGTCTAGTGCGCCACATACGCTTCCGCGTCGATGCGGCTATGGCGCCTGGCCGGTCCCCCACTCGTCATCTGGGCGGGCGTTGCGACGACCGTCGCGGTCGCGGCGGCCGCGTTCGGGTACGCACCGTTCCACGGAAGCACCTGGGCTCGCTGGGACTCCCGGCACTACCTCACGATCGCGCGGGGCGGCTACGACTTCTTCCGTTGCGCGCCCGACTATCCGTTCCCGGGCTGGTGCGGGAACGCGGGCTGGTTTCCGGGGTATCCGTGGGTCGTCGGCGGATTGCATCTCGTGGGACTGCCCCTGCGCGGAACCGCGGCGGCGGTCTCGTGGCTGTTCGCAGCCGGGACGCTCGTCCTGCTCTGGAACACCTTCTTCGGCCGGCGCATCTCCGTCACCGTACTCGGCGCGCTCGTCTACGCGGCGTTTGCTCCGGGACAGATCTACGACTACGCGATCTTCCCGCTCTCCATGCTGGCGTTCTTTACCGTCTTGCACCTCTGGTTCCTCCAGCGCGGACGCTTGGTCGCCGCCGGGCTCGCGGGAGCGGTAGCGGCGCTGTCGTATCCGCTCGGCGTCCTGCTCGTGCCCGTCTCGGCGGCCTGGCTCCTGATCGAGCAGTCGGTACGGCTGCGCGAGCGGTTGCGTCGAGTCGCGATCGCCAGCGGCCTGACCTTCGCCGGTGTCGTCGCTCTCGCGATCGATCAGAAGCTCGAGACCGGACGCTGGAACGCATACACGCTCGTCCAGGACAAGTACCGCCATCACTTCCAGAACGCGATCGCCGCGACGAGGGACTCCCTCCGGCCTCTCGTCCACGGCTCTCCTTTCGAGCTGGCGAAGGCGCCCGCGTGGCAGACCGCGCTCGTCACGCTCGCCCTCGTCGCGATCGTCGTCCGGGCGTTGTTGAACCGGCGCTCGCTCGACCGTGTCGACGCCCTCATCCTGCTCTGGGCGATTCCGACGTGGGTATTACCCCTGAGCCAGGCGGCCGTGTCGATTCAGCGCAGTCAGGCTGCGCTGCTGCCACTCGCGATCTCGGTGCGACGCTTACCCCGTCCGCTGATCCTCGTGCTGATCGTCGTCGCCGTGGCGGTCGCCCTTGCGATGGAGAAGCTCTTCCTGCAGGGAAAGATCGTCTAGGCGGGCCACGGGTGCGCCCGTAGCACGTCCTCGTTCACGTCGGCACCCCAGCCCGGCCCTGACGGGATCGTCACCTTCCCTGCGCTGATCCGCGGCACCGCGGTCGTCAGCTCTTCGCGCCAGGGCACGTCGTCGACGTCGACCTCGAGCATCCGCACGTTGGGAACGGCCGCGCACCACTGGGACGAGATGAACGTCGCGAGGTGGCTGTAGTAGTTGTGCGGCGCGCAGTTCACCTCGAACGTCTCCGCGAGGTCGGCGATCTTCTTCGCCTGGTGAAAACCGTTCCAGATCACGTCGACCGAGGCGACGTCCATCGCTCCGGCTTCGAGGAACGGACGGAAGCCCCGGTTCGTGTACAGGTTCTCGCCCGAGCAGATCGGCATCGCGGCCGCGCTGCGAACCGCGGCCAGCGACACCGGATCGAACGCGTCCACCTCGAGCCACGCGAGGCCGTGATCGCCGAGCGTGCGCACGATGCGCAGGACGCCTTCGGCGGTGAGGTTGAAGTTGAGGTCGACGATCGGCTCGGCATTTCCCTGCGTGCCCTCGCGAAAGGCCTCGAGCAGCCGCACCAGCGCGTTCTCCAGCTCCGGCGACGGATTGCGGTCGAGACCATCTCCCTGAAAGCCCGGCATCAGGACCTGAGGCTCCTCGCCCGGCACGACGATGTTCGTCTTGAACGCGCCGAAGCCGCGTTCCACGACTTCGCGGCCGAGCGCAGTCACGTCGTCGTAGGTGGCGAGCTTGCTCGTGCCGGTCACCTCCCACGCACGCGCGCGCGTCGTCCCGCAGTGCGACCAGTAGACCTCCACGTCATCGCGTGTCGGGCCGCCGAAAAGCTCGTAGACGGGGACGCCGAGAGCCTTCGCCTTGAGGTCGAGCAAGGCGTTCTCGATCCCGCCGATCGCCTTCTGGATCACCGAGCCCGGACTCTGTCGCGTCGCGCGGAAGAGATCCCAGACGATCCGTTCCACCATGCGGGGCTCGCGCCCGACGACGAGTGGCTCGAGATCCTCGACGATGCCGGCAAGACCGCGCGGCGACCCGTGCGAGTCGGTGATCTCGGCCCAGCCGACGGAGCCGTCGTCCGTCGTCGCCTTCAGGAAGATCCACGGGCGCCAGCCCGCGTCGCAGTAGAGCGTCTCGAGCTGCGCGACCTTCATTCGGCGGGAGAATACGGACGGGACGATCGCTCGACGTCCGGCAGGGACGCGGCGCCGGACTCGATCAGAGACCGCGCGCGGTCCCAGTCCTCCTCGTCGTCGATGTTGAACCCCTCGTTGCCGCGTGTGAAGAAGGGCGTCACGACCTTGCCCTCCCGGGTGCCGGTCTGGGAGACGACCCGTGTCCACGCGATCTCGAGCGCGCTGTTCTGCGTGTACACCTCCGGGAGGGCCTGGTACTGGCCGGCATGCCAGGCCACATCGAGCTGCGACTGGTCCAGCAGCGGGCGCATCGTCTTGCCTTCGACCACCCACATCTTCCCCGGGTGCTGCTTGACGAGCTCGACGGCACGAATCGAATCGGCCTCCGGCGTCGCCAGCAGCTGTCGCAGACCGCGCAGGAAGGCGTCGGGGCCGCGGAAGGGGTTCGTCGCCCGCACGATCGCGAACAGGTCGTAGTGCTCGCCCAGCTCTGCGATCGTGTACGCGATCCACTCGATGTCCGGCGAAGTCGACGTCGCGAGCTCCGGCGGCCGCAGGAACGGGACGTCTGCGCCGTAACGTTGCGCCACCTCCGCAATCTTGCCGCTGTCCGTCGAGCAGACGACACGCTGGAAGACCCCGGCCTGCAGCGCGGTCGCGACCGCGTAGGCGAGCAGCGGATGTCCACCGAGCGGCCGGATGTTCTTGCCGGGCACACGCTCGGAGCCCGAGCGCGCCGGGATCAGCGCGACGGCGCTCGGCACGCATCCTCCGCTTCGGCGAGCAGCCGCTCGAGGGTCGGCATCGGGAGGCCGACGCGCCGCCCGGCTCGCACGGCAGCTCCCGTGATCGCGTCGAGCTCCGACGGACGGCCTGCGGCGACGTCACGCGCGGTGGACGAGGTCAGCCGAGGCGGCATCGCGTCGATGATCTCCCACTGAGCCTCCGGAGTGAGCGAGACGCCGTCTCGAGCCGCGACGGCGCACGTCTCGACGACCGCCTCGTGCAGTCACGCTGCGTGAGCGCCGTCGCGGCGGCGACGGGAGCTTGCCGTGCGAGCTTCTCCCACAGCACCTGGGCTTCGCTTCCGTTGACGCGCACCTCCGCGCCACTGCGGCCGAGCAGTTCGGCCGTGCGTGCCTCGGCCTCCGTGGCGAGCGTCAGCACGACGGCAGGAGTCGTCTGGACGATGGTGCCCGGCCGCTCGAGGTAGGCCTCGATGAGACCCACGCTGGCGGCGACGACGCGGCTCTCGGGGAGGCCGCTCCGGATGGTGTCCATGTGCTCGATCCCGTTCAGGAGCGGGATCATCGTTTCTGCCGGCGCCTGCACGCGCCCGAGAGCGTCCTCGAGCGCGGGCGCCTTGACCGTGACGAGCAGGAGCTCCACAGGCTCACGCAACTCGGGGGTCGCCTCCGGCCGGACGGTCTCGGTCGCTTGGCCATGTCTCAGGGACAGTCCCCGGGACGCGATCAGGCGGGCCGTGTCCGGCCTCGCGATGCAGACGACCCGGACCCCTGCACGAATGAGCCCGACCGCGAGGACGCCGCCGACGGCGCCGGGACCGAGGACCGCCACCGTCATGCCCGCGCCGGGTCGGCGATGAGGTTGACGTACTTCCACTCGGTGTAGACGTCGAGCGCCTCGACACCCGCTTCGCGCCAACCGGTTCCGGACTGCTTGACGCCGCCGAAGCCCATGTGGGGCTCGCTGCCGTGCGTGCCGCCGTTGACGACGACGACGCCGGCCTGCACCGCGTCGGCGAAGACCATCGCGCGGTGCAGGCTTGCGGTGTGGATCGCCGAGGTCAGCCCGTACGGAGAATCGTTGACGAGCCCGATCGCCTCGTCGAGGTCGCGCACGCGGTAGAGGATCGTCACCGGACCGAAGAGCTCGGTGCACGACAGCTCGCCGTCTGCAGGCACGTCTTCGACCACGGTCGGCGACAGCCACCAGCCGCGCCGGTCGAGCCGCTCTCCGCCCGTGAGTACGTGCGCACCCTCGAGAGCCGACACGATGCGCTCGAGACTGTCCTCGCTGATCACGGGACCCGTGTCGTACGCCCCAGCCTCTGCGACGAGCCGATCGCGGAACTCGTCGTACACCGAGTCGAAGACGACGAGCCTGCTCGCCGCCG
>VAWR01000179.1 GCA_005885245.1 Actinomycetota bacterium | reverse complement strand
GATGAGCGAGTCCACACGGAAGCCGGCGATCACGGTTCCCTTGCGGACTGCGGATTGCATCAGCCGTCACGATGACAACCACTGAAGGCCGCTACAAGAGCTGGGTACGGCGCCTTTCGCAGCTGCCTCCCGTGTGGGCATGGTTACGCGCGACCTGTTGGAACCCTGGAGCACGAAACCCCGGATGTGCGGGGCTTTTTGCAGCGCCCCTGACGGACTCGAACCGTCGAGCCCCTCCTTGCCATGGAACTTCGGGCGCAACCGGTGGCAGCCGGTGGCAATGGTTTGTCGCTAATTCAAGCCATTTTCGCGACCTGGGGTGCCCCCGAGGTTTGCCAGCGGTTGCGCCCCTCTTTTGAAGACAGAAGCTCCGTCGCGCCGGATTCGCCGTAGCGCGGGCTCCGGTTTGAGGACGAAGGGGGCGGCGCGCGCCGCCCCCTTCGTTCCCCTGCTAGTTCGGGCTGCCGAGATACGGGAACGTATTCGAGAACGTGCTGTCATTCGCTACGCAGTCCCCGGTGATCTTCCCGTTCGTGATCAGGTTGAGCTCCGCATCGATCACGTCGTCCGGTAGCTGGCGGCCGTTGAGGAAGCCGGCCGAGCTCGACGTGTCGTACGTGAGGATGTCCGGTAGCAGGACGTGCGCGAGGCCGTTCGGATCAGCGGCTCCGAGCGCCGTGAGCGTGCTGACGAAGCTGGCGCCGAAGTCCCGCCAGTCGTTCACGGGATCGCCTCCGTTGAACCGGTTCTTCTCGTTTCCGTGATTGAACACGGTGTTGATCGCAGGGCGCCCCATTCGGTCGATCTGGGTGCGGTCGGCATTTGTCGACGCCCAGACGCCGATCTTCGGGTGTGCCGAGCCCGCCGTCAGCATGCTGCTTGGCAGCTCGAGCACGATCGACGAGACGTTCCTTCCGGCGAAGAAGTCGGTCTGCTGACCGTCGCAGAACGAGCGTCCGTTCAGACCCAGGAACGCCGCGAGGTCGAAGAAGAACGGATCGTCTCGGCGCCCTGCGAACGCCTTGACGTCACCGACCGTGACGACGTTCGACGCTGCGCCGAACGCGGTCGAGAGGCCCTGGTCCATCGAGATCAGGAGTTTGCCGTTCCTCCGCACCTCGAACTGCTGGGAGCCGTCGGCGGCCGGCTGGCCGAAGCGAACGCGGAGGTTCACGTCCGTGACCGCGTCGCCGTTGTTGTCGATGTTGAAGTTGTAAAGAACTCCTTTCGTATTGCCGACTCCCGGAATGCCGCGGCCGAATGTGAAGTTGCTCCCGGCCGGACCCGTGTTCACGTTCAGGACTAGAACACTGTCCGCCGAATTCGACCGCGATTGGAAGGCGTACAGATCGGTGATGTCCGATTGCACGCTTCCGCCCGGTGGCATCAGTCCGGGCGCGTCGAGGTGATCCGCCGCGTGTGCAACGGGCGGCCCTGCCTTCTGAACGAGGAATGCGGTGAGCGCGAGCGCTCCCGCCGCGACTGCAAATGCCGCGATCAAGAGCATTCTCCGGTTCACCAACACGGTTGTCCTCATTACGTCCTCCCTTCCCTTGGTTCGCACGACCCATCGTTGAAGCGCACCTGATTCGTGGCTGCGATCGATTCGGTTCGACGAACCGTTTCGCTGCGTCATGCGAATGCACTGTGGAATGGGCAGACGGAGACTGGTGATCTGGGCGTTCACCGCAGGGACCGCTTCGCTGGTGCTGCTGTTCGGCGGCGTCCTCTCGAGACGGCCGCACGCGAACCCGCTCGCCGTGCTTGCCGCCAACGCCGGGGTCTCACCAGAACAAGCTGAGATCGGCCGGCTGTTCGCGGGATTCTCTACTGGCAACACTGCCGGTGTCGTCCACCGGCTCGAGCGGCGCGTTGCGCGGCTGCCGCACGACGGCGACGCGCTCGCAGTCCTCGCGCTCGCGTACCAGCAACGCGCCCGGGAGACCGGTGATCCGGTGTACTACCGGCTCTCGGACGCGGCGCTCCACCGCGCTTCCGCCGCCGGCGGACCGCTACCGCTGATCGTCCAGGGCGAGGCGGCGCTCGCGAACACGCGGCACAGGTTCGGGGACGGCCTCCGCCTCGCGAGGCGGTCGATTGGGCTCGATCCCGAGAACGGCTCGGCCTACGGCGCGCTCGGCGACGCCCTCCTCAACCTGGGGCGCTACAGGCAGGCGTTCAAGGTGTATGACCGGCTGGCGCTCAAGGCGCCAGGCATCGCTTCGTTCAGTCGCGTCGCGAACGCGCGCGAGCTCATCGGCCGCCCGAAGGCGGCGGTTGCCGCCGACGAGTTGGCGCTCGAAGCGGACGCGACGATACCGGAGCAGATCGCGTGGACGATGACGCAGATCGGCAACGTCAACTTCAACATGGGCCGGCTTGGGCCAGCTGCGAATGCCTACCGGCGGGCGCTCCGTCGCTTCCCCGGCTACGTCCACGCAGAGGCCGGTCTCGCACGCGTCGAGGCCTCTGAGGGTCACTATCGCGAGGCGATCCCGCGCCTTCGCCGAGCAGTCTCGGTGCTCCCGATCCCGGCATATGTGATCTGGCTCGGTGACATCCTCCACCTCTCCGGCCGCCAAGCTGCGGCACGTCGCGAGTACGCGCTTGTGGGCGCGATCGAGAAGCTCTTCGCCGCGAACGGCGTCCGCACCGAGCTCCAGACCGCGGTCTTCGACCTCGACCACGACCGGAATGTCGCCGACGCCCTCGCGCGGGCACGCGCGGCGTTTGAGTCCGCGCCGAGCATCTACGCGGAGGACGCGCTGGCCTGGGGCCTGTACCAGAGCGGCCGCTGCCGGGAGGCGAGAACGCATTCCGCGCGCGCGCTCCGGCTCGGCACCCGCGACGCGCTCCTCGTCTTCCACCGCGCAATGATCGAGCGCTGCCTCGCCTCGGCGTCGGCGCGGTCATGGTTCCGACGGGCGCTCGCCATCAATCCGCACTTCTCCTTTTTGTGGGCCCCGCTCGCCCGAACAGAGCTCCGCTGAGGCCCAACAGCGATTTCGAATGGTTGCTGCGGGGCTGAGGCTTTGTGGGGCCGCCCTATGTACACGTAAATGTGGCGACGGGAATCCCGTAACTAAACGCGAACTCGGCGCGTCGCGCGACCCTGGACCGCGGGTTAGAGACGGCAAAGGCTGGCGACGGTGCGTCGTGATGTCCGCCGCTCGTGAACTCGAGGTCTTGTGTTCGTCGACAATTCGTTCGAGAACGGGTGCGACTGCCTGGCACGGCGCGTGAGGACCTTAAGACGTTCCTTCACTGCGGTTGCGGGCCGAACGCGCTGGCTGGCTCTGACTCGCTTTGCGCTGAGGGCGTAGCACGACGCAGCAACGGCCCGGCTCGATCTCGAGCGACGGCGAGAAGTCGTTCGTCTCGAGTCCGGCCAGCAGCCCCTCTAGGAGGGAGAGGTTCATTGAGCAGACGATTCCCCGGTTCTGTTGGGCGAGTTCGTGGAAGGGGCAGTTGCGCAGCCAAATCACGCCTTGGTCGTCCTCGTGGGGCTCGTAGCCGCGCTCACGTAGGGCAGCCACCACCGCGCGGCGACGGGCTGGGACGGATGCGGCGCGACCCTTCGTGCGAGCCGTCCCCGCCTCGGCACCGAGCGCGCGGGCGGCGTCGGCGAGAGCCTTGCGCGTCGAGCCGTTCGCGTCGCGCTCGGCAGCCGCGACGAGCAGTCGGCCGGCGAGCAGGTAGTCGCGCGGCGGGACGCTGACCGTGATCTCGCGCGCGGGGCGCGAATAGAGCTTGGCTGGGCGCCCGCCGCCCTGGCCGCGTCGTTTGCCGAGTCGCTCGTACGAGACGCTGAGGAGCTCGTGCTCGGCCAGTTTATCCAGGTGGTAGGCGGCCAGAGTACGGCCGATGTGGGCGGCCGCTGCGGCCTCGTCGCGCCCGACTGGTCGGTCCTCGCTGGCGACGTACTGGTAGAGACGGCGACGGACGGGATCGTCGAGGTTGCTCAAGGCCGCCAGGTCGTTCTGGAGGCGGCGGTTCGAGCTCACGGGTCTATTCTAACAACAATCATGTTTGACAAACAGGACTGTAGGCGACTATAATTTCACCAAGAGAGCTTAGTTTTAGAGTTCAGAGATCGGTGGTCAGCCGCTCGTCTGCCGCGACCCTGCCACCCGGTCGTATGCCCGAAAGGACCAGCCTCGTGCGATCTAGCCCATGCTCGACCCGTCCGATCGGCGTGGCCGTATGAGTCGTTTGATCGCGGGCTTGCCCGAGCACGACCAGCGCCGCGCCGCCGTCCTGCTCGAGACCTGTCCGGCAATTGACATGGCCATGGACGGTATCCGCGGAGCAGATGGCATGGCTGAGGGCGCGCTGCTCGTTGTTGAGTCTGGTTTCTTGCTCGTGCGGAGCCTGCGCCCCGGTGCCCGGCGCACCGTCGTCGCCCTTGCCGGCGCGGGCGCGATCCTGCTTCCGCCCGACTCGCATGAAGAGCTGCAGGCGCTCGCCGATTCGTCGCTGACCGTCGTGACACCGTCCGCGCACGAGGCGCTGCTACGTGTCCCTGGGGTGGCCGCTGTGGTGGTCGAGGGTATCGGCGATCAGCTGCGAGAGAGGCAGGAGAGCCTCGCGCAGTTGTCGATCATTCGCCACGTTGAGCGCGTGCGCTACAAGCTGACGCAGCTCGCGCGCACTCACGGCAAGGTCACAGGGGGCGGCGTCCGCATCGACGTCCCGCTCACGCAGCGGCTGCTGGCCGAGATGATCGGCTCGGCGCGCGAGACCGTGAGCCTGGCGCTCGCGGAACTGACGCAGAAGGGGTTCGTGCGCCGGGAGGGACACTTCTATGTGGTGGCCGTCGCGCCGAGCAACCTCTCTTGAGGTTCGCCGAAGGACCACGGAGCAAGACCGGAATGGCCGCGGTTGTCGTCGGCAGCAGGCTGGGCGCCGCAAGGAGACGAGTGCGCGATCTGCACGTCCGCGCATCGGGCGCTCGTGTGAGAACTCTTAACGTGTGAGCGCTCTCGCTTGAGCGGGACGCCGCCCCTGGCCTAGCGTCCCCGGGTCAGCGTTCGCGACGCAGCGGAGAACGATGCCCTCAAACAACCGTCGACCCGACGGTAGGAAGAGGAGAGGCGACTGCTCAACCTGCATCTAGGAGGCAAGAACATGACTGAATTGAGTCTGTACGAACGGCTCGGTGGCGCATTCGCCATCGCAGCAGTGGTTGATCATTTCAGCGACGCTGTCGTGCAAAACCCGATCGTCGGCCAGAAATCGGAGAATCCCGCGCTCCGGGAATGGCACACCAACAATCTGGGCCGACTTCCAGGCCTCAAGTTCATGCGCACCCTATGGGTCTGCAACGTTGCCGGTGGACCCCAGCAATATGCAGCCACGAAACCAGGCAGTACTGATCTCGGCTTGGAAGAAGCCCATCGCGAACTGAAGATCTCTCCCGCCGAGTTCGACGAAGTTGCCGCTGAACTTGGGCGGACGCTGGACTTCTTCCAGGTGCCCGAACGGGAGAAGGGGGAGGTTCTGGCTGCCTTTGCCGCACACAAGGGCGAGGTGACTGAGGGATACTCCCAGTAGCTCCGGCGGAGGTCAGCAACTCAGAGAACATCTTCGGTCCTCTCTGCCGCAGTCTGGTTGTCGGAAGAGGTACTGCGGCCTCGGCTCGTTACTGAGCGCGCACGATGCGGACGATCTCGTTCGGTGGACTGGCGATCGTCGCGGCGGCGGCGCTGGCGGCTCCGCTCGCCCTCGGACTCTTCCCGAGAATCCGGTTGCCGGCGATCGTGCTCGAGATCGTGCTCGGGATTGTGATCGGACCTCACGTGTTGAGCTGGGTTTCGATCGACACGCCGATTCGGGTCATGAGCCTACTGGGGCTCGCTTTTCTGCTTCTGCTCTCAGGTCTCGAAGTCGAGTACGACCGCTTTCGCGGTCGCCTGCTCCGCCTCACTGCACTCGGGTACGCGATCTCGTTCGGACTCGCGCTGCTGATCGGTCTTGGCCTGCACGCAAGCGGCCTCGTCAAGTCGCCGCTTCTCGTCGGCATCGCCCTGTCCGCCACCTCGCTGGGGATTGTGATTCCGGTCCTGAAGGACGCGGGTCAGGTTGGTACACCGTTTGGACAGCTCGTCGTCGCGGGCGCCTCCATCGCCGAGATCGCGACCATTGTCTTGCTGTCGCTCTTCTTCTCGGGGGAGGCCAGCGGCATCGGTGCGAAGCTGGTTCTGCTCGGGCTGTTCGGGCTGTTCGTGATCGCAGTTGGCGTCGCCGTCTTCGGCGCCGAGCAGTCGATGCGCATCTCAGCGACGCTCCTGCGTCTGCAGGACACGACAGCGGAGATTCGCATCCGCGGGTCGTTCCTCTTGCTTGCCCTCTTTGTCGTGCTTGCCGAACGGCTCGGCCTGGAGGCGATTCTCGGCGCCTTCCTCGCCGGTGCGATCGTCAAGCTCGTCGATCGGGACCGGACGATGACCCACCCGCAGTTTCGCCAGAAACTCGAGGCGGTGGGGTACGGCGTGTTCGTCCCAGTCTTCTTCGTCGCGACCGGCGTGAGGTTCGAGCTGGACGCGCTCTTCGCGAACGCCACGAATCTCGCGCGCGTGCCGATCTTTCTCGCAGCCTTGCTCGTTGCACGCGGTCTGCCCGCGCTTGTCTACAAATCGCTCACCACCCGCACGCAGACCCTCGCGGCTGCGCTGTTACAGGCGACGTCGCTCAGTTTCTTGGTCGTCGCCGGCCAGATCGGTGTACAGCTGGATCTGATCCGTCCCGCGGCGTATGCAGCGCTCGTCGCCGCCGGACTGCTATCGGTGCTGCTCTTCCCGCTGACAGCGCTGACGCTCCTCCGGGACGCAGAAGCCCTCTGACGGACTCCCGCAACCGAGGGCACGGTTTCGGCTTGTCTGAGCGGTTTTCGGCGCCAGCGCATCTGCCGCTGATTGCGGCTCGTTGCCCCGCTCTGCTCCATGAATGCTCCATCCACCCGGTCTGACCGGCTCGATAGTCTCGGGCCGCGCCGCAGCGGCTCGACCGCTTCGCGCAGGTCGTCGAACGCACGAAAGGAGACCGATGAACACCACCACCGTCACCACCCCGAACGAGCTCGAGATCCGCGTCGAGCGGATCTTCGACGCACCGCGCGCGCACGTCTTCTCCGTCTGGACCGACCCGGACCTGATCCCGGAATGGTGGGGCGGCGGCACGGTCGTCGAGGAGATGGACGTCCGTCCCGGCGGCGCCTACCGCTTCCGCACCGCCTTCGGCGTCGTCGAGGGCGAATTCCGCGAGGTCGACGCGCCCGAGCGGCTCGTGCAGACGTTCCAGAACCACCTGCAGACGCTCGAGTTCGAGGATCTGGGCGACCGGACGAAGCTGACGCAGACGATGTGCTTCGCTACGACCGAGGAGCGCGACACGACGATGCAGTACGGCGTCGAGGAAGGAGCGAAGGGCGGCTTCGCGCGCGTGGACGCGCTGCTGGAGAAGATCGCAGCGTGAGGCCGGCGCCGCGGTCGCTCGCGCAGCCCAAGGCGGACACGCTCGCGCGCCTGCGTACGGAGGTCGACTGCTCGGTGGCGAGCCCGCTCTCCCATTACTGGGACGGCGCGGCGCTCCTCCTCGCGACCCTCGCTCGTCTCCGACCGCGACGAACCTCTTGCGTGACGGCGTCGCACGGGTCGCGTCGGTCCGACGCGCGACCGCCTACGCGTCAACGGAGTCGCGACTATCCTGCTCACGGCTGTCGTACGGTCGCGACGCTCCTGGCGATTACCGAGGGCGAGGATTACTGAGTGCGACGTTCGAGATGATGGTCAGCTGAGTGGGGCGGGGGCGGGGCGAAACGTATGTCAGGCGAACTCGGCCAGCACGATCCGATAGCCAACATCGAGTTCGGGCAGATCGAGAATCTCCGCGTATCGATGTTGCCAGGTGCGGCTTGCGAGATCGCGTGCGAGAGCGCGGAGTCCCGCTTCGACTGCATAGGTGCTGAGGAGAGCGAATGTTGACATGTTTGCTCTGATCGTGGGATCGAGATAGGCGTCGGGTCTGCGCCAGTAGGCGCCCGTAAAGCCGTCGGTGCAATCTGCTGGAATCAAGACCGGATGTGATGTGACCTGACCGCCCAATGCGTTGAACTCGGCGAGCGGCGGATAGCGTCTAGTGCTATCTGTGCGGAAGGCGGAGAAGTAGTCGTCGAGCCACGCGAACCCCGCGGTCGGGTCATGCGTGAAGAAGACCGCGCGCTTGCGCGCGACGCGTCGGATTTCGGCGAAGGCGCGGGGCCAGCTGGACCAGTGGTGCACCGTTAGGACGGCGAGGGCTGCATCCACGCTTCTCGATGCCAGCGGCAGCTCTTCGGCGACTCCGACCACAGCGGGTGCAAGCGATTCGGCTCGTTGCCGGATCATCGTCAGTGACGGCTCGACGGGAACGACGGCGATATCTGTTGGTTCGTAGGAGCCCGCGCCGGCCCCGATGTTGACGATCGACTCGGCATCTCCAAGTGCCAGCCGGATCGCGTCCGAGATCCTCGGGTCGGCCTGGCGCGTGGATCCGTACTCGCGACCGATCTGCTCGTAGATCACGTCTGTCACGGAGCGATCCTAGCCTGCTGCTTTCCGCGGTTCGAACTCGTCATCGAGCGGGCATTGACGGTGGACGGCGGTGCCGCGAGCGAAGAGATGGGCGAATCAGCGCCGGGTGATTCGGATGATGCGGCCGGCGAAGGGCCCGTTCGGGTCGTTGAGGCTCCAGCTGAACTTGGCGATGCCCGCTGCGGCGCGGGTCGGCACGGCGAGCTGCATGGCGTAGCGGACCTGCGCGCGGGCGCCGATCGCATGGACGGTGTCGCAGTTGAGTGCGAGCGATCGGCGGACGACGAGGCCTGAGGCGTAGATGCCTTCGCTGTAGCCGGGGCAGGGCCGAAGCGTGATCGTCGTCTGCGCGGGATTCGCGAGCGTGATCGTGTAGCGGAGGATTGTCCCGGCGCGGACCCTTGCGGGCAGGTGGACGCGGAGGGTTGCGGTCGCGGGGGTTCCCGCGGCGGGTGCGAGTGGCGTGTAGCGCGCCGGTAGCCCGAAGCTGCTGACGAAGAGCCCGCAGACCTCGGTGATCCGGACGCCCGCGCCGGCCTGGACGGTTTCCCTGTGTGGGATCGTGACGCTGAGCTGTCGGTAGCTCGTCATCGGCTTGGTGCCGTTGTCGCAGCCGTCCCCGGTTGCGAGTCCGATGAAGCTGTGGCCGCGCGGGGGCAGGTTGGCTGGGACGAGGTAGAAGAAGGTGAAGCCTTCACGGTCGGGACGCAGCGGGCGACGGGTGCCGTCCGGGCCCAGGGCGGTGATCGTCGGGTAGCCGCGGAGCAGACACGTGCGCCGGCCGATGTTGGTGAAGACGAGGCGCTCGTACAGCGTTCCGGCGGCTGCGCCGCCCCGGCCTTGGGCGATCCGGAGCTCGCTCGCGTGACACGGCGGCGCCGAGGTCGGATACGGGATCACCTGCGGAGCCGGGACCTCGTAGCGGGGAAGCGGCCGGTTCACCCAAGGCACCGGCACTCCCGGCGCCTCGTGGCCCGAGCTGCAGCCCGTGACCGAAAGGGCCACGAAGAGCGCGATTGTCGGCAGCGGTGCCAACCTCACAGCACCCAATCTAGGCAGCAGAGGTTTGAGGACGGTTAGGCCGTGCTTGATTCCACCCGCCGACAACCGCGGCGACTCCCGCGTTGCAGGCGTTCTTCAAGGTCGGGAGCCGTTGCCCGAGCGGGCGGGGGTAGCCAGCGCTCGAGTGCGTGCGCGCCGGATTCTGAGCGGCTTTTGGCGCACGTCTGCCCGTTCATGGCGTGCGGTGCGCGCGCCGGTCAGGCCGAGCTGGTGGCTGAGCAGCCTTTCATAGTCATGTGAGGAGAACCGCGCTGCGGGTTAGGTGATTCCGCGTTGGTAGGCGTAGCGGACAGCTTGAGCGCGGTCGCGTGCACCAGTCTTCGCGAAGATGTGGTTGACGTGGGTTTTGACTGTTGCACCGCTGACGACGAGCGCGGTGGCGATCTCGGCGTTGGAGAGGCCCGCGGCGATGAGTTTGAGGACCTCGACTTCGCGTGAGGTGAGGTCGTCGGGCAGGATGTGCTCGTCCGGGGTGGCATCGACGACGGCGGCGATGAGGCGTTGCTGGATCGCGGGGTCGAGGTGCGTGCGTCCTGAGGCGACGGCCCGGATCGCGCTCTCGATCTCTTCGGCGCTCGCGTCCTTTGTGAGGTAGCCGCTCGCGCCTGCCTGGAGGGCGGGGAACAGCGACTCGTCGTCTGCATAGGTGGTGAGCACGAGCACTTGCGTCTCCGGGAGTGAGGAACGGATTTGGTGGGTCGCCTCCGTGCCGTCCATCTCGGGCATGCGCAGGTCCATGAGCACGACGTCGGGCCGGGTGTCGCGTGCGAGGTCGACGGCCTCGGCGCCGTCGGAGGCGGCCCCGACGACCTCGAAGTCGTCGATCAGGCCGACGAGCATCGTCAGTCCGTCGCGGACGACGCGCTGGTCGTCGGCGATGACGACACGGATCATGCCGGGATGTCCAGCTCGACGCGCCAGCCGGTGTGGGTGGGGCCGGCCTGCATCTCTACGAAGCCGTCATCCTCGAGGCGTGAGACGGGGTGGCGCACCACCGTGGCCCGGCCTCGCGTTCGGTCCTGAATGTTCGCGCGCGGGTTCGCTCGCCGTTCGTAGTGCTGGCCCGCCTTGCGCGTGGGGTTCGGAAACTTCGTCGCCTCCGCGAGTCGAGTCGCCTATCCGCTCGATTCGGGTAGGTGGAGCGGGTGGCAGCCCAGGGCAGACGCCCTGCTTACAAGCGATCCAAACGGCAACTGGTGGCAGCCGCTGGCAACGGTTCGGCGCTAGTTCAAGCCATTTTCCGGCCTACGGCGAGCCGAACGTTTGCCACCCGGTGTGCCCCCTCTGTTCCATAACCGTTCCATCCCATTAACGCGAAAACTCGGCTGTTTGAGCTTCGGACTCGAGAGTTGATTGCTGCACGGCGGTGTTTGGTGCACGCTTGCTTGCTATCGACGTCCCGGACGTTCATTACGTGCGCAACGAGGGTGCCGCGCTTG
>VAWR01000068.1 GCA_005885245.1 Actinomycetota bacterium | reverse complement strand
AGGTCGTGATCACATGGCGCCCGCCCTCGTGCTGCGCGAGGGGATGGAAGATCGTCACAACGCGCGCTCCTTCCGCGACAAGCTGGTCTCGCAGGGCCTGCGCCGGACCGTCGCCGGAAAGGCCGTTCGCCACGATGGCGAACGACTCAGCGGGTCGCAATCGCAAAGTTGTAGGAAAGTAGGGGCTTGAAGGGCCGGAGCCGCTCGAGGCCTTCCTCGACCGCATCCTGCAGACCGGGAAAACGGTCGAGCGGCGGGACATAGTGGGCTTCGAAAGCTCCGAACCGGGCGTCCGCGAACGCACCCTGGATCAGCGTTCGCAGCCGCTTCCCCGTGAAATGGTCGTGACCGAGCGCGAGAGTCATGTGCGGAAAGAAGATCGGGTTGAAGCGGTTTGCTTCGATGACCAGCGCATGTCCGCCGCGCCTCAGGACTCGACGGTACTCCGCAAGTGCGCCCGCTGGAGACGCCATGTGGTGGAGAGAGTCCTTCGAATGCACGATGTCGAAGGATTCGTCCTCGAACGGAAGGCGTTCCGCATCCGCGACGCGGAACGTGAGGCCCGGCTCCTCATGCCAGTGCTCGGAGGGTGTGACGTCGATTGCGACGACGTTCCCCACACGTTCGCGTAACAGCCGCGCGACTCCACCGTCACCGCAGCCCGCGTCGAGCAGGGATTCTTCGCCCCGGAAGTCGTAGGCAAGCTTCTCGATGCAGCGCAGGCGGTACCGTAGCTCGCCGCGAGGCGTCGACCTCTCGGAAGGCGAGGACGAAGGCGTCACCGTAGATTTCGTCACCATGGCGCAGCCCGACCCTACCCACGGCCCGGACAAGCCAAGCCCGTGAACACGCTGAGCGTTGTCATCCCCGTCTACAACGAGGCCTCGCACCTCGACCAGACGATCGCCGCCCTGGTCGTCGCTTTGGAGGGCAAGGGATTCGACCCGGAGGTCGTTCTCGCCGACGACGGCTCCAGCGACGGCAGCGCTCAGACAGTGGAGGCATCGCTTGCCGGCCGCGTGCCGCTCCGTGTCCTGAGCGGTCCGAATCGAGGCCGCTTCGAGGCACGGCGAAGCGGAGTGGAGGCGGCGGCCGGCGAATTCGTCCTGTTGCTCGACGGCCGCGTCCGTATCGATCCAGGTGCCCTCGCCTATGTCCACGGGCAGATTCAGCGCGGCAGACGCGTGTGGACCGCAGAGGTTCGGATCGCAGGAAACGCGCCCTTCGCTCTCTTCTGGAGCCTGATCGCGGAGCTCGCCTGGAGTGATTACTTCGAAGACCCGAGAGAGACGAGCTTCGGCGCTTCGGACTTCGACCGCTACCCGAAGGGAACGACATGCTTCCTGGCGCCGAGAGAGATCCTGTTGGAGGCGATCGCAGGCTTTCGGAGCCGTTATCCGGACTTGCGGGACGCAAACGACGATACGCCGCTCCTTCGAAGCATTGCGGAGCGCGAACGCATCAACGTGGCTCCCGGCTTCAGCTGTCTCTACGCGCCGCGAACCTCACTCGACTCGTTCGTCCGCCATGCGGCCCACCGCGGCGTCGTCTTCCTCGACGGCCACGGACGGCGCGAATCGAGATTCTTTCCGGCCGTGGCCGCGTTCTATCCGCTGAGCGCGGCACTCGTCGCCGCGAGCGTGCGCAGGCCCCTCGTCGCTCCTGCGGCGCTGCTGGCTCTGTCGCTATCCGCGATGACACTTGGCCTGGCGCGTCGTCGCAGCGCCGCGGAAGTAACGTCGCTTGCCCTCGTCACGCCTCTGTACGGCGTCGCCCACGGTTACGGGATGTGGCGTGGTCTTCTGACCATGCTTCGACGGCGGCGCACAGACAGTGTTCGACCCTAGCGGCTACCTCGGGCCATGGAACGGTCGAGATCGTGGGCTCCAGCGCGAACGAGCCGTCGAAGAGCTCGACGAGCGCTTTCGCGAGCGCCGCGGGAGTCGGCTCGACCAGCAAACCGCCGGAGGCGGGAATCGAGTCCACCAGTCCTGGGACGTCGTAGCCGATCGAGGGCGTGCCGCATGCTGCGGCCTCGCTGACGTTCAGGCCCCAGCCCTCTCGGACCGAGGTCGCGACGAGCGCGTGCGCCCGAGCCAGGCGCTCGCGGAGCTCCTCCTGGCGAACACGGCCGAGGAACGTGACCCCCGGCGGCGCGGCTGCGCGCAGCCGTGCCGAAAGCGGGCCGTCGCCGATCATCCAGAGCTGCGCACGCGGAAACCGGTCCGCGACCATGCCAAACGCGTCGATGGCGTGCTCGGGTCGCTTCATCGCCACCAGTCGCGCGAGGAAGACGACCGTCGGATCAGGTTCCTTCGGAACGTCCGGGACGGGATGAGGCGCCGACCCCTCGGGGATCACGGTGACGCGCCGCCAGCCGTGATGTTGCCGCAGCGATTCCGCGCTGCTCGCCGAGACCGTCATGGCCGGAACATCTCGATACGAGCGCAGCCACCAGGGCTCGAGCAGATACCGGCCGAGGAGGGCAACGGGAAGCGGCGTCTCGTAGGACCAGATCTCCCGGGCGAGCTGATGGATGAGAGCGACGACGGGCGTGTCTTTGATCCAGCGCGGAGTCAGGAACGGGCGCGTGTTGATCTCGTCGACGACGACGTCGTAGCTTCCCGCCCGCTGCTCGCTCCAGAAGCGCCGCGCTGAGCGATAGACGCCCAGCCGCCCCCCGTCGCGGACAATCTGGAAGCCGGATCGCGTCTCACGTCCCGGCCGGCCTTCCACGGCCGAGACAAAGAGGGTTACGTCGTGTCCACGAAGGGCCAGCTCCCCGGCGATCTCCTCGGTGAAGACCTCGGCTCCGCCCGCCAGCTGGTGAGAGGTGTCCTTCCAGTTCAGGATCAGGATGCGCACGGACTTCCCCCGCCGTCAGAAGCCGGGATCCGACGATTCCGGCAACGCCTGCAACTGCGGCGTTCCGGAGGCGCGCTCCGCGTACATCTCGGAGAGCACGATCGCATCGGCTCTCGATTTCGCCGCCGGGTCGGTCTTGAGAACGACCAGCGACGAGCCGCGAGGCACCTGGACGAGGACGGAGATGTGCAGAGGGCCTTCCAGATTGAACGGAAGCTCCTTCGAGGCGTCGGCGACCCGGAGGAGCTTGTAGACCTTCACGGGCGGTTGTGCGGTGAAGGAGAGACGCAGGACGCCCGCCTCTCGCGTCCGGATCCCGATGTACCCAACGCCCGAGCTCGAGGTGAGCGGGTAGCCGGGCACGTTGCCCGCGAGCGGTTCGGGGCCGGCCAGCCCGGTGCTCGGAGTCACGAGAGCCGGAGCCGGCTTGGCGACCACGCGCCAGGTCGAGGAACCGTCGGGCGTGCGAGCGACGAGGGCATAGCCCGGTCCCCAACTCGCATTCGGCACGTCCTTCACACCGAGTACGTACCCGAGTGCGTCCTGATGCGTGACGATCCCGGTCACGCCGAGTAGCGCGAGCTGCGCCGCCGTGCCGGGAGTGCTCGGGTTGACGAGTGCGCGGCGTGCCTCGTCGGGAGGCGCGCCGAAGGCCTCCGAGATGATCGTGGGGCGGTGGTACCGGATCTGCCAGAAGAGGCGGTCGGTGTCCTGGTAGAGCGGATAGTCCGCGACGAACCCCGAACCGGTTCGCGCCAGCGCCGCGTATTCGGGCGGAGGCTCGTCGGCGCGGAACCGGTTCTGCACCGGATTCTCGGCCAGTTCGAGGAAGGAGACGACCATCGCGGCGCCGACCAGCAGCACCGGCGCCACCCGGATCCCACGAAATTGCACGCCGCGTTGCGCGAAGCGTGTGACACCCTCCTGCAACGCCAGGGCGGCGAGCGCCACGAGCGCCGCCATCGCGAGCACGACCCACCGGGACGGCACGCGAAACGGCGGCACGAACTCCCAGAGCAGGCGCGACGGCATCCACACGTCGTGGCCGAAGATCGTCACCGGACTCGGGAGGGCCAGTAGAAGGGACGCCACGATCACGGCGACCAGACCGGACGTCGCGACCGTGAGACGCGGGGCGAGGCCGACCCGTCTACGCCACGCCAGGACGAGCCACGCCAGCGCGAGGGCGATGGTCAGTAAACCGAGGTAGTTCGTGGTCTCGGTCGGGTTCGAAAAGTGCTGGTGCGCATGCAGGAACGATCTCGTCCAGTCGCCGAACACGAAGTTGCGTGCCGCGGGGACGACGAGCTCCACCGGCCGCAGGCCGTACACCTTCAGATCGCTGGCGAAGCGATGGAGCCCGCTTGCGCGCCCCACTCCGGAGAGCGCGGAGAGGAGGGCGACTAGGAGGGTCGCGGCCAGTGCGGTGGCGGTCGACCCGAACAGCAGGAATCGCGACCGCGGTCCCGCCCTGCTCAGGAACGCACCGATCGCGAAGGCGGTCGCGCCGACGAGGGCCATTGCGCCGAAATAGCCGGACGTCAACCAGCACGCGAGGGTCACCAGTCCGACAAAGAGGAAGCGCGACCACGACGGCCGTTGCGCGGCCGCGATCATCGTGAGGAGCAGCAAGGGGAAGAACTCGAGATGCACGAGCGATGCATGCGGCGTTCGCTCCAGGTGCCACGGGAAGACCACGTAGACGAGTCCTGCCCACGCCGACACGAGTCGGCCGCAGCCGAGGTACCGCACGAGCGCGTACATCGTCAGGCCCGAAAGCACATAGCCCGTCAGCAACACGAGGTTGTGCGCAGCGACGGGGCCGATGATCGTGGTCGCGAGATACGCGGGGTAGTAGGGCAGCAGCCATTGGATGTTCAACCCGTTGTCGCCGTCCCAGCCGAAGGGTGCACCGGTCAGCGTGTGATGAGTCGTGCCGAAGATGTGATAGCCGCCTTCGTGCGTCAGTGACCACAGCCACCAGATCGTTCCCGTCGCGTCGGAGCCGCGGCCGATCACAATCGAGTTGATGGCCAACACC
This sequence comes from Actinomycetota bacterium, assembly GCA_005885245.1. Taxonomy (GTDB): domain Bacteria; phylum Actinomycetota; class Thermoleophilia; order Gaiellales; family Gaiellaceae; genus 3-1-20CM-4-69-9. The sequence continues at coordinate 9,998 of VAWR01000068.1, read as the reverse complement.
ATCGGTAGGAAGAGCAGGCAGACGAGCACGGTGAAGCCGAGCAGGGCAAGCCCGCCCTCGACGGCGATACCGCGGATCCGCAGGTCCAGGGAGCGCGTGAAGGTGCCGAATCCCGCTCGAATCGCCGGCACGCTCGACCCGATTACCAGCTCGTGCGCGACGAGCAGGCTCGCGGCGACGATCACGTTCGCCCAGACCACCGCCTCGAGGCTCGTCGGGACGAGCGCGAGCACGACGACTTGCGCGACCACGCCGGCGGCGACGATCCACGCGTAGCGCGTCTCCCCCCGTGACAGGTGATAGCCGACGAGGACGTTGGCGAGCGAGAAGAGCCCGATCGCGAGCGCGAAGGGCGCAAGGATGCCCCCGCCGGCGGCAAAGTCCGAGCCGAAGGTCGTCGTCACGAGGCCCGGGCCGGCCGCTTCGTAGAACAGCGCCAACAACCCGCAGAACGCGGCCGTCGCGAGCAGGGACCGCCCCAGGATGTCCTCGGTCTCCTCCCCTCGAGCCTGGCGGGCTGCCGTGCGCGGGAAGAGGACAGCGAGAATCGTCGCCGGTAGGAAGAACGCGACCCGGGCGAACGCAGACGCCGCGCCGTAGGCGCCGGCCTCGCCGCCCGAGAAACGGGCCTTGACGATGAGTATGTCGACGTGTGTGAGGAGGGCGATGCCGACGAGCCCCACGGCAACCGGCCCCAGATACGTGAAGAAAGAGCGCAGCTCGGGGCGCGCGATCTCGGTGCCGCCGCCCAGCGGCTCGCGCATCAGCGCGATCGAGAGCGCGGTTCCCGCGACTGCGCCGACGAGAGTTGCGGCGATCGCGCCGCCGAGGCGATAGCCGGCGGATGCGAGTCCGGCAAAGAACACGAGCCGGACGAGCAGTGGAAAAACGTAGGTCGCCGCGAGCGCGTGGAACCGCTGCAGACCTTGCAGGACGCCGAGCGTGACCGGAAACACGAGCGCGGTGACCAGCGTGCTCTCGGCGAGGACGACGATGCCGACGGAATGGATGTGGAGCAGGTGCGAGAGTGGTGCCGCGAGCGCGAGCGCCACGAGCACGAGCGGAGCGGTCGCGGCAAGCCCGATCCGGAACGTTGCACGCGCGAACGCGGTCGCGCCGCTCTGGTCGCCGGATGCGATGCGGCGCGAGATCTCGCGCGAGACGGCCATCTGCAGGGCGGAGGCCGGAATCAGCACGACGGAGAGGAGCCCGAGCAGTGCGGCCAGTGAGCCGTACTCCTCGCTGCCCAGCACCCGGCCGGCCGCCAGGAGGAAGACGTAGTTCGCAACGATCGAGGCGGCAGAGGCCGCGGTCAGCAGCACTCCGCTGCGGGCGCCGCTGGGCGCGCTGCGTACTCGCACGTGGGCGATTCCGACCATCTAGGAGCGCTCCAGGGAGTACACGACACTGCCGCCGAGCAGCCGAAAGCGCTCGAGGAGCGGCTCCAGCCACGCGACCGTGCCCGGCACGCGGTCGATCCACCCCGGGAAGAAGAACGCGTAGCGGCGCTCGGTCACCTCGAACCCCGCCTTCCGTAGGACGGGCTCAGCTCTCCACGGACGGAAATGATCCTCGTCGAAGCCGGCCCTGCGCAAGCGCGACTGGGACCAGAAGATGTACGGGTGGAAGACGTTCGGCTCCACTGCAAGCCAGGTCGCGCCCGTTCTCAACGCCGCACGGACACCTTCGAGAAAAGGGGGGAGATCTCGAACGTGGTGGAGCAGGTCGATGCTGTAGGCGAAATCCGCGGCCACTGTCGGCCGGTCGGTGCTCAGATCGACTAGCTCGTAACGCACGTTCTCCAGTGCATGGTGATGGCGGGCGTGGACGATCATCTTTTCCTCGACGTCCAGGCCGAGGAAGTCCGCCTCGGGATGGCGCGTCGCGAGCTCTGCAAGCAGCCCGCCGGGACCGCACCCCAGCTCGATGATCCTCGCACCCGGCTCGATCCGCGCCGCGAGAGCATCGTCGACGACCTGCCGGCGTCGACGCTGGAGATGACCCTGACGATGCCGTTCGTACTCAGACGCCGTGAGGTTGAAGTGCGTCTTCAGCCTTCGCTCCTTCGTATTCCCGAACGACCAGCTTCAGCGACTCTTCGAGCCGCAGGCGAGGGGCGTTCTCCTCGAACCAGCGCGCCGTGCTCGTACGCAACGTCGATCCCGCTTCGAGCACCTGGAGAATCGCGTCGGCGAGATCGTCGGGCTCTGCGCTTGCAGCGATCGCACCGTTGACGCCGTCGGTGACGAGCTCGGTCGCCGCGTTCTCCGGCCCGGCCACGATGACACTCGGCGTGCCGCGCGCCGCCGCTTCGACGACCACGAGTCCGTACCCCTCGCGCTCGGACGCCGTCGCCAGGCAGCCCGCACGTGCGAGTGCATCGGCCACTTCGTCCTCGGGTCTGTGTCCGGCGATACGCACGCTCTGTTGCAGGTCGAGGTCGCGGACGGCGTTCTCGACGCTCCCTGTCTCCGGCCCGTCTCCATAGAGCTCCAGCCGCAGGCCGGGGCGTGAATCTCGAGCGCGTGCGAACGCCCGCACGAGGGCCGGAACACGCTTCTCCTTGACGTGACGGCCGGCGTAGACCACGAGCGAGGAGTCGACCTGCTCCGATGGGCTGAACTCGGTCGGGCCGGCGTATTCGCCGGGGAGGACTGTCAGCTCCCCCCGGTAGCCTTCCGCAACTAGACGCCGCGCGTGAAGCTGCGAGACGCAGAACGCGCGTTGCGGAACCGCGACACACTTTCGCTGGACCAGCCAGCCGATCGTGCCGCGGACTGCGCCTGCGTAGCGCCGCCAGTAGCCGCGCGTCCACACCTCGTGCCAGTCGACCACGATCCGGTAGGGCCCGCGGCGGCGCAGCGCACCTGCCGCCAGCAGCGGGAAGTACGGAAAGGCCGCCGTGTGCACCACGTCGTAGTCGCCCCCGTGGCGGAAGAGGTGGCGGGCGACGGCGATCCCAAATCTGAGCGGAGCGCCCACCGTTCGCCGGTCCCGGCCATAGATGCTTCCCGGACGGGTGAGGCCGAGGATCCTCACTCCCGGGAGGCTCGGGGGCGCCGCGGAGTCCCAATGGCGCATTGTCAGATACGTGACGTCGTGACCGAGCTCGGACAGCCTGAGCCCAAGGTCGCGCAGCCAGCGCTCCGTTCCACCGATCGTCTGCGGAAACAGATGGTCGTAGACCAGGCAGACCCGCACTAGGCCTGCGTTACGTGCTCGGGCGTCCGGTCAGCGACGACGATCGGTCGCGTCACGCCCTCTTCCTCGCGTCTCGAGCGCATCGTCAGCAGCCCGATGAAGAAGGACCCGAAGATCGCCTGGACGCCGAGGCCGGCCAGTGTGACGCCGAGTGCCGTTGGATACTCGTCGCCGAGCGCTCCGAAGCCGGCATGCGCCCAGCGGACGAATACGGCGATCAGCACACCGGCTCCGACCAGCATCAGCCCGAGCCCGAAGAGCAGGCCGTGCTCCAGCCGGATCCGCCGGCGAAGGCGTTCGAGCAGTGCATCGTGCTCCCCGTAATGCGTCAAGGCGTACGTGCGTGCGAAGACGCCGAGCTGGACGACCTGAGCACCCATCAGCGTCAGGGCGACGAACGCGAGCATCGTGTGGATCTGCCACGTGCGCCCGAAGACGTCGACCGGTCCACTCGCCAGCACGATCATGCCGGCCAACCCGAGGAGGAGCAGGACGAGGCCCGGGACGAAGAAGAGCCAACTCGGGCTGTACAGAAGCATGAAGCGGACGTGTCGCCACGCGTCGCCGAAGCGGCTCAGCTTCGACTCGCCCTTACGCGGGAAGTAGTCGATCGGGATCTCGTCGACCGCAAGCTTGCGACGGAACGCTTTGAACACCATCTCCGAGGCGAACTCCATGCCCGTGGAGTGCAGGTCGAGCCGCTGCAGCGCCGAGCGCCGGACCGCACGCATCCCGCAGTGTGCGTCCGAAACCCGGATACCGAACAGGCGATTGAGCATTCCGGTGAGGATCGGGTTGCCGATCCAGCGGTGGGACCACGGCATCGCGCCCTCGTGGATCTGTCCCCGGAACCGGGACCCGAGCACGAGGTCCTGCCCGGACTCGAGGGCGTCGACGAACGCGCCGAGCTCCGTCACGGGATAGGTGTCGTCCGCATCCGCCATCACGAGGTACTCACCCTGGGCGTGCTCGATACCGGTCAGGTACGCGCGGCCGTAGCCGCGCCGTGGCTCGTGGACGACGACGGCGCCATGGCTGGACGCGATCTCCGCGGACCCGTCGGTCGAGCCGTTGTCGACGACGATCACCTCTCCGTCCCGACCCGAGCGCGCGATGCCCTCCCACGCCTTCGTGACCACCGTTCCCACGGCAGCCTCTTCGTTCAGGCAGGGAATCACCACCGAGATCTGAGGCGACGGCGGCACGGGCGAACAGTATGCCCTGCGACCGTACGGGGGCCACGCTACTCTGGACTGCCGTGCGCTCCCTCGGCGAGGCCTGTTCGCGACTCGCCCGGCGCGCTGTGACGCTGGTCGAGACACGCCGGGGCGTCGGGATCGTCTTCGTGCTTGCGCTCGCCGTCTGGTGGCTCGAAGCGCTCGTGATCCCCCTCGGGCCCGGTCGCGATCTCGGCACCTATCTCGGCGGCTATGTCCAGCTCTTCCACGCCCACCCGATCGATCTCGGTTTCGTGCTCGGACGCACGCCGATCGCCATGCTGGTCGTTGGCGGCTTGCTCGACTTCGCGGGCGGCGCGCTCGCGGAGCCCGTGATGTCGCTCCTGTTCGCGGCCTCGGTCGTCGCCTGGTTTCTCGCGGCGCGCAGCTTCGGTGCGAGAGCCGCGCTGCTCACCGCCGTCGTGCTGCTCCTGTATCCGGGCTATGGGATTCTCTTCCACGAGCTTTCGTCCGATGCGGTCTTCGCCGCTGCATTCGCAGGCTGGTCGTTGCTGCTCGTTCGCGTGCTGCGTTCCCCGAGCCCGCGAGGTTTCGCGCTCGTCGGTGCCGGAGTCGGAATCCTGACGCTCGTCCGCCCCGGCAACCAGGTGCTGCTCGTTTCGGCCTTGCTGCCGCTTGCGTTACACCGGGCCTGGCGGGCTCGGCTCGTCTCGGCTGCTCTCGTCCTCGTGCCCGCCGTCCTCCTGATCGGCGGCTGGGCGATTCACAACGGCCTGCGGTACGACAACTACACGATCGCGCGCGGTGGCAACGCGACGGTGCCCTTCTTCCGAACGTTCGTCACGGACAAGATCGTCCGTCCCTCCAACGGCCCGGCGTCGCGAGAACTTGCGCAGGCCGTGCGACGCGATCTGCTCGGGCGCGAGCCGTACCGCTCCTACGGGATCACGCTGGACGATTTCTTCACGAAGGCGAGCCCGCGGATGCAGGTCGATCTGCTCGCCCTCTCGGATCGTCTGAAGGGCTGGCACAGCAACTACCGCTGGCTCCGTGATGTCGGCGTCGAGGCCGTCGAGGCCCATCCCGCTCGGTACGCGCGCGGCGTACTCGGCAGCGTCTCGGGAATGCTGCGGCTTGCGCTCTACCACTCGCCGACTTCGGCGGCCGCCGCCACTCCGGCGGCCGGAACCGGCTCCTCCACCGTGCTCGTCGAGGGCCGCACGTTGCCGAAGCCGAGCGAAGACGAGCCGATCCCAGCCCCGCACGAAGGCGGTGTCACGACTCCCGATTTCAGCATCTACACCGTCTGGACGTCTCCGACGGAGCACCACCTGGTCTTCGTCCACGCGGGCGACGAGCAACGCTACGACGCTCTCCACCGCAGGATGGGCGAGCTCGCGGCCAATCTTCCCGATCGGAAGGGCAGCGCGAACCTTGCGCATCGCCTGAACCAGGCCTCTCGCTGGTTCCCGCCGCCGATTCTCTGGTTCGTGCTCGGCCTGTTCGCGCTGGCCTTTCGCCGGGCGAGAGGAGGCCTGCCGCTCTGGACACCGGCGCTCGCGGGCCTGCTCGTGATCGTCCTGACCGCACTCGGACTTCCGGCCGAGCCCCACTACTCGGTCCCGGTGGCGCCGGCGTTCGTCCTGCTCGCCGGCGGCGCCCTCTTCGCGCCGCGGCGCGCGCTGGCTCCGGTCCTACAGTGGGGAGCTGCGCTGCGCAGTCTCGCGCGCAGGGCTCGTCCGGTCACCGGCGCAGCGGTCGGTGTGCTGGCGGCCGGTTGGGCGCTGCACAGATACGTGTCCACCGTGGACGGCGCCTTCGACAACAGCCGCGCGCCGCACGACCTGGCGATCTTCCTGCACGCCGGCGGGCAGCTGGTGCACGGAGCGTCGCCGTACGTGTTCAAGGGCGACGAGACCTACGCCTATCCGCCGCTGCTCGCCTTCCTCGTCGCACCGTTGCATCCGCTGAGCGCCGGGATCGCGACGTTGCTCTGGATCCTGGCCAGTCTCGCTGCGATCGGCGGCGCGCTCTGGCTGCTCGGCCTGCGTGACTGGCGTTGCTATGCGCTGGCTGCCACGTTCCCGTTCACGCGCAGCTCGATCGACCTCGGAACGATCGGTCCCATCCTTCTGCTCGCGGTCGCGATCGTGTGGCGGTGGCGTGAACGCCTCGTCGAGCCGGCCGTCGCTGTTGGGGCCGGAATCGCCTTGAAGCTCTTTCTCTGGCCGCTCGCGGTGTGGCTCGCGTTGACACGGCGAGGCAAGGCGGCGGCAGCATCGGTCGGTAGCGCGGTCGCCCTCGTGCTGCTGCCGTGGGCAGCGGTTGGCTTCGCCGGGCTCGGTGCATACCCGGGTGTCGTGCACCACGTCTCGGCCGACGAGGCGACCTCGTCGTATTCCGTGATCGCACTGGCGGTGCGTGCGCATCTCCCCGAGGCCGTCGGCGTGATCGCCTCGATCCTCGCCGCGGCAGCGTTGCTCGCCGCAGCGGTCTGGGTCGCCCGTGACGGACGGTGGCTGTCGCGCGACCGCGACGTCGCCACGTTCACCCTTGCTCTGGCCGCTTCGCTCGCGGCGTCGCCGATCGTCTGGGTCCACTACTTCTTGCTGCTGCTCGTGCCGATCGTGCTCGTGCAGCCGCGGCTTTCCTGGCTCTGGTTCGTTCCCTTCGCCTACTACCCCCTGGGCGAGTCCGCCTGGCCAGCGGGCGATGCACGCAAGCTCGGCATCGCTCTGGCGGCGACGCTGTTCATCCTCGCAACCACTGTGCGTCGCGCCTTGCGCGCCGCCGATCAGCCTGTGCGGGATGCGCCCGCCGCCTCCGCGGCGCGGCTGCCGCTACGGGCCGGGTCCGAGACGGGCGTGCGAGCGCCCTGATGGGCGCGCAGCGCAGAGTTGCTCGAGCGATCCGCGGGCGACTCGACGGCGTGCGAGCACGCTTCGTTCCCCCTCCGCGCCGAACGACACGTGGACACGCCGTGGAGGACATGGGGCCGCTCGAGCGATTCCAGCCTGTGGGCCTCAAGACCGTCCTCTTCGTCTACGACGTACCCGGAGGCGGGGCGCGCTACCGATCTCACCATCAGGCCGAGCAGCTCGGCCTACTCGGAGTGTCACGCGACGTCGTTCAAACGGCCCAGATCGATCTCGCAGCGGCAGTGGACCACTACGCCTGCTTCGTTCTCAACCGTGTCGAATGGAGCGACGAGGTCGCGGCGTTCTTCGAACGCGCTGGATCCTCGAGCAAGGTCGTCGTCTTCGACACCGACGATCTGATCTTCGAGCCGGGTTTCGATCGCCACTGGGCCTTTCTCGAGGGATGGCCTGAAGAGAACCGCAGGAGGCAGATCGAGAGATTCGACCGCTACCGTCGGACGCTCGAGGCCTGCGGTCGGGCGACGGTGAGCACCGAGCCGCTGCGTGAGCACGCTCGCAAACGTGTGGACCGCGTCGACGTCGTCTTCAATTCGGTGAGCGAGGAGATGGCTCGTCTCGCCGACCAGACGCTCGCGCGTGCAACAACCGCGCGCCGAGACGGCGGCGACCTCTGCGTTGCCTACCTCAGCGGGACGCGCACGCACAACCGCGACTTTCTCGAGGCGGCCGACGCAGTGCTCTGGGCTCTCCACACCTATCCGCAGGTCAGCTTCCTCGCCGTGGGGAAGCTGGAGCTCGACCGGAGATTCGACGAGCTCGGATCCCGGGTCGCCAGGCTGCCGTTGCAACCGTGGCAGGCATTGCCGGAGATCCTCGCCGACGTGGACATCAACCTCGCGCCGCTGGAACCGAGCAATCCCATCACCGAGTGCAAGAGTTGTGTGAAGTACCTCGAAGCGGGTTTGCTCTGCGTGCCAACGATCGCCAGCGCGCGCACCGACTTCGTACGCGCGATCGACCATGGTCGCAACGGGCTCCTTGCCGACACGGCGGAGGAGTGGCAAGAGGCGCTCGGGGCTCTGATCGAGTCCCCGGCCTCGAGGAGGGAGATCGGTGCGCTCGCGCGCGAGGACGTTCAGGAGAAGCACACGACTGCGGCTCGGGCGCCTCTTCTCGGCAGGACCATGGCCGCCCTCGGCGTCCCTGTGGCGGGCCAGTAGCGCAGTCGCGAGAATGGCGCGATGAGCGCCCTGCCGACGGTCTCCGTCGTGATCCCGAGCTGGAACGGAGCCGAGCATCTGCGGCACTGCCTCGACTCGCTCCGGCAGGTCGACTATCCGGAGGACGGGCTCGAGGTGATCGTCGTCGACAACGGCTCGACCGACGGCTCACGCGGCCTCCTCGAATCGGAGTATCCGTGGGTGCACCTGGTGTCTCTCGAGGAGAATCTCGGCTTCGCAGCGGCCTGCGACGAGGGCGCACGAGCGGCGACCTCCGACTGCGTCGCCTTTCTGAACAACGACATGCGGGTCGAGCCGCACTGGCTGCGCGGGCTCGTCTCCGGCCTCGATCCGGCGTCGGGCTACGTCTGCGTCGGTGGCGTGATCCTCGACTGGGAGGGCGCTCGGATCGGTTTTGCGGGCGGCTGGGTGACCTTCCACGGCTCGGCGGGGCAGGAGCACTTTCTCGAGCCGATGAGAGAGGAGCTCGTCGAGGATGGTCGTGACTTGCCCTTCGCCTGCGGCGGCTCGATGCTCATCGACCGCGACGTCTTTCTCGACCTCGGCGGGTTCGATCCGTCCTACTTCGCCTATTACGAGGACGTCGACCTTGGCTGGAGACTGTGGCTCGCCGGCTACAAGGTGCGATTGGCCGGTACGGCCCGCTGCTTCCACCGTCACCACGGCACCGGGTCCGGGATCCCGCTCTACCGTCGCACGCTCCTCACCGAACGCAACGCGTTGTTCACCCTGATCAAGAACGTCGGCGACGAGAATCTCGCGTCGGTCCTGGCGCCCGCCCTCTTCTTGCTCACGAAACGAGCCGCCATGTCGTCGGAGTCGGCGCGCGACTCGTTCGATGTCGACAGCTCTGATTCCGCCGAGACCGAAACGGTCAAGCGGGCGAGCCTTGCCAGGCTGCACGCGGCGAGCGACGTGCTGGCGGACCTCCCGCAGCTGCTCGAACGCCGACGCGAGGTCCAGCGTCGCCGCAGGCGCGACGACGGCGAGATCTTCGCCCTCTTCGGTCGGCCGTTCGCACTCCTCTCTCACGACGAGGCGTATGTCGAAGCCAGCGTGAACCTGCGCGCTGCTTTCGGCCTCGACCGGCTGTTCACGCGACAGCGGGCGACACGCATCCTCGTCGTCGCCGACGGCGAGTCCGACCGTCTCCGCGAGGTGGCCCGGACTGCGGGAATCCTCTCAGAGGTGGCATTCGTCTCACCCGGGAGGGACGGTGGCGTCGTCGAGGAGCTCGTCGCCGAGTCGGACCTGGTGATCGCCGCCGCAACGACGGCTCACGCGAGGACGATCGCCGAGCAGACCGTGGGCCTACTCGTCGTCGATCTCGCCGACGGTGAAGCCCCCGTCGATCCGGATCTGCTGCGGAGGGGCGATGTCTTTCTCACGTCGTCGCGCGACGTGGAGCCCCCGCTCAGGCCGACGCGAAACGGCGACGACCGCCTTCCGATCGTGGTCGTCAGCCCGGCAGGCGACGGACCGTCGCCGCTCCGTGAGAT
>VAWR01000067.1 GCA_005885245.1 Actinomycetota bacterium | reverse complement strand
CTCCTCGACGCCCTCGGGCCGGTACAGAGATTCCATCTCGCGCGCGATCCTAGCCTCGCCTCTAGAGCGGCTCAGACGATCGGTGACATCACGCAGCGACTATCCGGCGAGTCTAGCGACCGGTCGCGTAGCCCTGCATCCCGCGCGGATTCGCCGCCCCCCGCAGCTCCCCGGCGGCCTTTTCGACCGCCGTAACCCGTCCGAGCGACCAGTCGGGCGCGACCGTGACGTCGTGTCCACGCCTTCGCAGACCCTCAACGACCTCTGCCCCGAAGCGACCCTCCAGCTCGAGCGACCGCCGCTTGAAGCCGCGGGGATAGAAGGACGAGATCAGGTGATCGGTGCTGAACTCGGGCGCGTCGACCGCCTCCTGGAGGTTCAGGCCTCGCTCGAGATGACGGAGGAAGACATGAAAGGCCCACTGTTCCTGGTGGTCGCCCCCCGGTGTACCCCAGGCGAGCCACGGTTTGCCGTCACGCAGCGCGAGGCCGGGCGAAAGGGTCGTCCGGGGACGCGCGCCGGGCCGCAGCGACGACGGCAGATCCTCCTCGAGCCAGAACATCTGCGCTCGCGTCCCGAGGGGCCACCCGAGCGCAGGGACGACGGGCGAGCTCTGGAGCCAGCCGCCGCTCGGAGTGACAGAGATCATGTTGCCCCAGCGATCGACGACATCCACGTGGACGGTGTCGCCCCGCGTCGGCTCTCCCGCGCCGGCCATCGCCTCCGCCGCGACCGGCGTCGGCAGCCGGCCCAGACCGGCCTCGTACTCGCCGGAGGCGCCGTCGGCGACGAGGGCGCGCCTGCGCTCGCTGTACTCCCGGGACAGGAGCGTCCCCAGCGGGACGTCTGCGTCGCCGTAGAGCGCATCGCGGTCCGCGAACGCGAGCTTGGCGCACTCGATGACGACGTGCACGAACTCTTCTTCGGACAGGGCGGTGAGATCGAACCCTTCGAGCAGCGCGAGCTGTTGCAGCGCGACCGGTCCTGAGCCCCAGGCTCCGGTCTTGCACACCGTGACGCCGCGGTAGTCGAACGACGCGACGGGTTCGAGGGTCGCGCGCCAGCCCGCCAGATCGTCGCGTGTCAGCAGGCCGTCCTCGGCGGCGCAGAAACCGTGGATCTCGTCCGCGACGAAACCTTCGTAGAACAGCTCCCGCGCACGGTCGATCTCGTCGACCCGCGATCCGCCGCGCGTCTCTTCGACGATCCGGCGATAGGTCGCTGCGAGCCTCGGATTGCGCAGCTGCGAGCCCGTCGGCGGCGGGGGTAGGTAGAGCGCGCGCGACCCGGGCCAGGTCGCGAGCAGGCCTGCCTCACGTTCGATCGCGGCGCGAAGGCCGTCCACGACCGGAAAGCCGTGCTCCGCGTAGTCGATCGCAAACGCGAGCACGTCCGCGAGACGCCACGAACCGAATTCCCCGAGCAGCAACAGCCAGCCTCCGAACGCGCCGGGCACACAGGCTGCGAGCAGGCCCGTTCCGGGGATCAGCTCGTGGCCGAGCTCGCGGAAGCGCTCGATCGTCGCAGCCGCGGGCGCGACTCCCTGGCCGCAGAGCACGAGCGGCTCGCCACGTTCGACGGAGTAGAAAACGGCCGGGACCTCGCCACCGGGTCCGTTGTCGTGCGGCTCGACCACCTGCAACGTGAATCCGGATGCCACCGCCGCATCGAATGCGTTCCCGCCGCGCTCCAACACCGCCATCCCTGCGGCCGAGGCCAGCCAGTGCGTCGACGCAACCATCCCGAACGTGCCGCGCAGCTCGGGTCTCGTCGTGAACGCCACGCCGCCTGACTCTAGTCTCTGGTCTCGTGCGCTACGGGATCTGCCTTGCCAACCTGGGGACGTACGCCGATCCGCGCCTTGCGGTCCGCGTCGCGCAGGAGGCGGAACAGTGCGGTTGGGACGGCGTGTTCATCTGGGACCACCTCGCGTTCGTCTGGGGACGGCCTGCGGCCGACCCGTGGACGACACTCGCGGCGATCGCGGCCTCGACGGAGCGCGTACGCCTCGGCACGGCGGTGACGCCGGTGGCGCGGCGCCGCGTGCAGGTGCTGGCCCATCAGGTGGCGACGCTCGACGTGCTGAGCGGCGGCCGTGTCGTCTTCGGCGCGGGCCTCGGCGGCTCGGCCTCCGAGTTCGGCAAGTTCGGCGAGCCGACAGACCCGAAGGTGCGTGCGGCGATGCTCGACGAGGGCCTGGACCTCCTACGCCGATTCTGGTCGGGCGAGCAGGTCACTCACGAGGGAGAGCACTACACGGTCGACGGGGTGACGCTCTCGCCGACGCCTGTGCAAGCCACGCTGCCGATCTGGATCGGCGGCAACCGTCCGATGTCGTTGCGGCGCGCCTCGAGGTGGGATGGGTGGATCGCGGACAGCTCCGACCCAACCGGTATGACGCTTGCCCCCGACGACGTGAGACGGAGCGTGGAGATCATCGGGCGCGGCGACGGGTACGAGGTCGCCGTGCTCGGCGAACCTGACCGCGGCGATCCGAATGCCTACGAGCAGGCCGGCGCAACCTGGTGGCTCGAGAGCCTCCACGACGACCGCGGCTCGCTCGACGACGTCCTCCGGCTCGTGTCAGCAGGGCCGCGCTGACCGGACCGACTGGAGCCTTCCGTATGCTCGCCCGAATGAATTCGACCTCACTCTTCCCGGCTTCCGACGGAAAGCGGTCAGCTTTCGGAGCCGATCGTCTGGCGCGAATCGCGGAGCTCGAGGGATCCCACTTCTGGTTCGCCGGCCGGCGCGCACTCGTTCGCCGGCTTCTCGAACGCCACGTCGAACGGCGAGCCGCCTCCGCGCTCGACGTGGGGTGCGGAACGGGCTCCTTCCTCCCCATCCTCGAGCAGTACGCCGACACGGTGGTGGGCATCGACCCGTTCGGCGGCGAAAACCCCAGAATCATCGCCGGCGCCGCCGAACGGCTTCCCTTCGAGGAGGCTTCGTTCGATCTCGCGGTCGCACTGGACGTCCTCGAGCACGTCGACGATCGCGCGGCGGTCGGTGAGCTCTCGCGCGTCGTGCGGCCGGGCGGCTGGGTGGTGGTCACGGTGCCGGCGCTCCCTGGTTTGTGGAGCGAGCGCGACGCGCTCGCCTCACACCGCAGGCGGTACCGGCGCTCCGAGCTCGTCACCCTGTTCGAATCCGGGGGCTTCGCCGTCGCGGAGACGGCGTACTACCAGTTCCTCCTGTTCCCGTTGGTTTTGGTCAGTCGGGCCCTCGGTCGCGTCTATCCGCGTACTGCGAAGCTCGAAGAGCAACCGTCGGACCGTGTGAACGGATTCCTGCGCCGGGTGAGCGAGCTCGAGGTGCAACTCGGCACGCGGATCCCGTGGCCCTTGGGATCGACGCTCGCAGTTGCAGCCCGGAGGAAGCCGGCATGAGCGCGGACTTCGAGCTCTTTCTCTTCTCCAGCGATCCGGCGACGATCGCACCAACCGTCTCCGCGGGCGTCGCCGGAATCGTCGTGGACTGGGAGCGGGTCGGCAAGCGTCACCGACAGGCCGGCGCGGACACGCAGATCGGCGAGGACACGGTCGACGATCTCCGGCGGGTTCGTGCCTCCACGTCGGGACGCATTCTCTGTCGCATCGACAACAACGCGGAGCTGCTCGAAGAGCAGATCGAGGCGGCCGTCGCCTCCGGCGCAGACGAGATCCTCCTCCCGATGGTGCGCGGCGCGAACGAGGTCGAGCGCGTCCTCGCCCACGCGCGCGGGCGCGTGGGGGTGGGCATCCTCGTCGAGACGGAGGCCGTGCTGGAACAGCTGGACGACGTCGCAGGCCTACCGCTCTCCCGCGCGTACCTCGGGCTGAACGACCTGGCGATCGACCGGGGGACGACGAACATCTTCGACCCGCTGGTCGACGGCACCATCGAAGAAGTGCGGGGCTACTTCTCGGTTCCGTTCGGCGTGGCGGGACTGACCGTCGTCGACGCCGGCGCGCCCATTCCCTGCCGCCTCATCGTGGGAGAGCTCAGCCGCCTCGACTGCGGCTTCAGCTTCTTACGGCGCTCGTATCACGCAGACATCCGCAACCGCGATCCAGTGGCGGAGATTCCGCGGCTGCTCGCCGCGCTGGCAGCCGCCTCACGCCGCGATGCGGATGACGTCAGGAAAGATCGGGAGGCACTGATCGCCGCCGTCGAGCAGTGGACGGGAGTGCTTACGTCCGTCTGAACGTGCTGCTCATGTACCGGCCGGACTCCGAGCACGAAGAGGCTCTCCGCAAAGCTGCGCCGGCGGCCCAATTCGAGACGGCCGCAGACGAGCGGAACGCCGCCGACCTGATCCGCGAGGCCGACGCCGTGCTCGGCAACCGCTACTTCCTGCAGGCCCTGCCATACGCCCGCCGGCTCCGGTGGATGCAATCCAACTCGACCGGAGTCGACCTGATCCTCCGTGCCGGTTCGGCGCTGGACGGCATCGTTCTGACGTGCGCGCGGGGTGTCTATGACGACGAGGTCGCCGACCACGCGGTGGCGCTCGCCCTCGCGCTCGCCCGCGGACTTCACCAGGCGCGCGACGCGCAGCGCGAACGCCGCTGGGAACGCCTGCAGCTCGGGACGCTGCGAGGCCGGCGCGCACTCGTCGTCGGCTGGGGCGGGATCGGACGCGGCATCGCGCACCGACTACGGAGCTTCGGCGTCGAGGTCGAAGGCGCGCGCCGCAGGATCGACGAGTCCGCGAAGGATCCGGAGGGCTTCGTCGTGCACCCGCCCGACGCGTGGCGCGCACGGCTGCCCGAGACGCAGATCCTCGTGCTCGCACTTCCGCTCACGTCCGAGACACGCGGGATCGTCGGACGAGCCGAGCTCGCTGCTCTGGCTGCAGGCGCGGTCTTCGTCAACGTCGGTCGAGCGGAGACGGTCGACCAAGACGCACTGCTGGCCGCGTTGGCGCAGGGACCTCTGGCGGGTGCCGCGCTCGACGTCCTGGCCGAAGAGCCGCCGCAACCGGATGACCCGATCTGGAGCGAGCGACGCCTCGTGATCACGCCGCACGTTGCCCGCAGCCCGGAGGAGCCTCCGTTCCTGTGGGAGCCGCTCTTCGTCGAGAATCTGCGCCGATTTGCCGCCGGTGAAGAACTACTGAATGTCGTGGACGTCGGTGCCGGTTACTGAGCCGGCTCCGGAGCTGACCGTCGTCGTACCCGTCTTCGGGAACGCGACGAGAATCCCCGAACTCTCGGCCCGGCTCGAGCGAGCGGTCATGAGCCGCTCGTACGAGCTGCTCCTCGTCGACGACGCGTCTCCCGACCAGGCACACAACGCCATTCGCAAGCTGGCAGACGAAGATCCGCGTGTCTGCGGGATCGTGCTTGCGGAGAACGTCGGCCAGAACAGCGCCGTGCTGGCGGGCCTCGCGTACGCCCGGGGCGCCGCTGTCGCCGTCATGGACGGCGACCTGCAGGATCCTCCGGAGGCGCTTCCCCTCTTGCTCGCAACACTCGAGCGGCGCGGCGCCGACGCGGTCTTCGCCGCGCGTCGCGGGCGCTACGAAACCCGTGTGCGCCTTGCAACCGGCCGCCTGCTCAAGCGGGCTCTCTGGCTGTTGACCGCCGGGAGGGTGCCGCCGGATGCCGGGTTGTTCCTCGTCGTGCGGCAGGCCGTCGCCGAACGGGTGGTCGCCGCGGCAGGCACGGATCCGTACGTGCTCGTTCTCGTCGCTCACGCTGCGCGGTCGGTTGCGACCATCCCGGTGGAGCGCGGGCGGGGCGGCGCCTCCTCCTATACGGGCGCGATGCGCCTGAGGGTCGCACGGCGGGCGCTCGCGGCCGCACTTCGGCGCGACTCGGGTCGGCCGAGCTACCGCGTGGCCGAGCGCATCGGTCGACGTTTCTCCACAGAGGAGTCGACGTGAAGCGCGAAGCCATCGACCGTCACAACCGGGCCCAGCAGGCGTACTTCGAGCAGCGTGTTCCCGGGACGATGATCCCGCGCGCGACCCCGTACGTCCGGCGGCACGTCGACGAGCTTCTGGCTGCAAGCGAGCTCGGACCCGGCGCGTCCCTGCTCGAAGTGGGATGTGGCATGGGCAATTACACACTCGAGCTGATCCGACGCGGCCTGGCCGTCGAGGGCCTCGACCTCTCGCCCGTTTTGCTCGAGCGCCTTCGAGCCTATGCGGGCGACGACCTCTCCTTTCCGCTGCATTGCGCCGACGTCCTCGACCCGCCTGAGGAATTGCTGGGGCGCTTCGACGGCGTCGTCGGGTTCTTCACGCTGCACCACCTTCACGACCTCGAAGGCTCGGTCGCCTCGATGGCGAGGCTGCTTCAGCCGGATGGACGGCTCGCCTTCGTCGAGCCGAATGCGTTCAATCCCCTCTACTACGTGCAGATCGCCGGCACGCCCGGGATGTCCTTCCGGGGCGAACGGCGACTGACCAGCATGCGTCCAGCAGTCCTCCTGCCGGCCATGCGCGCCGCAGGGTTGACCGACGTCCGCGCTCTGCGCTACGGGTTCTTCCCCCCGTTCCTCGCCAACCGCAAGACGGGGCAGATCGTCGAGCACGCACTCGAGCGGGTCGGTCCCTTGCGGCCGCTCTCGGCGTTTCAGGTCTTCCTCGGACATCGCGCGTGACGAGCATCACCCACGCATCGGCCGAGAGCGTGGACGCGCGCGGGCGGGTGAAGACGCTGACCACCATGGGCGTATTCGCGGCCATGTTCGCGCTCGGCCTCGGGTTCTCGCTGAGGCTCCTCAACCCATGGGACGAGAGCTGGTTCGTGCAGGTGGTCGCACGCATGCGTGCCGGAGACGTCCTCTATCGCGACATCTCCTACGGGGCGGGTCCTCTGCCGGCTTACGCGAGCGAGGCCGTGACATATCTCACCGGAATCGACGTCCTGGCAGTGAAGCTCGTCGTCGTACTCGCATTCGCAGCCACCGCCCTGCTCGCGTGGCTGGTCGCCAAGGAGCTCGAGATCAGCGCCCGGGGGCGGCTGCTCCTGCTCGGGGGGCTCGCCTACTTCGCGCCGCCGCTCCAGCAGCCTCCGTACGCACCCCTGGCGACCACGTTCCTCCTGGCGGCGCTGCTCGCCGCCCTGCGAACCCGATCCGCCTCGACGACGAGGACGGCCGCGCTCGCGGCCATGTCGGGAGGAGCGGCCGCCGCTCTCGCGTTCGCGTCGAAACAGGACGTCGGCCTTTACGCGCTCGCCGCCCTCCTGATCGCGTTCGCCCTCGAGCGGCGTCTCCGCAACTGCGTGCTCGCGTTTTCCTCGTTCGCAGCCGTCGTCGCAGGGATGGTCGGCCTCCTCTGGCTCAGCGGCGGCCTTGCCCGCTACGTCGACTACGGCTTCACCGGCAAGAGTGCGTACGTCCACGCGCGCGTGCCGTTCGGCACCGGGCTGGATGGGGTGATCCAGGCCGTCAGAGACGTTCACTCACTCGCGAGCGCGGAGGCGGCGTACTGGGCGCTCGGCTTCTTCCTGCCCTGCCTCGCGGTGGGCGGAGTGCTCGCGCTCCTCGTCGCTACTCGGCGGAGGGTCCCGCACGTTCTTCCGCTCGTGACCTTCGCAGCGGCGGGGGGAGCGACCCTCTTCCCGCGCTTCGACGTCCTCCACGTCGCCTACACGGCGCCGATCCTCGTCGTCCTGATGGCCTACGCCGTTCACGTGTGGCGTTCACGCGTGCCTTCGGTCCTCCTGCTCGGGGTCGCGGCCTGGACCGCGCTCGCACTCGTGCTGATGGCAACGCTGCCGCTCAGGCTCGCTCGCTCTTCGGCAGCCGACCTCTCGACGCTGCCACATCTGCGTGGGACGTTCGTCCAGGAGCACGACCTCGTCGGCTGGCAGCGGGAGGCGGCGAGACTGACCTCGGCCACACGCGGTGACCGGAGGATCCTGCTTCTGCTGCCGGACGCAGGCTTCCGCTATCTCACGACCGGACTGCGGAACCCGACGCCGTTCGACTTCCCATTCGTGACGACATTCGGCCGGAACGGACAGCAGCGCGTCGTGGACTCCCTGAGGTCCGGGCGGATCGGACCGGTATGCCTGGGCAGGAGCTGGTTCGGTCTGGAACCGACGCAGATCGTGAACTACGTGCGCACGACGATGCGAGCCCGTGCGCAACTCGGTTTTTGCACGCTCTACACCCGGAAGGGCTAGGCCGACTCTTCGATGCGGGCGGCGTCGTCGTCCGCCACGCCTTCGGCACTCGTGACGAGCGTCGGCTTCAGGTGCTTCTCGATCGTCTCCTTGGTGATGACGCATTTGGAGACGTCACGCCTCGACGGCAGCTCGAACATCACGTCGAGCAGCGCCGTCTCGATGATCGAGCGCAGGCCGCGCGCGCCCGTCTCGCGCTCGAGCGCCTTGTCCGCGATCTCCCACAGCGCGTCGTCGGTGAAGACGAGCTCGATGTTGTCGTAGCCGAAGAAGCGCTGGTACTGCTTGACGAGAGCGTTCTTCGGCTCCATGAGGATCTGCACGAGGTCCTCGCGCAGCAACTGGTGCACTGCGGAGATGACGGGCAGACGGCCGATGAACTCCGGAATCAATCCGAAGTTGAGCAAGTCCTCCGGCATGACCTTCGCGAGTAGCTCGGAGGATTCGATCGAGCTCTTGGAACGGACCTCTGCGCCGAAGCCGACCGCGCTCTTGCCGATGCGCTTGCCGATGATCTTGTCCAGACCGGCGAAGGCACCGCCGCAGATGAAGAGGATGTTCGTCGTGTCGATCGAGAGGAACTCCTGGTGCGGGTGCTTGCGTCCACCCTGCGGCGGCACGGAGGCGACCGTCCCCTCGAGGATCTTCAGCAGCGCCTGCTGTACACCCTCGCCGGAGACGTCACGAGTGATCGAAGGGTTGTCCGCCTTGCGCGCGATCTTGTCGACCTCGTCGATGTAGATGATCCCGGTCTCGGCCTTCTTGATGTCGAAGTCGGCCGCCTGGATCAGCTTGAGGAGAATGTTCTCCACGTCCTCGCCGACGTAGCCGGCCTCGGTGAGCGCGGTCGCATCGGCAATCGCGAACGGGACGTTCAGGATGCGCGCGAGCGTCTGCGCGAGCAGCGTCTTGCCGCAACCGGTCGGACCGAGCAGGAGGATGTTCGACTTCTGCAGTTCGACATCGCCCTCCTCCGTTCCCATCTGGACGCGCTTGTAATGGTTGTAGACGGCGACGGCGAGCGTGCGCTTCGCCTCTTCCTGCGACACCACGTAGTCGTTGAGGACCGAGTAGATGTCCTTGGGTCGCGGAAGGTTGTCCAGGTCGAGCTGGGCCGGTGCGGTCAGCTCCTCGTCGATGATCTCGTTACAGAGATCGATGCATTCGTCGCAGATGTAGACGCCGGGCCCGGCGATCAGCTTTTTGACCTGCCGCTGGCTCTTCCCGCAGAAGCTGCAGAGAAGCTGCTCGTTTCCGTCGGATGCTCGGGCCACGTCTCTCCTTTTAGACGGTCAACGCCCCGGCGTCTACCGATGGGCGATGACGTTATCGATGATGCCGTAGTCCTGGGCTTCTTGCGAGGTCATGAAGTAGTCCCGTTCCATGTCCTTGGCCACCTGCTCGGTCGGCTTTCCCGTGTGCTCCGCGATGATCTCCTCCAGGCGCCGCTTGAGATTGATCGTCTCGCGGGCCTGGATCTCGATATCGGTCGCCTGCCCCTGGAAGCCGCCCGAGACCTGATGGATGAGGATCTTGGCGTTCGGCAGGGCGACACGCTTTCCTTTCGTCCCCCCGGCGAGGATGATCGCACCCATCGACATGGCGATGCCGATGCAGGTCGTCTGGATATCGGGCTTGATGTACTGCATCGTGTCGTAGATGGCAAGGCCGGAGTAGACCTGGCCACCGGGAGAGTTGATGTAGATCTGGATGTCCTTCTCGGGATCCTCGGACTCCAGATGGATGAGCTGAGCGACGATCAGGTTCGCGATCTGATCGTCGATCGGTGTGCCGAGAAAGATGATCCGCTCGTTGAGCAGACGCGAGTAGATGTCGAACGAACGCTCGCCTCGGGAGGTCTGCTCGATCACCATTGGGATCAACGGGCTCATTGGCGCTCCTCCGAACTTCTTGCGTCTCGACTGGTCATTTCAGACGGTGACACCGCAAGCGGTGCCACTCAGGCTGGCTCTTTGCTGCCGGGGGTCCACAGTTTCGGCTTCTCGGTCGGATTCTCCTTGTCAGGTGTCCAGATTGCCTCGCGCGCCGCCGCCTGCTCCGGCGGAACGCGCTCGACCTCCGCGGTGATCCGGTCGAGCGCTCGGGCGAGCCGCATGCTCTCACGCTCGGTGTCGTACGCACCCGCGGCGCGCGCCTGCTCGATGATCTTGTCGCCCTCCTCGAAACGGTCGCGAAAGGCCTGGTCGACCTCCTCGTCCGCAACCTGAATCCCGAGCTGGTCGGCAACGGCCTCGAGCACGAGCTCGCCCGCGACCGATTCAGCCGCCTGATCGCGCAGCCGGGCAATGAGCTCCTCGGGCGGATCGCCTGACATCTGCAGGTACGCCTCGAGCGAGCCACCGCTTCGTTGCAGGACGCCCTCGAGCTCGCGCAGGAGCGTCCTCGTCCGCGCTTCGACCAGCGGACCGGAGACCTCGACCTGCGAGGCCGCGACGAGTCGCTCCAGAGCGGCACGCCGGAAGGCCTCCTCCACCTCTGCCTCGACCTGCTCGCGGATCCGTTCCTCCACGTCGGTGCGCAGCTCCGCGAGCGTGTCGAACTCGGAGGCGGAGCGGGCCAGCTCGTCGTCGAGCTCGGGCAAAACCTTTTCCTTGATCTCCTTGACCGCAGCCTGGACGAGCATGGGCTCCTCCTCGCCGGGCCGGCCGAGCTCGATCTCCTTCGTCTCGCCGGCGCTCATTCCGACCAGCTGCTCCTCGAGCTCGGGGATGAGGCGGCCGGAGCCGAGCTCCACGACGTAGTCGCGCTGTCCACCGCCGTCGTTCCCCACGAGGTCGAGGACCACGGTGTCGCCGGACTCTGCAGGACGTCCTTCGACGGGAGCGAGCTCGGCGACGGTCGAGCGGAGGACGTTGAGCTCGTGCTCGACGAGGTCGTCCGGCACCTCCGGCTCCTCGTACGGCACTTGAACCTTGCTCCAGTCCACGACATCGGGCTTGGGCAGAACGGAGACCGTCGCCGTAAAGCGCCAGTCCTCGTGCTCCGAGGCGGGCAGCTCGTAGTCGAGCTCGGGCTGCTCGACAGGCCGGATGCGCTCGCGCGCCGCGGCATTCCAGAACCAGCCCGAGATGTGACTCTCGATTGCCTCGCTGAACAGCTTCTCCTTCCCGATTCGGGAGACCAGCACCGGCGTCGGGACCTTGCCCTTGCGAAAGCCGGGGATCTTGACGCTCGAGGCCAGGTCGGAGGCCGCGTGCTCGACGGCGTGGTGCACGTCCGCTCCCGGCACGTCGACCGTAAGCCGGACCTTGTTGTCCGGCAGCTCCTCCACCTGCGTCGCCATCAAGCCATTAGACCAAACGCTTCCCAGCCTGCGGCTGGTCGTTCGAGCGGGGTCTATCCGGGATGGTCAGTCAAGCCGGAGGCACGGCCAAGCCGCGCCTCCTCTCACGCGGCATCCGCAAGCGGATGCCGGCCACCCTGCGACTGGTCGTTCGAGCGGGGTCTATCCGGGATGGTCAGTCAAGCCGGAGGCACGGCCAGGCCGCGCCTCCTCTCACGCGGGCATCCGCAAGCGGATGCCGGCCAGCCCCCGGCTGGTCGTTGGACCGATGCGGCACCCACGAGCGGATGCCGGGCCCGGCTGGGGCTTGCGTAGCCTGCCGCCCGTGGAGCTCTACATCATCGCGAGGCACGGGGAGTCGACCCTCAACTTCGAGAACCGGATCAACGGCGACCCCGACGTGCCGGTCGCGCTGACCGAGAAAGGGCGCGAGGAGGCGATCCTGCTGGGGCAGCAGCTCAAGCACGCTCCGATCGATGTCTGCGTGCACACCCGCTTCTTGCGCACGCGTGAGACTGCCGCGATCGCGCTGGCAGGCCGCGCAGTGCCCTTCGAAGTCGAGCCGCTCTTCGACGACATCGACGTCGGCGAGCTCGAGGGCCGCACGCTCGAGGAGTACCGCGCGTGGAAGCGCGAGCACACGCGACGCGACGCATTTCCCGGCGGCGAATCGCTTGACGATGCGGCCCGTCGCTACGCGCAGGCCTTTCGACGGCTGCTCGAGCGTGCCGAGACGTCGATCCTAGTCCTCACGCACGAGATTCCGCTCCGCTACGCGATCAACGCGGCGGACGGCTCCGACGATCTGGACGGCCCGCCGCATCAGCTTGCGAACGCCACGCCGTACCTCTTCGATCGGGATTCCCTGGTGCGGGCGATCGAGGGCATCGAGCGCCTGACGTAGTATCGGCCGGAAGGGGTCGCGACACCGAGAACTGGGGGCCGAGATGAATCTGATCGAGCGAATCGACGTGGCGCGGGCCCGCTGGAACGTCCTCGAACACCCCTTCTACAGGCGTTGGGAGCGCGGGGAGCTGACGCACGAAGCGCTGTCCTTCTACGCCGCGGAGTATCGACATGCGGTCGTCGCCCTCGCCGATGCGGCGGCGGCCGGCGGCGATTCGGAGCATGCTGCGGAAGAAGCCGCCCATGTCGGGCTCTGGGATGACTTCGCCGCCGCGCTCGACGCGCCGCTGGATCGCGAGCCCACGCCGGAGAGTGCAAGCTGCGCCGAGGCGTGGCGGCCCCCTGACTCTCTGGAGGCCCGGGCGGTGCTCTATGCGGTCGAATCGAGCCAGCCCGAGATCGCCCGCACCAAGCTCCGGGGTCTCGTCGACCACTACGGCTTCACGCCCGGCTCGAGAGGCACGGAGTATTTCGAGCTCCACGCGGAACGAGACGAGGAACACGCCGCGGCCTCGGCAGCCGTCCTCCACCGAGCAGAACCGGAGGACGCCGACCGCCTCGTGGGCGCGGCCACTGCGGCACTGGAGGGGAACTGGCGTCTCCTCGACGGAATCGAGTCCCGCATCTAGTGTGGCAATCGTCGCCGCGAATGCCGGCTCTGCCGGCGTTCGGCCTACCATTTGCGTCACGCGGGCGTGGCGGAATTGGCAAACGCGCCGGGTTTAGGTCCCGGTGGGGCTGACGCTCCTTAGAGGTTCGAGTCCTCTCGCCCGCATCCCGACTGCGACCTAGACCTTTAGGTGCGGAGAAGCGTACGATCGGGACGCCAGGAACGCCCATGAAGCGCGCAGGACTCACCGCGGCCCTACTCATCGCGGCCACGACCGTCGCGGCGGCTGCGAACGTCCGCCTGGCGGCGAGCCCGAGCGCGGCGCACTGCGGCGGAGCACTGTGGCGCCTGAAGACACTCAGCGACGCGGGCCGCACATCTGTACGCCTCACACCGGCGTCGACGACCATCGCAGCGATCACCGGCCGGCCGTTTCCGCAGCCCCTGCCAACGAAGCGACGCACTTCTTTCCAGCGTCAGACCTGGGAGGTGGTCGCCCAACTGACGACGTTTCGACTCGAAGCCGGGGGAATTCGTCTGGTGCTAGTCGACTCGAACTCGTTCATGAATGCGGTTATCCCGACGCCGGCCTGTCTCTCTGCTCGAACCCGCGCACGTGAGCAGATCGCACAGGTGTGGAAGCAGTTCGGCGCCGACTGCGCTCGTGCGAAGACGGACTGGCAGCCGCTCGGGGCGGTCGTCTACGTCCAGGGCGTCGGTTTCTGGAGCCAGCGCCAACAGGGCCTGCGCGGGGCAGCCCCTAACGGAGCCGAACTACACCCTGTAACCGGCTTACGAATCGTCGTGGGCTGCTAGCGACCCCTCGGGGATTGCAGCGTCGCTCTCCGCTGCGGCCGGTAGGCGGAACCAGAAGGTCGAGCCCGTGCCCTCCTCACTCTCGAAACCGACCTCTCCGCCGTGCGCTTCGACGATCTGCCGTGCCAGCACGAGGCCCAGACCCGTGCCCGCGATTCCGCGCTCGCGTCCAACGTCCCCCCGGAAGAACTTCGTGAAGATGCGGTCCTGATGGTCTTCGGGGATTCCAAGTCCTCGATCACGCACCCAGACCGTCACCTCGTCTCCGAGGCGCCCGGACCCCACTTCCACCTCGCCACCCTCGGGCGAGTACTTGATCCCATTGGAAAGAAGGTTCCCGATCACCTGGGCAAGCCGGTCTCGGTCGCCTCTGATCAGGAGCGGCTCGCCGGCCGGCTCGAATCGAAGCGCGTGCGCCTCGCTTTGAGCCGAGTACAGGGTCACCTGCGCAGCGAGGAGAGCGTTGAGGTCGACGGCTTCGTGACGGAGCTCCAGAGCCTCCTGTTCGACGCGCTGGAGATCGAGGAGATCGTTCAGAAGCGCCGCGAGCCGGTGTGCTTCCGTCCGGATCACCTCCAGGTAGCGCCGCCGTTCGTCGGGCGCGAGATCCCGGTCGAGCATGAGGGCGGAGAACCCGAGCACGCTCGCCAACGGAGTCCTCAGCTCGTGCGAGACGTTGCTCACCAGTTCGCTCTTCACCTGCTCGCTCTCCGCCAGGGTTTGATTTCGCTCCTCCAGGTCCGCGAGGGTTCGCTCGAGTGAGGCGGCCATCGTGTTGAAGGTTCGCTCGAGCTCGCCGACCTCGCCTGGGCCGGTCATCCGCAATCGCTCCGAGAAATCCCCGCCGGCTATGCGGGCGGCCGCCCGAGCGGTCAGGCGGACGGGTCTCGCGACGGCTCGATTGAGGTAGAGCGCTCCCAGGAGAATCAACAGCATCGACGCCGCCAACCCCGCTCCACCGACCTCGAGCGCGTGGCGGGCCGTTGTTCGCGCCCGGCTTTGGCGCGCGTTGCTGAGAGCTGTTTCCGTGTCCAGGAACTGGCGGAAGCGCGCGCGAATCGCCTCGACCTCGAGGCGGCCCCGGTTCGACAGCGCAACGGTGGGTGCGTACCTCGGATTCCGCTCCATGAACCCGACGAGCGGTCGCGAGTAGGTCTGGAGGTAACCGTCGATCGCAGATCGCAGCGCGAGAGCGCGCGAATGCTGTATCGGGTTGTCCTTCGTGAGCCCGAGAAGCGCGCTCATCTCTCTGGGGTACTGCGCTTGCGCAGCGCGCCACGGTCCCAGGTCACGTGTGTTCTTACTGATCACGAAGCCCCGGACGCTGGTCTCGAGATCGATTACGCGCGTCTGCAGCCGATTGGCGGTCGCGATCACCTGTTGCGTGTGCGCCGATTCCACCGACCGGTCGCGCAGGGTCAGGATCGCCAGGAAGAGGACTCCGAAGACGATCGCCAGGCCAACCGCGACGACGATCGCAGACAGCGCAATCCGCGCAAGCAGGCCGGAACCGCCCCGTAGGAACCTGGGCTTGCCCTCGGTAGCGCTCGAGGCCGCATCGAGCGTCCGGCTGTCCGTAGCGGCCTGGCTCATCTCTTGCTCGCGAGAACCTCCTTCACCGCAGCCGCGATCTGGCCGGGTTCGAAGGGCTTCACCATGACGGCATCCGCTCCTTCACGCAATGCGTCCTCACGCGTCGAGGGCTGGGCAGTCAGGACGATGACTGCGGTATCGGAGAGGTCCTCGTCCCGCCGGATCTCGCTCAGAACCTCGAGGCCGTTGAGCCGGGGCATCATCATGTCGAGGATCACCACGTCTGGTTTCAGGCGTCGAGCCATCTCCAGCGACTCCTCGCCGTCTTCGGCCTCTGCGAAGTCGTAGTCTCCGTCCAGGCTGAGCCGGATCAGCTCGCGAAGTGACGGCTCGTCATCGCAGATGAGCACGGTCGCTAGAAAACCGGCCATCTTTCTCATGGAAGCAGATCCCAGCGGAAACACCTAGAGCGCGAGCCCTTCCGTAGGATGGCCCGACTTGGCCGAGACCACTGAAGAGAGCACGCAGGAACCAAAGGAGTGCCCGCGAGGGCATGGACCGATGCGCCTTCGAACGAGGTGGGCGGACCGGCAGGCCCAACCCGGCCGAAAGAGCAGCAAAGCCGAACCGGTAACGGAGTGGGTATGCCCCCGCTGCGGCCGCACAGCCCCCATCGACTGAGTCAAAGCAACCGCCACCGAAGCGACGGGGCGCTGTTGGGGTCAGGTCTTGCGTTCAGTCACGTCAGCACGCAACCCAGTCGCCGCCGATGCCGGCTCTGCCGGCGTCGGCCCCAACGGCTCGGATCAAAACGAGAACCCGTTTGAAGTCGTCATGGCTCCGCGAAGCGGAGCCGGACTTCGAACGGCGATGGCCCCGGGAGGAGTCGAACCTCCGCGCACGGATTCGAAGTCCGTCGCTCTATCCGCTGAGCTACGGGGCCGTGCAGCGCAGCGTAGCGGCGGTTCTTGCCAGATCGAGACGGCGTAATCGCCGCGGAGGCGGGCTGCGCCCGCCTCGTCGACGCCGCACTCGGAGCGGCCTGATCCGGCGAAAGTCATGCGTCGCAGGCGCGACTTTCGTCGGCAGGGTGGCTGATGGGACTCGAACCCACGACCACCTGGACCACAACCAGGGGCTCTACCAACTGAG
>VAWR01000066.1 GCA_005885245.1 Actinomycetota bacterium | reverse complement strand
CCTCCGCGAGCTCGCGTCGCAGCTCGACGACCTCGCCGCGCAGGAGCTCGTCGCAGATCCGCTTGGCGAGGACGAGCGCGACCAGAGGCAGCACCCAGACCAGGATGCGGTACACGCGGATCTGCCCCTGATACGAGAGGTCGAACAGCACGAACAACCGGTCGGCGGCGCCCGCGAGAAAAACGATGAAGATCCAGGTGAAGAACGCCACACCGATTGCAGTGCGCCAGGGCGCATCACGCGGACGGTCGAGGAGATTGTGGAACGCGTCATCACCGGTGAACCTTCGCTCGAGTGTCGGCCACGCGAACAACACGACGAAGACCACGAGCGGAAACGCAGCCCCGCCCCAGAACGGGTTCGGAACCAGCGTGTAGTGCCCGATCGTCAGGTCGAAGCTCGGCATCAGGCGTAGCGCACCGATCAGCCAGCCCAGATACCAGTCCGGCTGCGCGCCGTTCGTCGCCTGCGAGAGCTCGTACGGCCCCCACTGCCAGATCGGGTTGATCTGGATGAGCCCCCCATCAGGAACAGCACCGCGGCGACGCCGAACGCGAGCCCGAGGGAGCGCGGCGCCTGTCCTGGAAAGGTCGGCACGCCCACGACCTTCTTCTCGGTCTTCCGCCTTCCGCGGAACTGCGTGTGATGCCGTGACGCCACGAGCGTCAGATGCAGGGCGATCAGCCCGCCGATCAGGATCGGGAAGAGGAACACATGCGCGACGTACATCCGCGACTCGAAGTCGTGCGTACCCGGAAACGGCCCTCCCCACAACAGCTGGGCGATGTTCGCGCCGACGAACGGCACAGACATCACGACCCCGTAGCCGATCGCCAGTCCCATCCCGGACAGGAGGTCGTCCACCAGCGAGTACCCGAGATAGCCCTCGACCAGCGCGACGATCAGCATCAGGAGCCCGATGTAGTACGTGAGGTCGCGCGGCTTGCGGAAGGCGCCGGTGAAGAAGATGCGCAGCAGGTGCAGGACGATCGCCGCCACGAAGAAGTCCGCGGCCCAATGGTGTGTCTGGCGGATGAGCAGGCCCGCCTTGACGCGCAGCGAGATGTCGACAGTCGACCTGTACGCCTCGCTCATCTCGCGCCCGTGCAGAGGGACGTATTCGCCGTGATAGTGGACGGTCGCCAGGCTCGCCTTGAAGAAGAGCGTCAGGTAGATGCCGGTCACGACGAGAACCACGAACGCGTACAGCGCGACCTCTCCGAGCAGGAACGACCAGTGATCGGGGAAGACGTAGCGCAGCGCCTTGCGCACGAAGGGCGCGCCGCCCGTGCGCTCGTCGAAGTAGCGGACGATGCGGCGAATCACGAGCGCGCGCCGTGATTTCGCACACCCCACCACGAGGGACCGACGGGGCCGGAGAAGTTCCCGCCCGCGCGGAGCTCTCCCATCGCATCGATCTCGAGCGGCAACTGCGGCAGAGGGCGTCCGGCCGGGCCGAACAGCACGTCACCGCCCTTCGCGGGATCGAACGTGGAGTAGTGACAGGGACAGATGAGCGCAGGCCTGGGTTGGACCGGCGGAAACGTCGGTTTGCGGTAGAGGGCGATCGCGCAGCCCGCGTGGGTACAGATCTTGGAGTAGGCGACGATCCCGCGGGGCGCCCAGCCACGACGCCCGGCCGGCAGCTGCAGCTGCTCGGGCTGGAGCCGCACCACGACGAGCGGCGCTCCCATCTGCTCGCGGTAGGCGTGCTCCGGATACGCGGTGTAGAAGGTGTCCTCCTCGATCTCGTCGGCGCGAAATCCCCGCCCGGCCTCGTCGACGAGCCGCACCCCGCGCCGCCAGGGCGTCCGGTAGAGCGAGGAGACGTCGAGCACCGGCCCCAACGACGCGGCCGGCGTGATCAAGGCGACGCCGAGAGCCGTGCCGGCCCCGGCGCCGGCGAGGAGCAGCAGCCGCTTGCGCGTGAAGCGGTCGCCGCTCTCCTCGACGATCTTCGCGACGACCTCCTCTTCGTCAGGACGAGCCGGGAGGCTGTAGTCCTCTTCGAGCTCCTCCGTCACAACCAGTCGCTTCGCGATGACGATGCAGGCAGCTGCGATGAACGCGAACGCCAGCCCGAGAGCGAGCCCGAGGAACTGCGTCTGGTTCGGAATCGCGTCGACCGCGTAGACGACCGGAAAGGCGATTCCGCACAGCGCGGCGCACGCGAAGAGTGCGAGCACGAGGCTCTCGGCGCCACGATCCGCGGAACCAGGCTGCACGATTCGTTCCGCGCTCGGGAGCCGCGGCCGGCGGCGCAGCCGCCCGAGGAGAAGAACGATCGCCGCGATGCCCCAGCGCTTCACGCGCGGAGCCGCCTTCCGATCACGACGCAGGTCGCCACGATCGCGGCGATCCCGATGAACCACGTCACGAGGCCTTCCGGCACCGGGCCGAGATGTCCCAGCGCCCAGCCACCCCGATCGTCGGGATGCCTGGCGTACGTGACATAGCGGATGATCGAGTCGAGTTGTGCGTTGCTGATCTGCCGCTCCGAGAAGCGCGGCATCAGGTACGGACCGATTCGCGCCGCCTCTGCGATCTGGACCGGCGTTGCCTGATCGAGCGCCGGCGCCACGGCGTTCGTCACGTAGCCTCCTGCGGCGGCGACCTGATGGCAGCCTGCGCAATGCTCGGTGAACTGCTTCAAGCCCGCCGCCAGGTTGCCCCGCTCGGGATGGGGCGTCGGCACGGCTGGTCCTTGCCCCAGCGACGCGACGTAGGAGGTCAGCGCCTCGAGCTCCCGCTGCGAGAACAGTACGCGGCTCCGGCGAGGTTGCTTGCGGGGATCCGCGAGCGGCATGTACCCGGTGCGCAGGTAGAAGTCCGCCGCTTGCGCGCCGACGCCCTGCAGCGACGGGCCGAGCCCCGTTGTCCCGCCCGCACCCTGGACGGGCGAGAAGACGCCCCTCCCGGCGGGTCCGTGGCAGGTGACGCAGTTGCCGCCGAAAAGTTGTGCTCCCCATTCGACCAGCGGGGTACCGGGCGGAACCGAGACATGGGTGACGCCCGGCGAAGGAGGTTCGGCATGAGCGCAGGGAACGAGCAGGAGCACAGCGACGGCGAGGAGGAGAAGCGCCCGCCTCACGCGGGCCTGCAGGTCGCGTTCGAGATCGCGCCGATCCCGCCCAGCAGGATGGCGACGATGAAGAGGAGGTTGCCGAGCGCCGCGCCAAAGGCGAAGAAGTGCCGCCGGCCGTCCGGCGGAGGATCCTCGTAGTGAACAGGGCGAGTCGCAAGCAGGACGTTGATCGCCGCGGCCTCGGCCACCACGGCGAACGTCCCGCCCACCACCATCAGCACAACTTCCCAGGTGACGACGTCAAGGCCCCAGCGGCTGGACGCCGCGGCGCAATCGGCATAGGCCACGCCGAAGCCGACGACTAGCTGTCCCGTCCAGGCGAGCGCCGCGCCGAAAAGGCCGTACCACTGCAGGAGCTCGGGGCGCAGACTTCTCATAGCGACGGCGAGAGCTGCACAATCGTCACGGCGATCGCAAGCACGTTGACTGCGTGCCAGTAGACCGCGGTTGCCTGCAGTCCGACGCCACGGTACGTCGTGACTCCCCCGAGCAGGCGGAGCAGCAACCACGCCTCCAGCAGGATCCCGACGAACACATGCGCGTGATGCGCGCCGACGAGCGTGAAGTAGATCGAGCCGTAGGCCGAGCCCTGCGGCGTGAAGCGATGGAGGTCGTCGACGTAGAGATGGATCTGCAACGCCAGATAGCCACATTGCAGCGCGAGGGCGAGCAACAAGGCGAGCCGCGCGGCGCCGACACGGCGCGCTCGCGCAAAGCTCGACGCGAGCTGTACCGGCACGCTCGTCGAGACCAGTACGGCGAGCAGGATCAGCGGCAGGAGCACTTTCGGATCGGGAACACCCGGCGGCGGCCACTCCGGAGTCTTGAACCTGAGGTCGTAGTAGCTGCCGATCAGCGTCCCGAAGAGCGTCGCCTCGGTGGCGACGAACACGATCATCCCCCACCAGCCGTTCGGCTTGGCCACGCGGTGCGTGTAGGGAACTGCGTTCACTCTGCCGCCGGCTCCCTGACGTGCCACGCGCCGAGGACGAGGCCGGCGAGTCCGACGAAGATCCCGGCGACCACGAAGTGCGTCGTCAGCAGCATGACGAAGACGACCGTCAGTGAGAGCGCGACCACGATCGGCCAGTGCGACTCGGAGGGCATGTGGAGGACGACGTCCGCGTAGCCGTCACGCACGGTCGTGGCAAGCGTCTCGTGGTCGTGCTCGAGCGCCAGCACCCCCTGCTCGAGTCGCCTCAGATCCTCCTCGCGGTCAGCACGGTCCCAGTTCGGATAGGGGCTCGAGACCGTCGGGATGACCGGGAAGTTGTACGGAGGCGGCGGGGACGTGGTCGCCCACTCGAGCGTGCCGCCATAGAACGGATCCGGACCGGAGGGCACACCGCGGAACCTGCTCCAGAGCAGATTCGCGAAGATCAGGATCAGACCGGCCGCGAGGACGAACGCGCCCACGGTCTCCGAGAGGTTGTAGGCATCCCAGCCGAAGCCGTGGTGATACGTGTAGACGCGCCGCGTCATGCCCAGCAACCCGACGACGTGCATGGGAAAGAACGTCAGCAGCGTGCCGAGGAACGTGACCCAGAACGAGAGCTGGGCCCAGCGCTCGTGGTACATGCGTCCGGTGACCTTCGGGAACCAGTAGTACATCCCGCCCAGGATCGGAAACACTGCTGCGCCGAAGATGATGAAGTGGAAGTGGGCGACGACGAAGTACGTGTCGGTCGTCGCCTGGTCGAACGGAATCGCGGCGAACATGATCCCGGAGAGCCCGCCGATCACGAACAGCGCGATGAATCCGCCGATGAACAGGAGCGGCGCCCGGAAATCCGGTCGACCGAGGTTGACGGTGAACAGCCACGCGAAGATCTGGATCGCGCTCGGAATCACCACCATCATCGACGCGGCTGCGAAGAAGATCAGGGCGCCCACGGGAAGCCCAGTGGCGAACATGTGGTGCCCCCAGACGCCGAAACCGATGAAGGCGACCAGTAGCTCGGCGAGCGCGACGAGCGGGAATGCGACCATCTTCCGCCTGGCGAACGTCGGGATGATCGACGTCGCGATCCCCATCGCCGGGAGGATGATGATGTACACCTCCGGATGGCCGAAAAGCCAGAAGAGGTGCTGCCATAACAGCGCATCGCCGCCGTGAGCGACGTCGAAGAAGTGGAAGCCGACGTTCCGCTGCAACTCGAGGAAGACCAGGTTCGTCGTGAGTGGTGGCAGTGCGAAGATCAGCGAGAGCGAAACGGCGAGCATCGCGAAGACGAACAGCGGCATGCGGTTGAAGGACATCCCCGGCGCGCGCAGCTTGAAGATGGTGACGATGAAGTTCAGCGCTCCCGCGGTCGTCGACAAGCCGTTGAAGATGAGTCCGAGCGCGTAGAAGTCGGCATTCAGCCCGGGGTCGTACTCCTTGGTGTTGAGCGGCGCGTAGCAGAACCAGCCACAGTCCGGGGCCTTGCCGAGCAGCACTCCGACGTAAAGGAAGAGGCCCGAACCGAGGAAGAGCCAGTAGCTCAGCGCGTTGAGACGAGGAAATGCGAGATCGCGCGCGCCAAGCATCAGCGGCAGGAGGTAGTTCCCGAATGCGCCGACCGTCATCGGGATGACGAAGAGGAAGATCATCGTCACCCCGTGCATCGTCATCGCCTGGTTGAAGGCCTCCGGCGACAGCACCGTTCCGTTCGGCCCGGCCAGCTGAGTGCGGATCAGCAACGCCTCGATACCGCCCGCGCCGAAGAACACGAGCGTGGTGAAGAAGTAGAGCAGGCCGATCCGCTTGTGATCGACCGTCGTCAGCCAGCCGAGCAGTCCGGGACGTTCCTCCCAGATCAGACCCAGCCGCTGCGCACGCCGGCGTGCGAGCGGTGGCAGGACCTCGAGGGTCATTTCAGCTCCTCGAGGTAGGACACGAGGGCTGCGATGTCTCTGGACGACAGCGGCAGCTCGGGCATCTTGTTCCCCGGCTTGGCTCGCTGCGGATCGCGCAACCACGCCGTCAGGTCAGTTCGATCGTTCGGGATCGTCGCGCCGGCAAGCGTCGTTCTGCTCGCAACGTGCGTGAGGTCTGGACCGACCTGCCCCTGCGCGGACGTCCCGCGGATCTGGTGGCAGTCGGCGCAACCCTCGGTCAGGAAGAGCTGCTGCCCACGCTGCGCCTCGGCTCCCGTGCCGGGTCGCGCGGACCCGCTCTCGCCGTGCAGCCACTGCTCGAAGCGAGCGCGCGGCTCCGCTACGACGAGCAGCTCCATGTGCGCGTGCTGCAGTCCGCAAAACTCTGCGCACTGGCCCGGATAGGTGCCCACGCGATCGGCGTACAGCAGCACGCTGTTCGTCCGTCCCGGGATCAGATCGATCTTCCGGTTCAGCTCCGGCACCCAGAGGCTGTGGATGACGTCGGCCGTGGTGCCGACGACGTTCACCCGCGTGTCGACCGGGATGTGGAGCTCGTTGGCCGTGACCGCCTTCATTCCTGGATAGCGGATCTCCCAGAACCACTGGTGGCCCGTTACCTGGACCGTCAACGCGGTCGAGCCCCGGGCTGGAGCGGCGGTCGACCGGATGACGAAGATGTCCGACCAGAGAAACAACCCCGTCAAGACGAGGATCGGCGTCACGATCCCGAGACCGACGACGAGCCTGGTCGCCGCACGCTCGCCGCCGCCGAACGGGAGCGCGTCACGGTTGCGCCGGACCCACCCGAGCACCAGCAGCACCGCGACGAGCGTCAGGCCGATCCAGGCGCCGCCCAGCATGACCCACCAGAGAACGGTGATGCTGTGCTCTGCAGGGCTATGTGGATGCAGCACGTTCTGCCCGGCAAGGAGCGTGGCGGGCCGGACGGAGCCTCCCGACATCGTTTGGGTCATTCCGCCCGGCGGTCGAAGCAAACCCTGTCAAGCGGTAGTTTCCCCGCGTGCGGTTCGACCGACGGGAGCTCTCGGGGGCGGTGGCGGATCTGGGCGTGCTCGTACCCATCGCCGTCGCGCTCATCGTCAAGAACGGCCTCTCGCCCACCGCTGTCCTGCTTCCGGCCGGCCTCCTCTACCTCACCGTCGCGTTCGTCTACCGGCTACCCGTGCCGGTGCAGCCGTTGAAGGCGCTCGGAGCAATCGCGATCGCGAAGGGACTGGGCTCCGACGAGATCGCGGCTGCCGCCCTTCTCCTGGGCTCGATCTTCCTCGTGCTCGGTCGGATCGGCGCCCTCGATCTCGCTGCCCGGGCGTTCCCCCGCGCGCTCATCCGCGGCGTGCAGCTCACGGTCGGACTGCTCTTCCTCAAGATTGCGTGGGGTCTCGTATCGGATCCGCCGAAGAGCTTTGGGCACTTCGCCCTTACCTCGGGGTGGGCCGTTCCCCTGACAGCGGTGGGCGTCCTGTTGGCCTTTGCATTCCGCCGCCATCCAATCTCGCTCACGCTGGTCGCTACAGGGACGATCGTGATGCTCGTCCGCGGCGGTGGCGAAGGAGCGCTCGGTCCCTCGTCGATCTCGCTTCCCTCGCTCCACGGGACGACGTTCTGGACTGCCTTCACCGTGCTCGTCCTGCCGCAGCTCCCGCTCAGCTTTGCGAATTCGTGCCTTGCTACCGCCGATGCGGCGCGTGTCTACTTCGGCGAAGAGGAGGCTCGCCCCGTGAAGCCCGGGCGGCTCGCGACGACGCTCGGAACGGCGAACCTCTTCTCCGGCGCGATCAGCGGCATGCCCGTCTGCCACGGCGCCGGCGGCATGACGGCCCACGTCGCCTTCGGAGCCCGCACCGGTGGTGCACCGCTGGCCCTCGGGGCCACGCTCGTGACCGTCGCGCTGGGCGCGGGTGCCGGACTCGCCGGCCTGCTGCCCGCGTTCCCGTTGCCGATTCTCGCGGCGCTGCTTGCAACCGCAGGTCTGCTCCACATCTCGCTCCTGCGCGACCTTGGCAACGCGCCTGCGTGGGCACTCGCGCTGCTGGTCGGAATCGTCGGCTTCGAGGTGAACCTCGCCGTCGCCGTCGGGATCGGCCTGGCGATCTGGTGGTTCGCCCGCGGCGTCACGGTTCTGCGCACCGCCCTGAGCCCAACCGCGTAGCCCGCCCGACTTTGTGGCTCAGAGCCACTAACGCCGAAGATGCGCCAAGGCGGCAGTGCGCAAGCGCCGTTCGCTCGACTTAGTGGCTCTGAGCCACTAACGGTTTCGACTGGTTACGCTTACGCGTGCCGGGGTGCGCTGCGACTCAGCGCTGAGATCACACCCGTCGAACCTGATCTGGTTAGGACCAGCGAAGGGAGCGAAACCTGCAGAACACACCGCAGTGGGGAATCGAGCCGGTACCGGACCGGCTGCGGGTGCTGGGCCTGCTCGACACCACGCTGCTCTGGACGAACCTCGGCATCTCGCTGCTCGTGCTCGTCCTGCCGGCCTACTTCAACCTCCCGTTGGGCGACGCGCTGGCGGCCACGCTCGTCGGCGCCGTGATCGGAAACGCCATGCTCGCCGTTGCCGCGCTGATCGGCGCGGATGCACGCGTCCCGACCATGGTGCTCCAGCGCGCGCCGCTCGGCCGGCGCGGGTCCTACCTCGCCACCGCGCTCAACATCCTCCAGTGCCTCGGCTGGGCGATCTTCGAGCTGATCGTGATCGCCACCGCGGCCGGCCTGCTCTGCGACAAGCTCCTCGGCTTCAAAGCGATCTGGCTCTGGAAGCTCGCGTTCGGAGGGCTCGCGGCGGTGTTGGCGCTGCTCGGCCCGATCGGGTTCGTGCGTCGGTTCGTGCGCAAGTTCGCGATCTGGGCGGTGGTCGCGTCCGTGATCTACCTCGCCTGGTGGATCGTCCACGGAGCGCACCTCGGGCGGATCTGGGCCGAAGGCGGACACAAGGGCTCCTTCTGGCTCGCGGTCGACACGGTGGTCGCGGTCACGGTGTCCTGGGCGCCGCTCGTCGCCGACTACACACGTTTCTCACGCAACCGCCGCAGCGCGTTCTTCGGGGTCGGCATCGGGTACCTGCTGCCCACGCTCTTCCAGTTCGGGTTCGGCTCGATCCTCGTGCTGTCGCGCGGCGTCGATCCAAACCGTCCCGAGTTGATCCTCGTCGCGATCGCCGGCGGTGGCGCGGCCGCAGCGCTGGCCCTGCTCGCCCTGACGGTGGACGAGACGGACGAGGCGTTCGCCAACGTCTACTCGGGCGCGGTTTCGACGCAGAACCTTTTCCCCGGGGTGTCACAACGCGCCCTGATCGTGGCCGCGTCGGTGCTAGCCACCGGCGGGGCGCTCGCGATCGACATGCGGAGCTACCAGCGCTTCCTGCTCCTGCTCGGCGCCGTGTTCGTCCCTCTGCTCGGCGTCCTCGTCGCGGACTGGCTGCTCGCGGGAATGCACTACACGCGCAGTCACATCTTCGAAGGTCCATCGGTGCGACCGGGTCCGATTCTCGCCTGGGTCGCCGGCTTCCTGGTCTACGAATGGCTGTATCAGCCGGCGGATCTGGGCTTCTGGTCGAGGTGGTTGAGCCATTTGCCGACTCCGGCCTATCGGTTCGGAGCATCGGTGCCGAGTTTCGCCGTCGCCTTGCTCCTGACCGCGGGAGCCGTGACGTTAGGCTCGGCACGTGCCGCCGCTCGCGCTCGTCGGGAACCTCTCCCGGGACGTCGTTGACGGCGGGCCGCCACGCATCGGCGGCGGTCCCTATTACGCGGCGCAGGCATGGCGGACGTACGGCACGCGCGGGACGATCTTCACACGTTGCGGGCCGGAAGACCGCGTTCCCTATACGCGGCACCTGACGGGGCTCGGGCAGCCCGTCGTCTCGCTCGAGGGCACGAAGACGACCTCGTTCTCCTTCTACTACGAGGGGGACACCCGAATCATGACGGTCGAGCAGCCCGGAGACTCGTGGACGCCGGCAGACGCCGAGCTCGTCCCGCCCGGCGCATGGGTGCACGCCGCCCCTCTGCTGCGCTCGGACTTCCCGGCGGAGACCCTCGCGGCGATCGCAAAGCAGCGGACGCTTTCATTCGACGGGCAGGGGCTCGTGCGCATCGCCGAGCCCGGCGCGCTGCGCCTCGACGCGGAGTTCGATCCCGCGATGCTCGAGCACGTGCAGATCCTCAAGCTCGCCGAGGAGGAGGCGGAGGTCGTCGGCGCGATCGACAAGCTCGGCGTGCCGGAGGTCCTCGTCACCTACGGCGAGCGAGGCTCACGCGTGTATTTCGACGGGCGCTCCGAGCAAGTCGGCGCCTGGCCGGTCGCCGCCGACCCGACGGGCTCGGGCGACTTCTTCTCGGCCGCGTACCTCGCCGCCAGAGCTGAGGGCCTGACCCCGGTGCCGGCGGCCGAGCGCGCCACGGAGCTCGTGCGGTCGCTGCTAGCAGAAAGGCTGACGTGAACGCCGCCGTAAAGACCGCGTCCGGCACGTACCTGGTCGACCTCGAAGCCGAGGAGGTGGTCGGAGAGGCCGACGAGTTCGATCAGCAGAGGCCGAGTGTGGAGCTGCCACGAGTGGTCGCCGCAGCCGCTGCGGGCGCCACTGTCGTCGCCGTCGTCGACCGGCGCCCGCCGCTCGCCGTCTCGCACGACGCGGGCAGCACCTGGCACGAAGCGGGCGGTGGCCTGCCGCCGGGCTTCGCGGTCGCGGTCGACGAGGACAATCCCGATGTCATGCTGTTCGCCGCGCGCAACCGCCTCTACCTCTCCGAAAACGGCGGCATCTTCTGGCGCGCGCTCGTCCCCGAGCTTCCCGAAATAAAGGCTGTCGCCTTTCTTCCGGATTAGATACGGCGCTTGTCGCGCGAAACGTGCGCGGCGTACCCAACCCCCGCGCGAAAGCGAAAGCTTTCGCGCGGGCTACAGCTGGAATTCGCCACGCGCGACGGTGATCGCTGAGCCACCGACCTCGACGCGCTCGATGCGATCCGGCGAACCCTCGACCCTGGCGTGGAGCTTCGAAGGACGGTTCAGCTCTGCACCCTGTGAGATCTCGATCTCTTCGCCAAAGCCGATCCGGCCGTGGCGCGCTAGATGAACGGCCAGCGGACCGGCCGCCGAGCCTGTTGCAGGGTCCTCCGGAACGCCGTCTGCAGGCGCGAACATGCGCGTCTTCCAGCGCTTGCCCGAGCCGGCGAAGCAGTTGATGCACGCGTGGAAGCGAGCGAGCGCCCTGAAGTCGGGCGCGAGACTCGCCACCTGCTCCTCGCCGCTCAACTCCAGGAAGACGTGCTCGGGCCCGAGGTGGTAGAGCTCGACCGGCAGACCCGAGCGCACTCCGAGTACCTCCTGCAACTCCTCAGCGCGGCCGAACGCCTCAAAGGTCGGGATCGGCTGTTGCATCCAGCCGAAGATGATGCGCGCACCTTCGCGTTCGAGGGTCACGGGCACGATGCCGGAGCCCGTCTCCAGCCGGATCTCGCCGAGCTGCAACGGCGCCGCCAGCACGAAGGCGGAGCCGAGCACGGGATGCCCCGCAAACGGCAGCTCGTTCGAGGGCGTGAAGATACGGATCCGTGCGTGGCCTCCGTTCTCAGGAGGAAGCACGAAGACCGTCTCGGAGAAGTTCATCTCTCGCGCCAGCTTTTGCATCGTCTCGTCGTCGACCTCGCGGGCGTCCGTGAAGACTGCGAGTTGATTACCGGTGAGCGCCGTGTCCGTGAACACATCGGCAACGACGTAGCGGAGTGTCATACGCGCCAGTAGATCACGGTCGCCGCCGCTGCGACTCTTTCAGAGATCCGATTGCACGTTCTGCGTTCAGGACGACCCAGCTGCAGAAGAGCGCAAGCGGAATCTCGCCGAGCACAGCGAGCACGATCGCCTCCGTCCGCTCGAAGCCCGCATCCGCCAGCACGATGTCGAACCAGGCGTCCGTGATGAGGAGCGTGGCTGCGACGGCGGCGGTCGCATCGACCCACCGAGCCTCGCGCAGCACGCCCGCGGCCGTCGCCGCGAGCGCGGCTGCGAGACCGATGTCGAAACCAGCCCACGCGATCCGCCAGTGATCCGTCACGTGGCGGGCAGGCAACGCGTACGTGAGATACAGCGTCCACACGACCAGGCCGGCCGCGACGGCGGTGAGCAGCAATGCGACCCAGCGCGGAATCAGGGTCGTCTCCTCAGCCTTCGCCATACACGCAGGCTACGCAAGCCGACCAGTTAGCCTGCGACGATGTGAGTGCGATCTCGGTCCGAGAGCTCCGGAAGTCTTACGGCGGCCACGAGGCCCTCCGCGGAATCAGCTTCGAGATCGCAGAGGGCGAGGTCTTCAGCCTGCTCGGCCCAAACGGCGCGGGCAAGACGACGACGATCGAGATCCTCGAGGGCTACCGCATGCGAGACCGGGGAGAGGTCGAGGTGCTCGGCTTCGATCCGGGGCGGGCAGGGTCGCCGTTTCGCGAGCGCATCGGCATCGTCCTCCAGCAATCGCAGCTCTGGCCGACCCTGACCGTCGCCGAGACGCACAAGCTGTTCGCCGGCTATTACAGCAGGCCACGCGACATCGACGAAGTGATCGCGCTCGTCGGGCTTTCGGAGAAACGAGACGCGCGCGTGAAGACGCTCTCCGGTGGACAGAAGCGCCGCCTCGATCTCGGCGTCGCGCTCGTCGGCGACCCGGACCTCGTCTTCCTCGACGAGCCGACGACGGGCTTCGACCCCGCTGCGCGCCGCGCTGCGTGGGAGATGATCCGGTCGCTTCGGTCCCTCGGCAAGACGATTCTGCTGACCACGCACTACCTCGACGAGGCGGAGCAGCTCGCCGATCGCGTCGCGGTCCTGCGCGAAGGCGTGATCATCCGGGAAGGCACGCCGGCGGAGTTCACCGGCGGTGCGAGCGAGACGGAAGTTCGCTACCGGCGAAACGGACAGGAGGTCGTGATCCGCACGACCGAACCGACCCGGGTGCTGCAAGAGTTGACGACGCAGGCTCTGGCCGAGGGCGGCGAGCTGGAGGGGCTGCAGGTGCGACGTCCCACGCTCGAAGACGTGTACCTCGCGCTGGTCGCTGAGGCGGCCGAATGAGGCTCTTCAGGCATCAGCTTCGGTGGGAGCAGACCGTTTTCTGGCGCAGCCGCGAGTCGGCGGTGTTCGTGTTTCTCTTCCCACTCCTGCTGTTCACGCTGCTGACGGCGGTCTACACCGGACACATCTACGGCCATCCAGCTTCGTGGGCGCTGCTCGCAGGAATGCTCGCCTACGGCGTGGCGAACACCGCCTTCGCCGGACTCGCGCTCATCATCGTGGCACGACGCGAGACGGGAATCCTGAAGCGCATCCGCGGGACGCCGCTTCCGCCGGCGACGTACCTCGCAGCCGTCCTCACCTCGATCATGATCGTGTTCGCGCTCCAGACTGCGGCGCTCTTCGTACTCGGCCGGCT
The DNA here is from genome assembly GCA_005885245.1 of Actinomycetota bacterium. Classification (GTDB taxonomy): domain Bacteria; phylum Actinomycetota; class Thermoleophilia; order Gaiellales; family Gaiellaceae; genus 3-1-20CM-4-69-9. The sequence goes on along the minus strand of VAWR01000066.1, from coordinate 2,465 downwards.
CTTGAAGTCGACGCCGTGGCCGGGACATCTGGTGTCGCTCGTGCTCGCCCTCGCACTCGGGGGCGCGGCATTCGCCGGGCTCGGCCTCGCCTTGACGGGATTCATTCGGTCGCTCGAAGGCTCGTCAGCGGTCGTCAACGTCCTCGTCTTGCCGATGGCATTCCTCTCCGGCTCGTTCGGGCCGACGCGCCACTATCCGCAGGCGCTTCGGGCGGTCGGCGACGTGCTACCGCTCAAGTACTTCCTCGATGCGATCAACGGGATCTATCTCCACGGACAGGAATTGTGGGACAAGCCGATGAACGTTGCCGTTCTCGCGGCCTGGGGAGCGCTTGGAATAGCGGTTGCCATCCGGAAGTTCCGCTGGGAGCCGAGAGAGGGTTAGCTCTCGAGCAGCCTGGTAATACGACTTCAGATGCAGGTCGAGAACGTGATCGCGTTCGTCACGGATGAAGAGCCCGCCGGGCTCGAGATCCGAATCAACTTCGGCGTCTTCGCCGGTCGTGACGCGACGACCGCCGAGCTCGAGGAGCTGGGCAAGCTACTCGTGCCCGAGGCGGGCGAGGTCTCGATCGTCGGCGAGCAGCGGCACGAGATGACGGAGGAAGCGGAGGTCGTTCTTCACCAGGTGCGAGTGGCGGTCTCCCCGGACCACGTTCCCGACGATGCCTCCGAGAGGCGCGCGTTCTGCGAACGGCTCGTGACGCTGGCAGAGATCTGGGCGCGCCAGTGCTTCAAGGAGCGCCACGCGGAGCTCACCGAGCTCTAGCTGCGCGCAGCGCCAGGCCGGCAACTCGCGACGGACGTCCGGCCTTGGCGATGACGTCGTCAAGAGCCTCCGCGAACGTCTCGACGTCCTCCTCGTCGAGAACGAGCGGCGGCAGACCCTTGAGCACGGGCAGGTCGTGGCCCGCGACCTGACTGAGAATTCGATGCCTGGTGAAGAGCGGGACGACCACGAGCTGCGCGAACAAACCGGTCTGCATCCGTTCCATCACGCGCCACGCGATACTCCCCGAAACTGGTTCACCGAACTCCATCGCCCACATCAATCCGAGCCCACGCACCTCGCGGACGACGTCGTGACTCTCCACGAGCGGACGCGTGCGTTCGACCAACAGCTCTCCCAGGCGCGCAGCACGCTCGACGAGTTGCTGGTTATCGAGCTCGCGAAGGGTCGCAAGCCCAGCTGCCATCGCCAGATCGTTGGGCGCGAACGTGGAACCGTGGCTGACCGAGTGCTCCAGCGAGTCGAATACGCCGTCGTACACTTGCGCCGACATCAGCAGCGCACCCACCGGCACGTAGCCGCCTGACAGGGACTTGGCAACGGTCACAAGATCGGGCTCGAGTCCCCAGTGTTCGAATGCGAACAACTTGCCTGTGCGGCCGAGTCCGGTCTGTACCTCGTCGACCGCGAAGAGCGTTCCGTAGCGCCGGCACAGCTCCTGCGCTCGGGGCAGGTTGACACCCTTGCCCTGGATGGGCTCCACGAGAAACAGCGCCACGTCTTCACTGCGCAGCTCACGCTCAAGCGAATCGAGATCGCCGAACGGGACCCGGGAGAACCCGGGGAGAAGCGGGCCGAAGCGATCGACGAAGTGCGCGTCCCCGCCGGCAGAGAGGGATCCGAGCGTTAAGCCGTGGAATCCGTGCTCGAGCGACACGACGCGCGCTCGTCCCGTGGCCGCGCGGCCGAGCTTGAGTGCTGCCTCGATCGCCTCAGTGCCCGAGCTGGTGAACAGGATCCGCGCCAGGCGCGCGGGTGCGCGCTTCAACAGTTCCTCAGCGAGCAGTCCCGGGAGAAGCGATACGCCGAGCTGAACCGAGCCGGGCGTCTCGAGCTCGAGCGTCTCGACCAGCGCCTCGCGAACGCGCGGATTGTTCCGGCCGACGTTGAACATCCCGAAACCACCAAGCAGATCGAGGTAGCGGCAACCGTCTCGGTCGTAGAGGTACTGCCCCTCGGCCCGCGACCAGACTCGATCGAAGCCGATCGTCTTGAGCACCCGCATGAACTGCGGATTGATCGTCCGTGCGTAGAGATCGTAGTCCTCGCCGGCACGGGCTTCGAGGAGCTCGCGGATCACAGCGAGTAATGGTGGCAGGTCAAGTCGGCCCGTGAAACGAGAAGAGCCCCACGGCTGGCGGGGCTCTTCTCCGGACGAAACAGGCTGGACTTACTTCCCGTGTCCCTTGCCGCCGCCATGACCATGCCCGTGGCTGCCACTCGCGTGGCCGCCGTGGCCGTGGGTCGAGCTCGTGCCGCTCTTCGTGTGCCCGGAGTTGCCATGACTCGTCGAGCCCGTGATCGTGCTGTGGGTCGAAGCGTGCAGGTTCTCCTTCTTCGGCTTGTGCGGCCTCTTGCCGGTGGTGGTTGGCGAGGCGGTTGTCGACGTCGTGGCAGACGTGGACGTCGTCGGCGTGGTCGTGGTGGTGCCGGCGTGGGTCGAGGCCCCACTGCA
>VAWR01000181.1 GCA_005885245.1 Actinomycetota bacterium | reverse complement strand
CAGCAGCGAAACCACCTGCACGGCACGACGATCGTGGCCGGGCAGCAGCTGGTCTTGCCGTAGCTCAGAGGATGGGAAGCGGGAGGCCCGCGGTGTAGACCTTCTCCCCGCGGAAGAGGCGCTGGTCGAAGTCCCACGGGAAGAAGATCACGACCTTCCACGCGAGGCGTTGCCCGGACGCCGGCACACCGAGCCAGTCGGCGCGATGCGTGCCGGTCACGTCCGCCTCTTCGCAGACGCCCTGCGGGCCGATCACGATGTCGGTCAGATCGAAGTGGATGTCCGGGAACGCGGAGAGGAGCTCCAGGTAGAAGCGCGCCGCTCCCTCGTGACCCTCCCAGCGGTGACCGGTTTGCGCCAGCTCGTAGACGCAGTCCGGCGTCAGCGTCGAGATCAGACCCGGCAGGTCGCGTTCGTCCTCGGCGATCGAGTGACGCTTCCACAGCTCGCGGATCTCCTCGTGCTCGCTCGCCGACACCTCGCGGCGGATGAGATCGCGGATGTCGCTCACGCCGAGTCCCAGAAGCCTCGCAGACACTCATTGAACGGCTCGCCGAGCAGCTGTGGGTTGTGCGCCGCAGGAAGCGTTGCCGAATCGGCTTCGAGCTCGCGCTCGAGCACGTCGCAGACCGCGTGTAGCGCGGCGCCGCCGAGCTCGCGTGCCCGCGGACCTGCGTCGCTCCAGTCCCCGCGCACGACCAGCGTTCGCAAACCGCGCAACTCGTCGAGCGGAATCTCGGCTTCCCAGGGCGGTCGTTCGTGCCAGGACGACCAGGCCGCGTCGAGATCGGCCCCCGTCAACTCCTCGCGCCGAGCGGGGAAGCCGAACGCGCGCCGGAAGCGCAGGCGATAGTCGCTCGGGTCCGTGGCCTCCTCGACCGCCGTCTGCACACCGGCGATGAACTCTTCGACGGTGGGATTGCCGCGGACGAGCCCGAGAGCGGGAGGTTCGATCACCGTCAGCGTGCGCACCGCCTCGGGGCGGCGGGCGGCAGCGAGCAGCGAAACGACGCCGCCGTAGGAATGGCCCACGAGGTGCGTGTCCTCGAGGAGCCCCGCGACGTCGTCGGCATCACGGTCGAAGTCGACCGGACCGTCGCCAGGGCTCCCGCCGAAGCCGCGGCGGTCGACGAGCACAAGCCGATAGGAGTCCGCGAGCGGACGCTGCTCCTTCCACGTTGCCTCTCCACGGCCCAGACTGCCGTGGACGAAGACGGCGGGGTCGCCCGTGCCCCAGGTCGTGACCTTCAAGCCGACGGCACCCTGCACGCGCCGAGAGTAACGCGGCCTCAGGCAGTGGCGGCGTCGTCGAGGATTGGTTCGTCCGGTTCGAACAGCGAGGATTGCCGTCGGAACGCGCTGAAGAAGGCATCCACGACCGCCGGCGAGAACTGCGATCCACGGCAGCGCCGCACCTCCGCCGTTGCTTTCTCGACGGACATCGCGGGCCGGTATGGACGATCGGTCGTCATCGCATCCCAGGCATCGGCAAGTCCGACGACACAGGCCTCCAGGGGAATCGCGTCGCCGGCGAGGCGCTCGGGATAACCATTGCCGTCCCAGCGTTCGTGGTGGTGGCGAATCAACGGCACGGCCTCGTGGAGGCGGCTGAAGTGGGACACGATCTCGGCGCCGTCCGCCGGATGGCGCCTGATCTCCTGGAACTCCTCCTCGTCGAGCCTGCCCGGCTTGGTCAGGATGCTGTCCGGGACGGCGATCTTGCCGATGTCGTGGAAGAGGCCGCCGAAACGGACGGCATCGAGCCGCTCGGGCGCCACGCCGAGCTCGGCCGCGACCGCGAGGGCGATGCGCTGAACGCGTGCTGAGTGTCCCGCCGTATAGGGATCCTTCGCGTCGACGGTGGCATTGAGGCTCTCGATTGCCTCCAGGGAGCTCTCCTCGAGGCGGCGGTAGGAATCCATCAGCTGACGGGAGCGGGCACGAAGCGTGATCGCCTGGCGTTGCATTGTCGACGACGCGTGGCGTACGAGCAACGCGAGAGCCGCGTACAGCGCCGCGAAGACCGCGATCACGGCAATCCAGATCACGCGCTTGCGAGAGGCGATGAAGCTCTCCGCGCGGTCGGGCTTCGCGTAGATCTCGTATGCCCCCAACGCGTGCCTGCCGTCCGAGCTCATGATCGGGGCGTAAACCTCGAAGACGTGACGAAGACCGAGCGCGCGCTCCGCGGCGTCCTCGTCGTCACCCAGCTTGTTGATGGACGCGTGAGCCCGCTTCAGCGCGATCGTCTCGCCGAGGTCCCCGGCAACCGCGGAGGGAAAGCGTCGGCCGATTCGCTCCGGAGCACGGTTCGTCCAGACGAGCGTCCCGTCCGGGCGCCAGACCTTCACGGAGACGAGGTCGGGCTGCCGTCGCAACTGCGCCTTCAGCTGCCGCGGGAGATGAGGCGAGATGTGCAACCTGTCCGCGCGCACGAGCTGCGGTCGCAGCACCCCGTCGACGTATTGGGTCAGGCTCGCCCTCGCATCGTCGAGCGATTGCCTCTGGATTGCAGTGGTCAGCAGCCAGCCCAGGATGATCGCTCCGATGAGGAGAATGCCGGCGCTCGCCACCAAGAAGACACGCAGAAGCGTGACCGAGCGGTGAAGCGCCCAGCCACCGGAGACCCCTGAAGCCGCATGAGACGACATCCGTCTTCCTCAGGGCGCGTATCGGCTTGTGCGAAGGATGACTTGAGGCCACAAACCTAGAATCGCCCCGTGGATCTCGACGTCGTGTTCCTGGGCACCGCCGGTTCGATGCCAACAGCCCAGCGGGCCCCGGCCGCTCTGCTCGTGCGGAGGGGTGGGGAGCGGCTCCTCTTCGATTGCGCCGAGGGAACCCAGCGCCAGCTCCTGCGCTCGTCGGTCGGGCTGGTCGAGCTCCGTGAGGTTTTCGTCACGCATTTCCACGCCGACCACGTCCTCGGACTGCCCGGCATGTTCAAGACCTTCGCACTGCGTGGACGCGAGCTGCCGCTCGAGGTCTACGGACCGCGTGGGCTCGTCGATCTCCTTGGCTCACTGAAGCGCGTGGTGGGAAAGCTCACCTACGAGCTTCGACTGCACGAGCTCGCTCCCGGTGACGTCCTCGAGCGCGACGGGTATCGTCTCGCGACCTTCGCCGTCGCGCACGGCGTCTCGGCGCTCGGCTGGTCCCTGATCGAATCGACCCGTCCCGGCCGGTTCGACGTCGAAGCCGCCGACGCGCTCGGAGTGCCCGACGGCCCCGCCCGTGGCGTCCTTCAGCGCGGCGAGGCCGTCACGCTTCCGGACGGCCTCACCGTGACGGCCGACCAGGTACTCGGCCCGCCTCGTTCGGGACGCAAGCTGGTGATCACCGGCGACACCGCTCCCGCCGAGGGAATCGTCGAGTCGGCGTGGGGGGCAGACGTCCTGGTCACCGAGGCGACCTTCTCCGAGGAGGAGCGCGGCCGTGCGCACGAGACCATGCACCAGACGGCTGCCCAGGCCGCAGACGTGGCCCGCCGCGCGAACGTCGGCCTGCTCGCGCTCACGCATCTCTCGAACCGCTACTTCGGTCCGGAGATCGCGCGAGAAGCGCGAGAGATCTTCGCCGAGACCGTCGTGCCGCGCGATTTCGACGTGATCGACATGCCGTTCGCAGAGCGCGGCTCGCCCCACCTCGTCAAGGGCGGCGCGCTCCACCGTCGTGAGCCTGAGGCCGTATCATCGGCGCCGGAATGACGAGCATGGTGCGAGTCGCCGTCGCGGGCGACGTGACGGAGGCAGAGGAGATCCAGGAGATTCTCCGCTCCGCCGGGATCGAGTCCGAGATCGCCGACGGAGAAGACGATTCCGTCAGCGTGTCGGTTCCCGAGGCGTCCGTCGAGCAGGCACAGGATGCCATCGAGGCCATGACGGAGCCGGGCGACATCGTCGGCGATTGACCCCGCGCGAAAGCTTCCGCTTTCGCGCGGGTTTGGGTACGCCGCTCATCGCGGGGAACGTGCGCGGGCGGAGCCCGCGCACTCCTATTGGTGTTGGTGCTGGGCGGTTGTTCGCGAACCGTGCGGTCACGGGCGCTTTCGCGGCCGCGCCCGCATCAGTTCGCCTACGGCTACGAGGAGGCCGACCGCACACGGGCGGGGACGCCGAAGGCGCCGCCGCCCGTGGACCGATTCAAGCGCCAAGAACAAACCCCAAGG
>VAWR01000180.1 GCA_005885245.1 Actinomycetota bacterium | reverse complement strand
GCGCCTGGCTGGTGACCAGGATTCCCGGCCGTGCATGGCGAGCCGGCCTGACCTCAGCCGCCGTTATCACGGCGATGTTCGGCCTGGGCGTGTGGTCCTTCTACGCCATGTACGCAGCGTTCGGCGTCCCATTACGCGGCTAGGCATTGACGGCCGTAGCTGAGAACGCCAGCGAAAGGAGAACCTGAATGGGAAAGATCGTCGTCAGCGAGAACATCACGCTCGACGGAGTCGTCCAGGACCCGGCCGGTGCGGAGGGCTTCGGGCGCGGCGGCTGGGTCGGTCGTGTCGGTGAGCGGGGTCGCGAAGAGGCGGCCAAGGTTCTGCTCGACGAGGCGCTGGGCGCCGAGGCCCAGCTGTTCGGTCGGCGAACCTACGAGTTCCTCGCCGCGCGGTGGCCATCCCGAAGCGGCGAATTGGCGCACAGGTTGAACGAAATGCCCAAGTTCGTCGTGTCCTCGACTCTGAAGGATCCCGACTGGAATAACTCGACGGTGCTTGCGGGCGACGTCATGCAGGCGGTCTCAAAGCTGAAGCAGGAGTTAGACGGGGAGATCGTCGTCGCCGGCAGCATCCGGCTCGTCCGCACGCTGATGGACCACGACCTGGTCGACGAGCTGCGGCTGATGATCTACCCGGTCGTGCTCGGAGCCGGCGAGCGCCTCTTCGGCGAGACCAGCGACCAAAGGCCGGTGCGCCTCCTCGAGACCCGGACCGTCGACGACCTCGCCTACCTCACCTACGAGGTCGTCCGACAGGCCGCATGAACTACTACGACACGTTGATCGAGGTCGCCGACGACTGTCCGGCCACTGAAGGGCAAGTACCGCAAGCAAGAGGTGGCAAGAAGACGAAGGCAGTGGTCGAGTACGAGCTGCTCGTCAAGGATCCGTACACGTACACCGAAGAAGACATTGCCTTTGAGGTGTACGCCGTTCTCCATGACATCCCGAAGGCCAGCTGGCCGAACGAACGCGAGAAGTTCTTGAGCAAGGGCCACCCGCACCTTCGCGTGTCGGCGTTGGCGAAGCGTTACGGCTGGGGAATGCATAACAACGCCGAAGGCAAGATCGCCCTGATCGCTGTTGAATCGCCCGAGTACAAGCGACTGATGAAGGACCCGCGCACCACCAAGATCAAAGCGTTTCGCTCCAAGCGCGCGTAATGGCGTGACAGTGAGGGAAGTGGAGTCGCTCGTGCGGACGCGGTTCTCGTCAACTACGGAGGCAACAAGGAGCCCGCGCGTCGGCGGTCGTTGGCGCGAGCGTGCCGCGAGTGGCCATCAGCAGCTGTTTCTGGCGCGCCCTGCGGCCTCTTCAGCCGGAGGCAGGCTCCTCGGCCTAGCCTTGCAAGGCCTGTTCCGCGATCTGGCTTGTCAGTGCTAGCGTCGCTGCCGCACTCGAGAGGTCGGACTCGTTCGGAATGCCCTCGGTCACTACGCGGCGGAAATGCTCGAGTTCCGGCCCGAAGCCCATTGTGGCGCTTGTCATGTTGAGCGCGACCGGCACCGTGTAGTTGGGTCGCCAGGTGTGCTCCGGACGCGCTGGCGGACGCCACGTGCATGTGTCGATGTTGTCGACGAAGAGCGAGTGGCCTTCGCCGAAGATCTCGACAGCTTCGTTGTGTTGCTCCCAGCTGCCCGTCGTGTTGGCGCGGATGTTCACCACCGCACCGGACTCCGACGTGGCGAGGGCGGCAACGGTGTGTTCGGTCCCCTTGCCTCGCTGGACGTGAATGTCCTCGAGTTCGCCGAAGAAGAATCGCGCAAGATCAAAGTGGTGCACGGGATTTTCGAACAGCCAATCGCGCATGTCGAACCGGTCGGCGAACGGTCCCATTGACCACGTGAAGGAGCCCATCGTCAATGCGCCGAACTCGGGTTTCCCCGTTAGCTCCTTCGCTAGGCGGTAGGCGCCGGCAAACCGCTTCATGTAACCGACGACGACAGGGACGCCAGACTCAGCGGCTTCCGCCGCAAGATCGGCGGCCTCGGCGGCGTCGTTGGCCGCAGGCTTTTCGGCAAAGACGGGAACCCCTCTGCGAATGCACGCCCGAACGACGCTCGAGAACTGATCGGGCGGCACGACGACGACGACACCGTCGAGGGCGACCGCGTCGAGCATCCGCTCCGCGTCGTCGAACGCTGCTCGGCACCCGAACCGCGCCGAGGCCGCTTCAGCCCGGGCGAGGTGTCGTGCGCAGGTCGCAGAGAGCGTGATTCCCGCGCCCGGGAGGTTCGGCAAGATGGACGTCAGCGCGTGGATGCCGACGCCGATCGCACCGACGCGCATCGGCTCGGCTTGACCTTCGGTCACCGCTTCTCGTAGGCGCTCTCGACCGGAGCGGTGCCGCGCTCGTGCGCTCTCTGCTCCGCCTGACCGCCGTCCCGGAACGCCCGGACCGGGTCGGAGTCGAGTCCTTTATCCGCTCGCCACCGCGCGAGGAGCGGACGTACGTCCGTCTCAAACGCGTCGGTGAGCGCCCGATGGGCGCCGAGCACATCCCCTTCTGTCTGCGCCGTCGTCAGGACGGCGTCGTCGATCAAGAGGGCCTTCGCGTACGCCGTCTGGATGTTCATGACCGACTGGAGCATCGCGTCGATCTTTCCCTCGACGTTGTGCGACTGGTCGATCATGAATGCAGTCGACGCCTCGACTTCCGCGAGCGCGATCTCGTGCATGATCCGGACCAGCTCGAACGGGTCGACGGAACCGACGATCAGGTCGTCGTCTGCGTACTTCCGGTTGTTGAAATGGAAGCCGCCGAGCAAGCCCTCCGCCACCAGCAGCGCCACGATCTGCTCGATGTTCGTGCCCTGCGGATGGTGTCCGGTGTCGACGAGCACCTGCGCCTGAGGGCCAAGATGCCGGCAGACGAGGGCTGCGGTCCCCCAGTCGGGTAGGTCGGTGCTGTAGAAGGCGGGCTCGAAGAACTTGTACTCGACGAGCAACTTCTGGTCGGGGGATAGGACGGCGTAGAGCTCTTCGAGCCCTGCGAGGAGCCGAGCGTGACGGCCTCGCAAGTCGTCTTGCCCCGGGTAGTTCGTTCCGTCGGCGAGCCAGAGGCTGATGATCGTGGAACCAAGCTGTCGCGCGATCTCGACGCAGTCGAGGCACTTGTCGAGTGCGCGCCGCCGAACGGCGGCGTCGGGGTTGGCCAGGCTTCCAAGACGAAAGGAGTCGTCACCGAAAAGGTTCGGGTTGATCGCACCGATCCGGATGCCCCGACCGCGTGCGTAGTCACCGAGCGCGCTCCAATCGTCAACGGTATCCCATGGGATATGCAAAGCCACGCTCGGGCAGCAGGCGGTCAACTCGTGGACGAGTGCTGCGTCGTCGATCCGCTCCCAAACGGTGCGGGCGGCGCCTGGCCACGGATAGACGTGGAAGCGCGTACCCGAGTTTCCGTACGCCCAGGACGGAGTCTCGATCTCGAGAGCATCAAGGCGGGAGAACACTGCGTCGCCTTTCATGAGCGGCGAGTCTGACGTATCCGCGGCTGAATTACGAGTCAGCTTTCGTTTTGAATCATTTCGTAAGTGAGCAGCTGGTATCTCTTGACTTGCCCAGCGGGGCGGGAGTAGGGTCGCGCAATCGGCGCCTCGGAAGAACTTCGCAATTTGACGCAGCAGGAGCGCATGCAGCACGTCTTGCATCTGCTCGAGAGCCGCGATTACCTACAGGTTGCGGAACTTTCGGAAGCCTTCGCAGTCTCGGAGGTGACCGTCCGCAGCGACCTGACCACGCTCGCCAAGCAGGGACTCGTCGCACGGATCCGCGGCGGTGTCAGGGCCTTGCAGCTGGGGCAGTCGGAGGTGGGGTTCGATCTGCGGCTACGCCTCGAGGTCGAGCGCAAGCGCGCGATCGCCCGCGCCGCGGCGGCGATGGTCGCCGAGGGTGAGGCCGTCGCCCTCGACGCGAGCACGACCGCCTACTACCTCGCCCTCGAGCTTCGCTCCAAGCGGGAGCTGGTAGTCGTCACGAACGGCCTGCTCGTCGCGACGGCGCTCGCCGATGCGCCGGGAATCACGGTGCTCGTGACGGGCGGGATGCTGCGGCTCTCGGCGATGTCTCTCGTCGGGGATCTCGGCGCGGACGTCCTTCGAACGACGCGGATCAACAAGGGCTTTCTCG
>VAWR01000065.1:14256-18534 GCA_005885245.1 Actinomycetota bacterium | reverse complement strand
CGAAACAAAAGCGGCGGCCGCTCGGGCCGGATACGGCCGACCGGCAAAGCCGGCCGACCTCTTATGGTCGGCGGCGCAAAGCGCTGCCTCGGCGGCCCGCCGCCTTTGCGAAACAAAAGCGGCGGCCGCTCGGGCCGGATACGGCCGACCGGCAAAGCCGGCCGACCTCTTATGGTCGGCAGCGCAAAGCGCTGCCTCGGCGGCCCGCCGCCTTTGCGAAACAAAAGCGGCGGCCGCTCGGGCGGGATACGCATCAAGTTAGGACGCGAGTTCCTGCAGCTTCTTGAGACGTCTGTGCGCGGCGGCTTTCGTTGCCGGTGGACGGCATTTCGCTGCCAGCTCTCTGAGCGGCAACGTCGGGTGCTTTTCACGCAACTCGGCGATCTCCTGCAGCCGGGACGGTAGCCTCGCCAGCTGTCCACTGCGACGCAGCCGCCGGACTGCCCGTAGCTGCTCGTGTGCAGCCCGACTCGTACGCACGAGATTCGCGTGGTCGGCGTTCGCCAGGCGGTTCGCTCGCGAGCGGGTGGCGCTCATCACCGCGCGCTCTTCGAAGAGCAGCACGGCCTGGCTTGCACCCGCGAGTGCGAGAACGTCGGCGATCGCCTCTACACCTTTGGCGTACGCAATCGCGTGACGGCCGCGGTCGAGGACGCCGAGCCGAGCTCCCTCTTCCGCGGCGAGCTCCGCAAGGAAGCTCGCGCCGCGCGGACCGGAGCTCCGCAGCTCGAGGTGCGGCGAGCGCGGCCCACTGAGGGAGCCACCGCCGAGGAGCGCACCGCGAACATATGCGGCGCGGCAGCAGGCGCGTGCGACGACGCGTCGCGGCGGATGCTCGAGGGGTGTCAACCGCGCGCTCAGGACACCCGCCTCGTTCAGCACTTGAAGCGCCCGCTCGTCTCCCGCGATGTGTAGCTGATAGCGCGTCGCCCCGTCGAAGGCGTGCCGCCGGTAGGTCCGGATCTCGGAGGCGACCCCGAAAGCGCGTAGGAGACTGAACGTCCTGCGCGCGACCGCCGGATCGGAGAGATCCAGGTGGACGGAGACCTCGCCTCGCCCCTTCAGGTGCACGCTGCCCGCCGAATGGCACAGGCCCGAGAGCTCGGCCAGGCGGTCGCACGCGCTTCGCGGCGTGATCGCCGCGAGCTCGTGTCTGAGATCCTCAGACAGCGACACCTTCGAGTGCGAGCAGCCGCCGCTTGTAGTCGAGGCCGAGCGAGCCGTAGGACCCGAGGCCGTCTGCGCCGACCACCCGATGGCACGGAACGACGAGCCCGAACCGGTTGCGTGCGCAGAACGTCCCGGCGGCCCGCTGCGCCCGTGGGTATCCGGCCAGCCGCGCCAGGTCGCTGTACGAAACGACCTCGCCGTATCGAACGCGGCGAAGCGCCCGGACAACCGCGAGCTGGAAGGGAGTCCAGCCGTCGAGCTCCAGCTGCACGTCGTCGAAAGAGACCCGATCGCCGGCGAAGTAGCCCTTGATCCTGTGAATCAATCGATCCGCTTTTGGGGCGGGACGGTCACCTCCGCGTGCGCGTTGCCCGGGTAGCGTGGACCGCGAGGGCGGCGGGAAAGTCTCCCCACCCTGGGTGGGGGTCCCGCGCACACGCGCGCGTGTAGCAGTAGAAGGCCGAGGGAGCTCGTGCCACACGAGGGTCTCGCCGTCCAGCCACACCTCCCCTATCCCCCAGCCTTCGGCTTCGTAGGAGACCGGCGTCACCGACACGGTTCTCAAGCCTACAATCGTTCTCGATGTCCGCCGCGCCCGGCCTTTTCCGCCCGCCGCCGCCCCAGAACGAGCCGGTGAAGTCGTACGCACCCGGGACACCCGAGCGCGAGGAGCTGCGTCTTCGGCTCCAGCAGATGCAGTCCGAGCGCATCGACGCGCCGATGGTGATCGGCGGCGAGGAAGTGCGAACCCGCGAGACCTTCGAGGCCGTGATGCCACACGACAAGGATCACGTGCTCGCGACAGTGCACAAAGGCGGCGCGCGCCACGTCGACCAGGCGATCAAGGCCGCCGCGGCGGCCTGGGAGGACTGGCATCGGACATCTTGGGAAGAGCGGGCTGCGGTCTTCCTCCGCGCCGCGGAGCTTCTCTCCGGCCCCTGGCGAGCGACCCTGAACGCCGCCACGATGCTCGGCCAGTCCAAGACCGCTCACCAGGCCGAGATCGATGCCGCGTGTGAGCTGACGGACTTCTTCCGCTTCAATGTCCAGTTCATGCTGCGCATCTACGAGGAACAGCCCAGCTCCGGGCCGGGGACCTGGAACCGCATGGAGTACCGACCTCTCGAAGGGTTCGTCCTCGCAGTCACGCCGTTCAACTTCACGGCGATCGGAGGCAATCTGCCGGGAAGTGCCGCGCTGATGGGCAACACGATCGTGTGGAAGCCGGCGTCTACCGCCGCGTACTCGGCGCACTTCCTGATGAAGCTCTTCGAGCAGGCCGGCTTGCCGCCCGGCGTGATCAACCTCGTCTATGGCTCGGGCGCCGACATCGGGGACCCGGCCCTGGCGAGTCCCGAGCTCGCCGGCGTTCATTTCACGGGGTCGACCCCTGTCTTCCAGTCGATGTGGAAGTCGATCGGGTCGAACATCGCGAACTACCGCAACTATCCACGGATCGTCGGCGAGACAGGCGGGAAGGACTTCATCGTTGCGCATCCGTCCGCAGACGCCGAGGCGGTGGCGACTGCGATCGTGCGCGGAAGCTTCGAGTATCAGGGTCAAAAGTGCTCCGCGGCCTCGCGCATCTTCGCTCCATCGAACCTCTGGCCCGAGATCCGCGAGCGTGTTGTCGAAGAAGTGCGCACGATCAAGATGGGCGACGTCTCCGACTTCCAGAACTTCATGGGTGCGGTCATCGACGCCGGCTCGTTCAAGACGCAGAAGCAGGCGATCGAGGAAGCGAAGGCGGCCGACAAGGTCGACGTGCTCGTCGGCGGTGGTTATGACGACTCGGAGGGCTACTTCGTCGAGCCGACCGTGCTCGAGACCACCGATCCGAACTTCCGAACGATGCGCGAGGAGCTCTTCGGGCCGGTCGTCACGACCTATGTCTATCCTGAGGCGAAGTACGGCGAGACGCTCGAGCTGATCGACCGGGGAGCCCCGTACGGACTGACCGGCGCGGTCTTCGCGCGGGAGCGCGAGGCTCTCGACCTCGCCGACGAGAAGCTCCGGTACGCGGCGGGGAACTACTACGTCAACGACAAGCCGACCGGCGCGGTCGTCGGACAGCAGCCGTTCGGCGGTTCACGCGCGTCGGGGACGAACGACAAGGCGGGCTCGATGTGGAACCTGATCCGCTGGGTCAGCCCCCGCACGATCAAGGAGACGTTCGACCCGCCGACCGACTACCGCTACCCCTTCATGTCGCCCGACGACGGGCGCGGCGCCCTCTAGCGACGGTGAGAGGGATCGGGCTGCTCGCGTCCGCGGTCGCGGTGCTCGCTCTCGTCCCGGGCTTCGGCAACTGGAGCGACGCGGGCGGCGGCGGGAGCAGCGACCTCGGGGGCGGCATGGACTTCGGCGGCGGAGACTTCGGCGGAGGCGGAGGCGGAGACTTCTAGAAGCGCCACACTGCAGTCGTGATCCATTCCGTCCTACACGCGATCGGGGTCTTCTTCAACCACCTGACCTCGGTGGAATGGAAGTGGCTGGCGATCGGCATCCTCTGCCACCTCGGCAAGCTGCTCGCCGTCTCACGTGCCTGGCGAAACATCGTGCATGCCGCCTATCCCGACCGCCCGGTGCGTTGGCGTCAGATGTTCGGCGCCTATGTCGCGGGCACAGGGGTGAACGCCCTCATCCCCGCACGCGGCGGTGACGTCGTCCGGCTCTTCCTCGCGAAGCGCCGCGTCGAAGGCTCGACCTATACGACGCTCGTCTCGACGTCTCTCTTGCAGACCCTGTTCGACATGGCCGTGGCCAGCTGTTTCGTCCTCTGGGCGATCACCCAGCATGTCCTGCCTGGACTCAACGCGCTGAAGAGCCCGAAGCTGCCGGCGCTCGATTACGGCTGGGCTTTTCGGCACCCCACCGCGGGACTGATCCTCTTCGGCCTGCTGCTGCTCTTCGGTACGGCGTTCGTGGCCTGGGTCGCGGAGCGCGTCGACGAATTCAAAGCCAAGGTCGCGCAGGGGTTCAGCGCGTTCCGCGATCGTTCGTACTACCTCCGCCGGGTCGTTCTCTGGCAGGTCGTCGACTGGTCGCTCCGGCTCGTAACAGTCTTCTTCTTCCTGCGCGCATTCGGCATTCCCGCGACGGTACACA
>VAWR01000065.1:0-14240 GCA_005885245.1 Actinomycetota bacterium | reverse complement strand
GCCCGGCCGGGATCGGTACGGAGCAGGCCCTGCTCGTCTACATCTTCCGCCACGTCACCTCGAAGAGCGTCGCCCTGAGCTTCAGCGTCGGCATGCGCGTGACCCTCATCGTCGTCAACGCAATCGTCGGCTTCACCGCGATTCTGCTGATGACCGGAACGTTGCACGTCCGGCGGGCGGCCGAGGCCGATCGCGCCGGTACCGAGCCGGCGCGGGCGAGAGCCTCGGACGGCCGCTAACGACCGTCCGAGAAACCGTCAGCCCAGTTGCCGTTGCTGTGCGTGACAGCCGGCGAGCTGGGGTTCTTGGGCTTCGCTGCCGCACTGCCGACGCCGAACGTCACGGCGACCACGACGATTGCCCCAAGGGTGGAGATCTTCCGCAGCATCCTGATCACCTCCTTTCCTAGAACCTCACGTCCTGCAGGGCCTCAGCAGCGCGCCGGTAGAGCGAGGCGGCGGCCTTGTCGTCGCCGCGACGCGAAGCGAGGTCGCCCTGGGCCGTCCAGGCAACCGCGCGGTGGCTGGCTGAGGAGAGCTGTGCCAAGCTGAGCTCGGCTTCGGCGAAAGCGTGCTCCGCTTCGTCGAGGCGGTCCTGCTCGAGCAGCGCGCGGCCGAGCACGATCTGCGCGTTGCCGATCTCGTCGAGAAAGTCCGGCCGGCCCTCGAGGAGCTCGAGCGCGTGACTGGCCTGCTCTTCCGCCAGGCTCCAGTCACCCGCGCCGAGATGGACCTGGGCGAGCGACGAGACCGCCTGCGCGGCATCCGGCTCGCTGCCGACCTCGAGAGCGACGGAGAAGGCGTGCTTCAGGTAGGAGATCGCCTCGTCGGACTTGCCGAGGAGGTAGTTGAGCCCGCCAAGGTTGTTGAGGAGCCGGCCGACGTTCTGCCGGTCGCCGTGCGCTTCGTAGAGCTCCCTCGCCCGTTCGGCCAGCGCGCGGGCGCGCAGCCACTGCCCGTCCCGCTCGGCGACGACCGAAGCCTGGAACGTGACGTGTGCCACGGTAAGGGTGTCGTCGATTCGCTCGGCGAGCTCGAGCGCGCGCTCGATGTCTTCGCGTGCCGCGGCGAAGTCGCGCTGTCTGCGCGAACACCGCGAACGCCATTCCAGAATGTGCGAGCGCAGCCGGTCACACGGGAGACCCGAGCGGTCGGCCAGGTCGAGCGCCTCGCTCAACAGCGTCTGCGCCGTGTTGATCGACGTGAGCTTGTAACGGCACACGCCCATGTGGTAGAGGACGTCGGCGCGCTCCACGTCGGAGAAAGAGTCCTGCTCGGACAGCTCGCGTGCGCGCGCCAGCAAGTCGAGCGCAGGACGCAGCTCGCCCAGGTTCATGCGGGCCCAGCCCTCCGCCAGGCGTGCGCGGAACTCGAGCTCCTGAGCCTCGGGCGAGTACTGCAGACCCGCCAGGGCTTCGAGCGTCTCGTCGAAACGCTGTCCCTCGACCGCTGCCTCCGCGCGGACGACTGCCGCCTCGGCCTCCGCGTACTCGTCCCAGCTCTGCCCGGTCTCGAGGTACGACACGTCGACACCGAGCCGCTCTGCAATCCAGGCGAGCGTCTCCTGGGTTGGACGCGTCTTGCCGCGTTCGATCTGGCTTACGTACTCCTTCGAGAACCGATCGCTGGCCAGCTCCGACTGCGTCAGACCCGCGGCGACGCGAAGCTGGCGTAGGCGGTTGCCTAGCCCCGAGGTCGCGCGCTGCGGTGCGCGGCTGGGTGTGAGTGTGCGGCCTTCCATGTTGCGGCCCTCTGGGTATCGGCCGGTCGCACCGACAAAGGGATCGCTGACGCGAGTGCCCCCTATCGAGGGACTGGGTTCTAGGCCCGGCCGGCTTTGTGCAGCTGGGCGTAGATCGAGCGCGCCGTCTTCGCCGGGACACCGGGGACGCCCTCCAGCTCCTCCTGCGTCGCCGCGAGGAAGCGCTCGGCCGAGCCGAAGTGCTGCAGGAGCGCGCGGCGCCGGGCGGGGCCCACGCCCTCGAGCTCGTCGAAGATCGACGCGAACGAGCGCGTGTCCCGCCGCTGGCGGTGGAAGCCGACCGCGAACCGGTGGGCCTCGTCCCGGATCCGCTGCAACAGCTGTAACCCGGGCGAGTGTGCGGCGAGCAGGATCGCGTCAGGTTGGCCGGGAACGAAGACCTCCTCCACCCTTTTGGCCAATGCCACCACCGCCACTCGAGGGAGGTCGAACGCCTGCATCGCCGCCAGGGCGGCGGACAGCTGGCCCTTCCCGCCGTCGATCACGACGAGGTTCGGCGTCGCCGCGAACGATTCGTCGTACTCCTCCGCGGTCACATCGGAGAGCCGCGCGAACCTGCGCGAGACGACTTCGGCCATCGCGGCGAAGTCATCCATGCCCTCCTGCCCGCGGACCCCGAACTTCCGGTAGTGCGCCTTCTTGGCGACGCCGTCCTGGAAGACCACCATCGAGCCGACGTTGTCCTGGCCCATGGCCGTCGAGATGTCGAAGCACTCGATGCGCAGCGGGAGCGCCTCGAGGTTCAGCACCTCGCGCAGCTCCTCGAGCGCTTCGATCCTGCGCAGCCGCTTCAGCTCGGCCTGGTGCGCCTCGGAGGCGAGCGCGTGGCGCGCGTTCTCCGTCGCCAGCTCCTGGAGCCTCCGCTTCTCCCCGCGTTCGGCCGCTCGAACCTCGACGCGGGCGCCGCGTCGCTCCGACAGGAACCCGGCGAGCGCGGCCGTGTCGCCCGACTCCCGCGGGACGACGATCTGCGGCGGAACGCTCGGCGCGGAGCCGTAGTACTCGAGGAAGAAGGACTCGAGCACGGTGCCCGCGTCCTGTCCCTCGACGTTCTCGAGATGGAAGGAGTAGCGGTCGATCATCTTCCCGTCGCGCAGCGGGAAGACCTGCACCACGGCACGGTCACCTTCGGCGGCCAGACCGATCACGTCGATCGTTCCCACCGAGCGCCGATCGGCAGCCTGGCGCTCTGCGAGATGCTGAACGCTCCGCAGACGGTTCCTGTACCGGGCCGCCTCCTCGAAGCGCTCCTCCCCGGCCGCCTCCTGCATCTTGCGCTCGAGCTCGCGCTGGATCGGCTCGGTGTCCCCCGAGAGAAACGTGATCACCTGCTCGATGATCGCCCGGTAGTCCTCCTGCGAGACATAGCCGACGCAGGGCGCGAGACAGCGATCGATGTGGTAGTCCAGGCACGGGATCCCGGAGTGGCGCCCCGGCTTCGGGCCTTCACAGGGTCGGTACGGAAAGACCCGGTTCAGCACGTCGAGCGTCTCGCGCACCTTCTTCGCGTTCGCGTAGGGACCGAAGTACACGACGCCGCGCCGGTGCCGCTCCCGCGTGAACATCACGCGCGGATACTCGTCCTCAACCGTGACGGCGATATAGGGAAAGGACTTGTCGTCCCGGAGCCGGACGTTGAACGGCGGCCGGTGCCGCTTGACGAGATTCTGCTCGAGATGGAGCGCCTCGACCTCGTTCTGGGTGACGATGACCTCGATGTCCTCGACCCGATCGGGCAACTGCTGGATCGACGTGCGAGTGTCGGAGCTCTGCTGGAAGTAGGACCGCACCCGGGGCCGCAGAGACTTCGCCTTGCCGATGTACAGCACCTCGCCGGCCCTGTCCCGAAACAGGTAAACCCCGGGCCGCGCCGGCATGGCCTTCAGCTGTTCTTCGAACTTGGACGCCACCAGTCCAGCCTAGCCCTGAAGAAGACGCCAAAAGCCGAAGCCTCATGCCTGCGGACCGATCCCCACCGCCCAGATCCGGCTAGGGCGAGAAGGGTCCCGCGCGCGGAGGCGTGATCGCGTCACGCCGGAGCGCTAACCAACCTCCGAGTCGACACCGCGAAGGAGGGGGCTTACGGGGAACCATGGGTCCCCCCGAAAAGAGAAGGCGGCCCGGGTGGAGAGACCGGGCCGCCTGGAAAAGTCTGAATCGTGGGAAGTTGGCGAGCTTCCCGGGGCCCCCTGCGGCGAGAGCCTTGGCAACACGATCCTGACTGGTGTCAAATATCGGGTCTTCCGGACGAACCTGCTCCCCCGAAGGGGGGATCTTGACTGGCCTTCTTCCAGGTTGACGCTTTCCGATCAGGTTCCTACACTGGCTCAGGGCCTGACATTCCGGGTTCGGACCCACCTCTTCTCCCTTTGCTGCAGCTTCGATCCGTAATCGCGTTCGCCTGTCTCCTGACGGTTCTCGTCGTGCCCGCGCGTGCCCTTGCGAGCGACCGGATGTACATGGGGGCGGCCGAGGACGAGGGCCGGAATGCCGACCCTGCCGTCGCAATGGCCAAGATGCAGCTCGCAAAGGCCGCCGGCTTCGACACGATCCGGATCACGATCATCTGGAAACCGGGTGAGAGCGTGGTCCCGCCTGACGAACTGGCTGCGCTCCAGTCCATCGGCGCTGCCGGTGAGTTCCTCGGCATCAGGATCGTCGCGACGATCATGAACTTCGGCAGCAACACCACTCCGCTGACTGCCACCGCGCGCACGGAGTTCGCGCGCTTCTCTGCGGACGTCGTCCGGCAGGTGCCCGGCATTCGCGAGTACATCATCGGCAACGAGCCGAACCTCAACCGCTACTGGCTTCCGCAGTTCGGTCCGAGTGGCGAGGATGTCGCGGCCACCGCCTACGTTCAGCTGCTGGCCCGGACCTACGACGCAATGAAGGCGGCCGACAAGGGCGTCTTCATCAACGGCGGCTCCGTCTCACCGCGGGGAATCGATCGGCCCGGCACCGGGCGGGACACACACTCTCCGACGACGTTCATCCGGGACATGGGCACTGCCTACCGGGCGTTGAACCGCAAGAAGCCGATCATGGACGGCTTCGCGTTCCATCCCTACGGTGAGAACTCGAGCACCCCGCCGACGTTCGCGCACGCGACGGGCACTTCCCTCGGCCTCGCCGATTACGGCAAGCTTGTCACCCTGCTCGGCCAGGCGTTCGACGGCACGGCGCAGCGGGGCTCCAGACTGCCGATCGTGTACGACGAGTACGGCGTCGACTCGCAGATTCCCGACGCAAAGAGCCGGCTTTACGGCGGCCACGAACCGGCCACCACAAAGCCGGTCAGCGAGGGCGTTCAGGCGACGTACTACGACGAGGCGCTGCAGATGGCCGCCTGCCAGCCCACCGTGCGCGGGTTCCTGATTTTCCACGTGACCGACGAGACCGACCACAACCGCTGGCAGTCTGGCGTCTACTACGCCGACGGCACACCCAAGTCGTCTCGGCCGTTCGTCAAGCGCACGATGAGCACGATCCGCTCGGGTGCCGTGGATTGCGGCGAGCCTCCGGTCGGCACCGCCAACGACGGCTGGTCGATCGCCACCCCGGCCGAGATCGCGGCAGCCACGAAGGGCTCCCGACGGGTCGGGCACAAGGTGCTCTCGTTGGCGTCGGGCTAGCATTCATTCGATGGAGGGCCAGTACGTCGCCTACAGCTTCTACCGGGTCGATCCCACCTGGCGACGACTGCCCGTCGAGGAGCGCGCTGCGGGTAAGGACGCGTTCGCCGAGGTCGTCGAGGACTGGACGGCCCGGTTCGATTCGCTGCGCGCGTACACGGTCACCGGCGTTCGCCCTGACGCTGATTTCTTCCTCTGGAAGATCACTCAGCGCTACGAGGACCTCGGTGAGCTCGGCGCCGCGCTGAACGGAACGCCGCTCGCCGGCTGGCTGGAAACGCCCTACAACTATCTGGCGACGACCAAGGCATCCGAGTACACGAAGGCGCGACGCGCGCGCAGCGTCGTCCCGAAGGGCTCGCCCTACCTCGTCGTCTACCCGTTCGTGAAGGTGCGGCCGTGGTATGCGCTCTCACCCGAGGATCGTCAGCGCGCGATGGACGAGCACATGCGGGTCGGCGCCGAGTTCGCCACGATCCACAACCACACGACGTATTCATTCGGGATCGACGACCAGGAGTTCATGACGGCGTTCGAGTGCGACGAGCCGTCCGACTTCATGCATCTGATGCTGACGCTTCGTGACAGCGAGGCATCGCGCTATACGGAGCGGGACACGCCCATCTTCGTCGGCCAGTACGTGAACATCCGCAGCGCTCTCGATGCGCTGGACGGCGCCTCGGCACGCGTCGAGGCCTAGCTCCCTAGCTCTCGGCCGCCACGTCACGCCATCGTTTGAGTTGTCGCAGGCCGATCGCGGCCGGAAGGAGCGGCAACCAGAGGTTGAAGATGCGGTAGGCGCAGACGGCCAGGACCGCCTTCGCCAGCGGAATGCCGGTCCAGGCGAGCGCGAACGACACGAGTGCCTCGACCGAACCGGCTCCTCCGAGCGGCAACGTTCGACGCGTCAACGCGTACCCCGTCGCATAGCCGATCACCAGCGCCGCGAGATCGGGCGAGTCGTGGAACGCGCGCAGGCTCGCCCAGAGACAGCCGACGTCGCCGACCCAGTACAGCGTCGTGCCGACGAACGCCCCGCCGTGCACCGCCCCTTGTGACGCAAGCTTCTTGAGCATGTGGACGGCGTCGAGCGCGTGCCGAAGAACTGCACGCCAGCCACTCTCGTCCCGGACACGATTCCGGAGCGCGAGGGCTGCGAAAGCCGCGACGAATCCGAGCGGCACGGCGATCGCCCACGGCAGAGTGAACCCGAGGCTGGGGTGAGTCGACCCTCGTGCGAGGAGGATGACCGCCGCCAGGGCGGCGCCCGGCGCGAGCACTGCATACTCGAGCGCTCCGAGCCCGAGGACGCGGATCCGTGCCTGCCGCGGCTCGAGCCCCGCCGCTTCGAGTGCCTGCCGGTCGACGATGAAGCCGCCCCGAATCACGAAGGCGCCGAAGCCGGCAGCGACGATCGCGCCGGCGCGGCCGAGCCCGAGACGCGGACCGCCCTCCAGCCGTGCGATCTCGCGATAGGCGACGACGTAGCCGAAGTACGCGGCGACCTCCATCCCGAACGCGACCGGCAACCACACGGGATCGAAGTGGCGCAGCTCGTGCAGCACGCTTCCGAAGCCGGCCGCCCACGCAATCCCGATCGCTGCGCCGAACGCGAGCGCTGCCCCGATCCCGATGAGGACCAGGTGCTGCGCCGGATGGCGCTCGAGGTGCGGCACGGGCCGCAGGAGGACCTTGAGCGTCATCCGTTTCGCATCGGTCGCGCCGCGCCGAGCGGAACCCCCACATGGGTGACGAACGCTCCTCAAGCGTGCCTCGACCTCGTCCGATGGCGCCCGCATGCCGTCCTTCCTCCCGCTCGTCGGCCGCGCACACTGGACAAAGCGAGCGCTGCTCGCATCAATCGGACTCTCACTGGTCGCCCTCGTCGCCGACTTCCAGCAATGGACGCTCACAAAGCGCGTGGCCACCGGCGAGGCAACCCTGGGCGAGCTGCGGACGAATGACAGTCTGCAGGCGTTCATTTCCCTGGCGCAGTTGGCCGCGCTGATCGCGGCGGGGATTCTCTTCTTGTGCTGGTTCCACCGCGCCTACGCGAACCTGAAGGCGTTGGGCGCCGAGGATCTTCCGCATGGGCCCGGCTGGGCGGTCGGGTACTGGTTCGTTCCGATCGTCAACCTCGTCCGCCCCGCGACGGTCGCTTGCGACATCTGGAACGCAAGCGATCCCACGGCCGACGCCGGCTCCTGGCGACGGCGGAAGCAGCCGAGCCTGATCATCGGCTGGTGGCTGACGTTTCTGCTCTCCGGCCTCGTGGGCCGAGTCGGCACGTCGCTGTGGAACGGTGCCTCCGATCCCGACCGCCTACGTCAGGCGGCCGTGGTACTGCTGGTTGCCGATGTCCTGACGATCGCGGCCGGGGTGCTCGCTGTGGTGTTCGTCGGCGAGACGACGACACGGCAGGAAGCGCGAGCGTCGAGGCAACAGCCTCCAACAACCGCGACCGCCTGAGCTATTGCCGATAGGAATGGCGGTCCCGCCAGACGCGGAACATCGCGTAGCCGGCGCAAGCGACCACGCCGATGAAGCCGAGCTGCTCGTAGCCGGGTAGACCGCGCCAGAAGTAGATGCCGATCGCGGCGACGATCAGGAGGCCCGAGCCGTAGAAGACCACGCGCTCGCGCGTCGACCAGGTTTCGATCTCTCCACGCCGTTCCCGCCAGACGAGGTAGATGAAAAACGCGATCGCGAGGAAGAAGGCGATCCGCAACAGCATCCCGATCGCGATCACCGCCGTGTAGAGGTTCAAGACGACCACGACGAGTGCGATCAGCCCGATGATCAGGAACCCTCGGAGCGTGGGCCTGTCGGAGAAGAATTTCCCCATCCGCTAGGCCGTCATGAAGGCGCGGAGCGCAAGCACGGCTGCCAACAGGGTAGCTCCGGCGAACCAGACGAGCCGCCTGCTCGGATCGGGAGGCGCGTAGAGCCAGGGCCAGGCGACGGCGAGGATCGCGAGACTGCCGTACATGTAGTGCACGCCCTTGTCGGCGCGCCGGTGATCGGTGAGGAGCAGGAGACCGAAGGCCGCCTGGGCGACGACGAGTGTCTGGGCAAGTGCGAGCGAATGCGAGACGAAGGCGCCGCCGGTTCCGTGCCGGCGGTACGAGACGAATGCCAGCACCGCCGCGAGTACGCAGATTCCGATGACCAGGAATGCGAGCACGTGGTGCACCGTTAGCATCGCGAGCGCACCCTACAGAGAGGATCTACTGTGATCGAGCAAGGCCGCCCCGCACCCGACTTCGAGCTGGAGAGCGATGCGGGCGAGACCGTCAGGCTCTCGGACTTCCGCGGACGCCCCGTCGTCCTCTACTTCTATCCCAAGGACGACACGCCCGGTTGCACCACGGAAGCGTGCGAATTTCGCGATGCATACGACGTCTTTCGAGAGCGTGGCGCCGAAGTTCTCGGAGTGAGCCCCGACGACGTTGCGTCGCACGGCAAGTTCAAGACGAAGTACGGCCTACCGTTCACGCTGCTCGCGGATCCCGACCACAAGGTCGCCGAGCAGTACGGCGTCTGGACGGAACGTAAGCGTTACGGCAAGAAGTACATGGGCATCAACCGGTCGACGTTCATCATCGATCGGGAGGGAAAGATCGCGGAGGCGATGATGGGAATCAAGCCGGCCGGACACGCATCGGCGGTGCTGAACTCCCTCTAGCCGGACGCCGCAGCCCAGGACGAGAGCGGCGACGACGCGGGCGCGGCCGCATAGGGCCGAACGGCGCCCACGTAGGCGAGCGCATACCGCGTCTCGTACAGGCTCGAGATCTTCACGACGTCCCCGGTCTGTGGCGCGTGGATGAACGAGCCGCTGCCGATGTACATCCCCTCGTGCTGCGGGACGCCGGCAGCGTTTGCGTGGAAGAAGAGGAGGTCGCCAGGCTGCAGCTGGTCCCGCGGCACATGAGGGCCCGCGTAGTACTGAAACCCGGTGTAGTGACCGAGCCTGATCCCGAGCTCGCCGTACACGTACATCGTCAGGCCGGAACAGTCGAACCCGAGCGGGGTGGCTCCTCCCCACACGTATGGAACGCCGAGGAAGCGGTACGCGAGCGCGACCGCCTGGCCGCCCAGCGTGTTCGGCGGCGCCGGGAGTAGCACGCTCGGTTCGAGGAACATCGGGACCCCGGCCAACGACGCTTGGGCCGCTGGAAGTTGAGGCAGGCCGAGCACGGCTGCCGCCGGGGTCGTCCCGGAATCGGGATGCGCCGCGCGCGCGAGGCCGACGAGCAGCTGAGTGCCGGGTGCAAGGCCGAGCGACGGGTCCGACACGAAGGCTCGGAGCGCCACGAGCCCCGAGCCGGTCCTGCCCGGCGAGACGGCCTCCTGAAGCGCAACCAGGTAGCTGCCTCCCGCAAGCGGGATGATCGCGTTCGGGCCGACCACGTAGCTCTTGCCGTCGACGACCAGGCCCGCGATCCTCGCGCCGGCGAGCCCGCGCGCTGGAACGACGAGACGACTGACCGTAATGCGGCCGTTGAACATCGAAACGTTCCGGAGCTCCACTCGGGCGGCGTTGACGCGGGAGGAGCCGATTCGAAGGATCGAGCCATCGGCCGGATAGGCGTAGGCGCCGGCCCCCGCCTTCCCGATCAGCGTGCCGTCGGACGAACGCACCTCGGCAAGACCGAGCGTCCCCGCGGCCGCCGGCGCGGCGAACGAGAGGAAGACGAAAGCAACCGCCGCAGCCCGACGAAGCATCGCGGCCAGAAGTCTACTCACGCCACATGGCGAATCCGAGCCGCGTCCTGATTCTTTCAAGCGGTCTCGTCAGGACTGACGATGCGAAAGCCGTCGATCCCGATGCGGAGACTCCTCGATCGTCCGTCGTCCAGCTTGACGAGAGCCTGCACCTGGTCGACGTACTGAACGGTCCCTCGAACAGAGAAGCCGAGGCCTTGGGCCAGCTCGATGCGATCGCCTCGACTCGGAAGGGTCTCTTTCTTTCGCCTCTGCTCGCAATGGTCAGCCTCGCGCTCGAACCAATCGGCCA
This sequence comes from Actinomycetota bacterium, assembly GCA_005885245.1. Classification (GTDB taxonomy): domain Bacteria; phylum Actinomycetota; class Thermoleophilia; order Gaiellales; family Gaiellaceae; genus 3-1-20CM-4-69-9. The sequence goes on along the minus strand of VAWR01000065.1, from coordinate 3,824 downwards.
GTGCACGCGTCCAGCTCGTGGAGTCAACCGTGCCGGGATCGCTGCCGTGGTCCGAGTTGCTGCGAATCGCCTCGATCAGGGCAACATCGAGGAGTTCACTTCGCGCCTCGGCGCTGCCTTCGCAAACCACCGTCCACAGGCCGCTCTCGCGACTCACGATCAGCCGCCGGCCATCTGGGGTCAGGGTGGTCCACCGGTACGAGCTGCTGTCTCCAGGTGAGTGATTGACCAGTCGATCGGGCACATCCAGTGGACGCCTGTTGTTCTCGGGCCTTGCGCTTTGCCCAGCCGCGCCTAGCAAGGCGGGTTCCTTCCATTCCGGGCATCGATTTCACACGGCCCCCTTTAGGGGTAGGTCCTAGGTGCCGACAACAGGGGTGGTGCACCGCAAAAGCACAGGTCGCGGGGTGCCGCAGCCCTCGACCTAATGCCGGCGGTGCGCCAAAGCAAGGGCTCGGGCGGTCCCCACCTCCCCAGTGGGGGCCGTCCGTGCTTTCCGTGCCCATGGTTGCATGGTGCGGCCCGCTGGTTGCGGGCCGCGTTGCGTCACCAACGAGGCGTTCTCGGGACGGGGGGAGAGATCCATCCGGAGAGCCGCAGAGCAGGTGGTCGCCCAGCTCCGATAGCGACGCCGACTCGAAGTATCGCGCATTGCCGGGCGGCATGCCGCTGGTTCCTCTCCCCGCGACGGTCCGCCCGGCCCTGAAGAGATCGGTCGTCGAGCCGGTCCCCTTGAGTCCCCGGAGGGAAAGCGCGAACTCCAACGTGGCGAACACCTCCGGAGAGGGATGTCCGGTTCGTTCCGGCAGGACGATGATCAGGATGAGATCGATCGTCAGGCGACGCGGCGCGCCTCGAGAGGAAGGACGCCACTGCGTGTCATCGAGCTTCGCCGGCTTCGAATCGATTCCAGCTCTCGGACATCACTTCCATCGCGTACGCGGCGCGCGCTCGAGGCGTGGAGGGAGGTGAATCCATGTTTTCGTTCACGGATCTGATGCACTACCTCCGTGCTCGGTTCGAGGTCGAGGAAGGTCAGACGATGGCCGAGTACGGCGTCGTCCTGGCCGTGCTTGCGCTCGGCGTCGTCGTGGCACTCGGGCTCCTTTCGGGTGCAATCTCGGGTGCAATCGACCGCGTTCGCGGGGTCTTCTAGGCCGGAACAACGACCGACCGCTGACGGCCGTTAGGCCCCCGTTCCCGGCTCTGACCGGCGACGCGACGGCCGTTACGCGGTCGGTGACTATCCATACCTTTGGCGAGTTGACGGGGGCTCGAACCTCGCCAAGCTGAGAGACAGACGGCTCGCGGGGGAGGCGAACTGCGGAACATGCTGATCGGAGACTCCGTCACGTACGACGGGTGGACCTGCGTTGTTGTCGGCTTCACGCCTACAAGCGTGCGGCCGGCCCAGGTCGAGCTCAGCGACCCCCGCACCGGATCCACCTTCTGGGTCGAGTTGCAGCTGGTCGAGCCGGATGCTCCGGAGCGAGCAGCTCTTCGGCTGGTGAACCGCGATCAGACGCCGCGAAGTCCGAACCACGATTGAGAGCATCCACGGCTGGGGAGGCAGCGTAGACTCGGCCGCGTGTGTGCAATGGGCGCCGCCCGCGTCCGAAACGTGCTGACCAGAATCGTCACCGCAGCCGCCTGTCTTGCGATCGTCGCGTTCGCGACCGCCGCCGACGCGCGCACGCCGCCGATCACCCAGACGTCGATCGGCGGCGCGAAGCTCGGCCTCTCGGCGAGCGCCTACAAGAGGCTCCTCGGCAAGCCCAACTTCAAATTGCCGCTCAATGATCCGGCTGGCAAACCGACCGGGTGGTCGCGCCTCGTCTTTCTGAACGTAACCGTCTACTTCCCGCCGCGGAAGACTCGGGGTGCGGTCGTCACGACCTGGGCGAGGAGTTACAAAACCGCTGCCGGTATGGGTCCGTGCTCCACGCTCACGGACCTGAGATTGGCGTACGGAAACCGACTCAAGCCGTCGAAATTCAACACGCAGCACGGCGTCGTCTTTGCCTACACCCTCGGCAAGAACCTGATCTTCGCGTCGAACAACAAGAGCTACGTCGAGGCGGTCGGTCTCTACAACGGCAGCGACCCAAACGTCGGAAAGCCGGGCGGCTCCCTCTCGTGGGCCGGCTACATCACGCTGAGCGAAAGAGCCTGCCACCGCGATTGAGCCCGGTGGCTATGCGGATGCGGGGTCAGGAGTCGGTCGCTGGTCCAACTACCTCCCGGGGCTGCCTTGCACGAGCACGCCGAAACCGCCCCACTGCTCCGACCCGCGACCACCGGAGCGTTCCTTGATTTCGTAGTACCGGTGGTGCTGCTTGATCTCACCCCAGAACACGTCGACCCGGCAAGACTCGAGATGGGCCGGACGCACGATGTCGTGAAACAGGACAAGCCCGCCGTCGGGAACAAGTGGCGAATACATCTCGAAATCCTGCTTGACCCCTTCGTAGGTGTGATCCCCGTCGATCACTAACAGGTCGATCGACCTGCGCTCAAGGATGTCAACAAGCGACTGACGGGTCGCCGCCGAATGAGAATCGCGGGAGAGAAGGCGCACTATCTGTTGCGGTCCGCCGTATGCGCGCAGGGCAGCCTCGGTGTCAAGATCGATGCTCACGATGAGAGCGTGTGGATCGGCGAGCCGGCACCAGAGCCAGAGCGTGCCCCCACGGGCAGTGCCAATTTCCACGACGGTTGCTAACCGACGGTTCCTCAGCATTCCGATCAGCGGCGCAAGCTCTCTCCATTTCTGCATCGCCCCCAGGGCTCTGGCCTGCTTGGCGAGACGGTAATCCGCCCGCGCGCCTGCGGGATCCATCCGAAGTAACGAGAGTAGAACGGCGTAATTACGAAGCTCGAATGGAACCCGCACGAGCTCGCTGAACCTTCTGAAGTCAAGATTGTCCTTCTTGGAGGCCGCTGGACCGATTGCGCCGTGCATCGGGCCGCTGACGCTCACGCGCAGTCTCTCGACTGGCCTAACGCGCACGGATCAGGAACCGCCAGACTAGGCGCGGAACGCGATATCGCCACCGTTGGCTCTCCCGAAGGCGAGTCGTGTAATGCCGCAACTCGAGCATGCTCATCGCTGCTTCCCCGGGCAATCTTTTGCTCTCGCTCTTCCTCTTTCAAGCCCGGCTGGCGTTGATCTTTCTCAACGCTGCGCCAAGTCCTCGTGAAAAAACGATGGGTGACTCGCGCGCCGTTCCCTTGTTCTAGGTGCCCAGGCTCCCTCGGCCGGGTCCTAGCTCTCCCAAGGAAGTGGCCGGGCTGCAGCATGTCTCCGGGGGAGGGTGGATGCGATTAGGCAAAACCAGGCGAGGCGCTTCACCCTGCCAGCTTTCCGCGAGAAAAACTGCGTAGCCGCAGGTTGAGCTCATGGAGCCCCGAGCCCGCCGTCCTCTCCTCGCCACCCCCGCCACCACCCCGCTTTGCTAGTGGTTTTGGATCCTGACCTGAGGGTCACAATCCATCAAGCCCCCCGGAGAGAGTTGTGTTCTGGACTACCTACACGCCTGATGGCGTTCGGCTCGCTGTGACCCGCCAAAAGAATGGCTGGAAAGTCTTCTGCGGTGCGAGTGCCAGCGAGCAGCATGAACTCCTAGATGTCGCCTTGATCGAAGCGATACGCAGGCAGGTCGACTTCGCCGGCCATTCGATGCGAGTCGATTACGCAGCGTGGACACGCGAGCTGGCCGATCAGATCCAGAGCGACGATGGGGACAGGGGCTCACCGGTCAAAACCGTAGAGGGGGACATCCCCTTCCTCGAGGACCGCGACGAGTCGGCGCCACTATTCGAAC
>VAWR01000064.1 GCA_005885245.1 Actinomycetota bacterium | reverse complement strand
GCGGCCGTCTCCGGCGTGGCGGGCAGGACGACCGCGACCCGGTCGCCCCGCCCGACGCCGTGCGCACGCAACACGTGGGCCGCCTGGTTCGCGAGATCCTGCAGCTCCCCCCACGCCAGCTCGCGATACGAACCGTCGAAGCTCTCCCACACCATCGCGAGCTTGTCGCGCGGATGCTTGTCGCACACATCCGAAGCAATGTTGTAGTGCGTCGGCACCTCCCACCGGTGAGCCGCGCAGACCTGCTCATACGAGGTCCTCATGGGATCGACGGAGTGAGCATGCCACCACTCGTGGTGCGTTAAAACCGCCGCGAGCCCGGGGGGGTGCGCCTGCTTGGACGTGAGGCGTGCGCGCCGTTAGCTTTTGCGGCCCAGCAGTTGCCGTGCCATCACTCAAGCATCCGCCTCGGCGGCGGATTACCCACGTCGGGCAGCACCCAGCCCTCGACGCGCGGCCTCGAGGGTGTCCCTCAGGGACAAGCTGCCGGCCGCCTCAACCGCTTGTTCCGGGCCCGTTGGCGGCGTACCCTTTCGGGTAGCACCGACGATCTGCGCATGCTCGGCTGTGCGGCCGGCTCGATCGTGTAGCGACGATTCGCCGGACCTGATTCAACCTGCACGCAGGAGTTGAAGATCGGTGGGAACAAACGGGGAAAAGCAAGAGCGCGAGCGGCAAGCCGCGCTGAATCAGGCTCTGCGCCGGGAGGTCAACGAACGGCGACCTGAAAACGGCGAAGACGCCGAGGTCGTCCGATTTGTCTGTGAGTGCTCGGACCCCGTTTGTGAGGAACTTGTTTCGCTCACGATCGACGAGTACGAGTTCGTTCGCCGCATCCCGATCCGTCTTGTCGTCCGACCGGGTCACGAACACCACGAGAGCGAGCGCGTCTTGATGGAGGAACCGGGACGCTTCCTGGTCGTCGAGAAGTTCGGGCCCGCCGGGGAAGTGGTTGCGCATCTCGACCCCCGCGGCCCGACGCGCAGACGATCCCGCGGCCAAACCGGCCGCAGCCGGGATTGGCATCCGCCGCCACGGTGATCCCAAGCAGGCGGGATCCGCGCCATCTGAGCGTGTCGTAGTTCCGCCTATGTGCGACGTTCACGCGTGTGTGATCGCGCGTAGGCGTTAGGGGAGGGGGCGGAGCAAGATCACGCGAGGCAACTTGGTGTGGGTGATCTCTAACACGTCCCACATCCCGCTTTGCTGTTGCCCGGGCACGAGCGAGGCGATCCGATAGACGGCCGGCTCTTTGGTGAAGAACGAGAAGCGTGACGATTGGCCATGAGCAAGCCCGTGCACAGGGTCCGGCGAGGAGGCGCGGGCAAGGGCGGGATGGGTCGCGTTCGGCCCCCTGACGATCGCACACGAATGTCGGCCGTCCAAGCCGGTGTTGAGGCAGCGAACAGTCACCGCCCAACCAACGGGGACGATCACGTCGATCTCTCCCTTCGCGTAACCGTTCAAGTTGAAACCCTGGTAGGAGCGGTTGTACGCCGGAATGACGGTGATCGCTGCCTCCTTCCGAACAGCGTCGTAGGAAAGCCAATCCGTGAAGCGCAAGGGTGGGCGCGTCTGTGTCCCGCAGCCGCACAGGATCGGCGCCAGGCCGACGAGTAGAAGCGTGCGCACCCGAACGAGTCCCAGCACTCCGTACGCGCTTCTACCCGATCGGGTGATCGCGGCGGCACGGAGTACCCCGGGCGGAAAACGGCCATTCCTCCGGCCCCGGAGGGCCAGCCGGCTCCGGTTCTCACAGGCGAGAGCCGAGACCCGCATACAGGTACATGGGCGCGTGTTCGTCAGAGATTAGTCGCCGCTACCTAAGTTCCGGATGCTTCGCCAGGAAGGCAGACCACTGCTCGTCACCACTCGCGTCCCGTTCGTATCGGCCGTCCAGGTCTGCTCCAGTGACCCACTCGAGCAGCCGCTCACGCCAGACGATCACAGCTCCCAACGCACCGAGCAGGAGCCCATTCCAAATGCCGACGACGACGATCGTGACGGTGTCCATGCCCGCCCTTCCGATTACGACGTCAGCCTAACCTACGAGACCCGCCGCAAAACACCGACACGCTCGATCTTGCACGCGGTGGCGGAAACGCGGCACGGCAATCGAGCTCCGGCTCGCCCAACAGATGGCCTACTGCCTGCGAGCAATGGGCGTCCTCGACCGGTCAGGCAAACGCGGCAACGCCATCGTCTACCGGCGAGCCGAGACACCGCCCTCGCCATTAAGGAGCCGACGGCACTCGGCACCGCACGCCTGTTTGCCGTAGGTTCGGTCTGGATCGGTGATGTGGTCATGGGCCTTCGCGGCCCTCGAGCGAGGAGGTTCGGCAGCTATGGAGTCAAACAACCAACCGGCGGGCGAGGTGCCCTATCCGCTGCAGTTCTCGATCGAGTACCCGGATCGCGACCTCAACCGGCTCACCACCGGATTCAGGCTGATCGTTGCGATCCCGATCCTGATCGTCGCCGGCACCCTCGGTCATGAGGGTGCGAATTACGGCCACGGCGCGACGACGATCGCTGCAGGCACGGCAGGCGTGCTGTTCCTAGGGCCGCTCCTGATGATCGTCTTTCGCCAGAAGTACCCGCGCTGGTGGTACGACTGGAACCTCGAGCTGCTCAGGTTCACGAACCGGATCGGCGCCTATCTCGCCTTGATGGACGACCGCTACCCCTCGACCGACGAGCGCCAGGCGGTCGCGCTCGAATTCCCCTACCCAGACGCGAAGCAAGGACTCAACCGCTGGCTACCGCTCGTCAAGTGGCTGCTCGCGGTCCCGCACTACATCCTGCTCGTCTTCCTCTCGATCGCGGCGGTCGTGGCGGTGATCATCGCCTGGTTCGCGATCCTCTTCACCGGCCGCTACCCGAGAGGCCTGTTCGACTTCGTGCTCGGAGTGCTGCGCTGGGGCAACCGCGTCAACGCCTACGCCTTCGTGCTGGTGACCGACCAGTACCCGCCCTTCCGGCTCAGCCCCTGAGGGCGCATAACACAAGGCCGAACTGGGCAGCCATTCTCGTTACGAATCCGACTAGCCGCCGGGCGCGATCACGACCTTCATCGCCGAGTCGGACTGCGACAGTTCGATCGCTTCTCCCGCCCGCTCGAGCGGCAAGCGGTGCGTGACCACGTCGCACAGCGGCAGCTTGTCCAGGTGGGCCGCCATCGCCTTCATCGCTGGGACGTACGACGTCGCCGTCTCGCCTCCGACTCCGAGTACGCAGACGTTGCGCGTGCAGAGGTCTCGATTCGGATTGACCGGCACGGGGCCGAGATCGACGAAGGCGCCGGCTTCGATCACCGTCCCACCCCAGCGAACGATTGCCAGCGCTTCGGTGAACGTCTCCGCGACGCCGGAGCAGTCGACCACCACGTCCGCGCCGCGGCCGTCGGTCTGCGTGCGGACGGCCTCGATGCGGTCGTCTCGCGCTGTGGTCGACCCGTCGATCGTCAGGGTCGCTCCGAACGTCTCGGCGACGCGAAGGCGCGAAGGAAGGAGATCGACCGCGATCAACCCACCACACTCGAGGAAGCGAGCCTTGATCACGTGGCAGAGACCGAGAGGCCCGACCCCGATCACCGCCACGGACGAGCCTGGCCGGAACGTGTGCGGAGATGGAAGGTGGGTCGCGTCGTCTAGACCGTGCGTCACGGCCATCACCTCCGTGAGCACTGCGACCTCGGAGGGAAGCTCGTCCGGCACGCGGAATAGCGGCGTCCTGGGCAGCAGGTACATCAATTCCGCCCAGCCCCCGAACAGGTGCGGTGGACGGGCGGCGTTGAGGCTGTTCCCGTAGTCCTCGAGCCGCTCGCAGGCGTAGTACGGAAAGCCTTCCCGACAGAACCAGCACTCGCCGCACGCGACGTTCGCCCCAGGGACGATTCGGTCCCCGGCCCGCAGCGGCGTCCCGTCGGTCGCGAGCACGTCGCCGCCGGTCTCGACGACAATGCCGACGTTCTCGTGACCGCAGATGAGCGGATACTCGAGCTGCCGCTCGTGCGGCGTGCCCGCGTATTGGATCGTCTCGCCCCGGAACGTGTGCTTGTCGGTCCCGCAGATCCCCGAATAGACGACCTGCATCAGGACCGCACCCGGTTCGACGTCCGGCCGCGAGAACTCCTCGACCTCGACGAGCCCAGGAGCCTTCATCACGGCGGCGCGAACGGACGAGGCGCGAGAGGGGTGCGAGACTGCCCTCGCTCCCCCCTCGGTCATCTCCGGCTCGCGGGTTGTCACCCTACGAGCTGAACACCTCGTTGAAGGCGTCGATGTAGGCCTGCGCGTTGCCCGACGGCCCCTTCAGGACCATCTTCAAGGGTCGTTCGGGATCGTTGTAGAAGAACCGATCCGCTCGCTCTTTGTGCCCGGTGTTCACGAGGATCTTGTAGGCCTTCTCATTGAACAGCGGGCGCCCCTTGTCGAGGAAGTTCTTCGCGATCCACGGCGCCTGCTCCATCGCGTTGATGAACGCCGGGAATTTGTCCTTGTGGCTCGATCCCTTCAGCATCATCTCGGCGTCCATCCACCCGTAGGCGCCTTCCTTCGCCTTCGCCACCTTGATCAGTGGCCCCTTGGCGTCCTTGACGCGGACGTCGGTGCCGAGATTCTCGATCGCGAGCCAGGCTGACTCGTCCGTCAGTGCTGAAACGACCTCCGTGTTCTGCGAGACGAGCTTGAGGACGTTCGGCTTGAGCGCCTTCAGGAACTGTTTCGCCCGCGACAACTCCGCCTTCGTCATGTTGTAGGGCTTCTTCGCCCCCGTCGCGATCCCCGACATCGCCAGCAGGTCGGTTGGCTGGTTCTCCAACACGATCTTCTTCTTGTACTTCTTGTCGATGAGCGCGTGGTACGAGTCCGGCTTCGTCTTGACGTGCTTCGGGTTGTAGTAGATCTGCAAGCTCGACCAGCCGAACGGATACCCCATCTGCTTCGAGCCCGCCTTCCAGAAGGGGACCTGCCGCGCGACGGAGTAGAGCTGCTTCGAGGCTGCGATCTCGGAGAGGTCGAAGGGTTCGATCAGCCCTTCCTTGTAGAACTTCGGCACCCAGAGAGCGTCCTCTGAGGAGATGTCCCAGTGGGCACCCCCTCGTTTGACCCGGATGTAGGCGTCGGCGTCGTCGCTGATCAGCTGTACACGGCCGGCGATCTGGGTCGTCTTCTTGACCTTCTGCAGCTGGGCCGTGAAGTAGTGATCGTTCCACGTCAGCCAGTTGAGCGTGACGCCGCCGAGTTCGGCGGAGAGAGCTCGCTCGGCCAGCACACCGCCGGCGGCCAGCCCGAGGGCTCCGGCTGCACCACGACGGAGCAGCCTCTCGCGCGTCATCGGGCGATCGACCTGATCCATTGCTCCTCCTCTCTCGCCCCGCTCAGCTAGGGCGCACTCACCCCCTGCCGAGCGACAGTACCATCATGCGGACGCCCGGTCTACCATGCGGAACGGCACGCGGCGGACGTGCATAGAGTCAGCCGCGCATGAACGAGAAGATGCGTGTGCGAATCGGTGTCGTGGGCTGTGGGATGGTCGCGCAGGCGATGCATCTGCAGCATCTCTCGCAGCTGCAGGACCGCTTCGAGCTGGCGTCAGTCGCCGACCCGAGCCGGACGGTTCGCCAGGCCGTCGCCGCACGGTACGGGGTGCGCGGCGTACACGCGGACTACCGCGCGCTCCTCGAGGAGGACCTCGACGCGCTGGTCGTCGCCGCTCCTGCCGCTGCACATGCGGAGATCGTCCTCGCCGCGCTCGACGCCGGATTGCACGTCTTCGTGGAGAAGCCGATGTGCATCACACTTGACGACGCCGATCGGATCATTGCCGCGCGCGACAGCTCCGGGCGGGTCGTCCAGGTTGGATACATGAAACGTTACGACCCGGGATGGGAGCGAATGGTTGCGGAGCTGCCCGAGTCCGCCGAATCGCTGAGGTACGTCCGTGTCATGTGTCACGACCCGGAATGGGTGCCCTTCTTCGGCGAGGACGACATCGTGCGCGCCGCCGACGTGCCGCAGAAAGTGATCGAAACGACGCGTCGGGCCGAGGCCGAGCAGGTCGAGCGTGCGGTCGGCGACGCCTCGCCCGAAGCGGTCTTCGCGTTCTCCGACGCCTACCTGGGCAGCATGGTGCACGACGTCAACCTCGTGCATGGACTCCTGGAGCGCCTCGGCGAGCCGTTCCCGGTCGACGTCGTCGACGCTGCCTGGTGGGCGGGCGGCCGCTCGATCACCGGCTCGGCGCGCCTCGCGAACGGTGCGCGCTGGGACAACGCCTGGATCCAGTTGCTCGACATTCGTGAGTATCGCGAGACGATTGGGTTCTATTTTTCGGATTCGCTGCGCGAGCTCAGGTTCCCGTCGCCGTGGCTGAAGCAGTCGCCGACGCGGTACGTCCGCAGTGAGGCAGAGGAATCGGCGCGCAGCGTGCGGGTGGTGGAATCACATGAGGAGAGCTTCTTGCGCGAGCTCGTCCACTTCCACGCGTGCATCGTCGAGGACGTCGAATGTCGGACACCGCCGGAGCAAGCGCGGATCGACATCGATTTGCTGACGCGGATGTTCCTTGCCGCTAGGTAACCTCGATCACGCTAGCCACTCCTTGACGCGCTGCAGGTTCTGCTCCTCGACCACCTGGACCGCAGGCAGGTCGTCCACGCGAACGGCGATGCGGTCTTGCTCGAGCACCGCGTAGCCGTCCAGCCCGCGCACCTCCGGCTGCGCGAGGAACTCGCTCAGCGGAACGATGCCGTCGCCGAACGGGCAGAAGATCCCCTCGACCCAGGCCTCGTCCATGTCGATCTCGCCGTCTCGCAGACGGGCGAGCACGCCAGCGTCGACGTCTTTGAGGTGGAGGTGGGAGATGCGATCCGCATGCCGGCGTGCGAGGTCGACTGGGTCGGCGCCGCCGACGATCGAATGACCCGTGTCGATGCAGAGCCCGAGTTCGGACGACGTGCGCTCGAGGATTGCCTCTGTCTCCTCCTCAGACTCGACGAACGTTGCGGCGTGGGGATGCAGCGCCGCACGCATGCCGCGCTTGTGACAGCGCTCAACGGCACGCTCCAGCCGCTCGGCCGCGCGGTCGAACTGCTCCGAGGACAGCCCGTTCCGGGCAATCCGTCCGGGCTGTCCGGCGATCGCGGCGCGCTCCGGCCGCTCGGCGTCGGCCAGGAGGACGATCCCGCCGCCGGTTGCGGCGAGAACCTCGATCGCGCGGTCCAGTGCGTCGAGATCTTCGCGGAAACCCTCTTCATCGTCCAGCCGAAGCGGCACGAACGTCGCGACGAGGTCGACGCCGAAGGGCCCGATCAGCTCGGCCGCAGACGGTCCATTCTCCGCGAGGTAACCGGGAGGGCCCGTCTCGAGGGCGCGATAGCCCATGGCGGTCACCGTCTCGAGCAACGGCCGCGGAGGCACGAGATCCGAGCGGTCGATCGTCTGCTCCCAGATTCCCCACGAAACGGGAGCGGTGGCGAGCTTCAGTTGGCTCACGCGGTGATCCTCGCCGCCCGACGTCCTGTGCCAAATCGAACGGCACGCCGCGACGCACGGATCACCTGTGGCAGTGCGAACGCGAGTGCGAGCACCAGTAGCGACGCTGCCAGCAGCATCGACGCAAGCGCGTTCACCTCGGGTGTGATCCCGAACTTGATCTGCGTGTAGATGAAGATTGGCAGCGTGATGTTCGTGCCGATCAGGAAGTACGTGATGATGAACTCGTCGAGGGAGAGTGTGAACGCGAGCAGCGCACCGGCAATGATCGCCGGCAGAATCAGTGGAAGCACGACGAACCGCAACCTGTTGAAGGCGTTTGCTCCCAGATCCGCCGCAGCGCGCTCGAGCGCTCGGTCGAATCCCTGCAGACGGGCCGACACGAGCAGGATCACGAACGGCGTCGTGTAGACGCTCTGCCCGATCACGGCCGTCTGCGGTGACAGCTGCCAGTGCAGCGGTCCGGTAAAGAGGACGAGCAGGCTGACGCCGATCAGCAAGCCCGGGATCATGATCGGCAGGACGAGGCCGACGCGCACGCCGTCGCGCCACCGCAGCCGTGACCGCACAAGCGGAAAGGCGGCCGTAGTCCCGACGACGACGCTGATCGCCGTCACCTCGCCCGCCACCTTGAGCGTCGTTGCCACAGCATCATGGATCTGGTAGTCGCTCACCGCCGCGCGGTACCACTTCAGCGTCCACGCCGTGACGGGAAACGTGCCGTAGCGGTTGGCGTTGAAGCTGAACAGCACGAGCAGCACGATCGGTCCGAACAGGAAGACGTAGATCAGCGTGCCGTAGACCGCCAGGGCGAGGCGCGTCACCCGGCCGCGTCGCGAGAGGATCTCGACGTCAGCCGCCATACGCTTCCCGCGTCGACAACGAGCGACGGAACAGGACGAGCATCAGCAGGATGAAGATCGCGATCAGTAGCGAGACTGCTGCGCCACGCGTGTACTCAGCTGCCTGGAAGAAGTTGACGACGAGGTTCCCGATCATCACGCCGCCTGTGCCGCCGACGATCTGCGGCGTCAGGTACTCGCCCAGAATCGGGATGAACACGAAGATGACAGCCGTGACGATCCCGGGGCGAATCTGCGGGACGAGAATTCGGCGAATCGCGCCGAACGGCGTCGCGCCGAGGTCCATCGCCGCGCGCAGCTGATCCCAGTCGAAACGCTCGATGGATGAGTAGAGCGTGAGCGCTGCGAAAGGGAAATAGAGATAGATGAGGACGAGGATGACGGCAGATCGGTCGTACAAGAACAGGCCGATCGGGTGGTGCGTCATCCCCGTCCACTGCAGGAATCGGTTCAGCAACCCCTTCTGGCCCAGAATCGTGAGCCAGGAGTAAACGCGCAGCAGGTAGCTCGTCCAGAACGGGACGACCGCTAGGACGAGCAGCGGTGCGCGCAGACGGCGCGGAACGTACCGCGACAGCCAGTACGCGAACGGGAAGGCGAGTCCGAGCGTGATCCCGGTGGCGACGAGCGAGACCCAGAGTGTTGCCCACATGGTGCGGACGTACGCCGTGACGCTGAAGAAATAGTGGTAGTTGTCGAGCGTCCAGCGGTGAACGACGTTGTAGTCGACCACCTCCCAGAAGCTGTAGCAGACGATGATCCCGAGGGGGACGAGAAAGAAGCCACCGAGCAGGACGATGGCCGGCAGGAAGGGCAAGTACGACGCAACGGCCGGGAGAACTCGACGTCGGCGCTCCGCAGTTGGAACGGTGGTGGCGGCGTCGGTCACGATTCGCCTCTCGAAGAGTCGAGCACGATCGCATCCTCCGGGGCCCACCAGACCGCGATCTCTGCGTCTTCCGCGGGAACGGACGACTGAGCCTCTCCGTGCATCGCCACCATCAGCGGCACCACAGAGGCTTCCGTGTGCACCGCCACACGAACGCGTGTGCCCAGGAACGAGGACTTCACCGCCCGGCCAGGCACGGCTCCGGCCGGGGCCGAGTCGGCGTCGCCGATACGCAACGACTCGGGTCGGACCATCAATGTCGCCGGCCCGCTCGTGCGGGCGCCCTCCAACGGCACGCGCGTGCCATCGGAAAGCACCGCCACTGACCCGTCGACGTTCACGTCGAAGAAGTTCGCGTCTCCGATGAAATCCGCGACGAAGCGGGAGGTCGGTCGCCGGTAGATCTCGAACGGCGTCCCCAGCTGCTCGATTACGCCGAGGTTCATGACCGCGATCCGGTCAGCCATCGACATGGCTTCCTCTTGGTCGTGCGTCACGTATACGAACGTCGTCCCGACCTCACGATGGATCTGCGTCAGCTCGACCTGCAGCCGCTGCCGCAGCTTCAGGTCGAGCGCACCGAGCGGTTCGTCGAGCAGCAGGACGGCCGGACGCTTGACGAGGGCCCGCGCTACCGCGACGCGCTGCTGCTGACCTCCCGAAAGCTGCGCAGGCGTCCGGTCTCCGTAGTCCTCCAGGCCGACGAGCGCGAGCGCCTCGTTCACGCGCTGCGAGGCCTCGGCTCGCTTGACGCCGTCCATCCTCAGCCCGAACCCGACGTTGTCACGCACCGACATGTGCGGAAAGAGCGCATACGACTGGAACACGGTGTTGACGGGTCGCTTGTGCGGCGGGAGGTTGTCGATGCGCCGCCCGCGGAGCCAGATCGTCCCCTCGGTCGGCCCGACGAAGCCGCCGATCAGGTTGAGCGTCGTCGTCTTGCCGCAACCCGACGGGCCGAGCAGGCAGAAGAACTCGCCGTCGCGGATCTCGAGGTCGACCTCTCTCAGCGCGACATTGCCGCCGTACCGCTTCGTGACCCCGCGCAGCTCGATCCCGGCTCGACCCGACTCCGCCTCGGAAGCCTGCGAGGCCGGTGTCGCCGTCACCGCCATCGACCGGCGCGACAGTACCAATATGCGGACTGGCTGTCTAGGATGTGGAATCCCGCGAGGGAGGGGACGTGGCGCAGGCCGAGACCAGCCGCTCGAACAAGGCGATCATTCGCGAGAACCCCGTCCGCTCACTTGCGAAAGCGGTCCTGCTTCTCGAGGCGCTCGCGGACGAACGGGAGGCAACACCGCGCCGACTGTCGGAGCTCCTGCACGAGCCGCGCACGACGGTATACCGGTTGCTCACCGGTTTGCAAGCGCTCGACATGGTCGAGGCGGGGGCGCGTGCCGGAACGTATCGGCTGGGGTGGCGCCTCTTGCGGCTCGGGAGCGCGGTGATCGAGCGGCTCGATGAGCGACAGGCCGCGCTGCCCGTGATGGAGCGGATCCACGAACGCACCGGCGAGACGGTCTTCCTCTGCGTGCGGCGCGGCGACGACGCCGTGTGCATCGAACGACTTGACGGACTGCGCGTCCAGTCCCTCATGCTACGGCTCGGCGGCTCGTTACCGTTGCACCTCGGCGCCGGACCCCGAACGCTCCTGGCCTGGGAGCCGCGCGAGGAGTGGGAGGCGTACGTCGGGCATGGCCCACTGGAGGCGATGACGGACAAGACGCCGGTCAGCCGAGAGGCGCTGTTCCGGGAGCTCGAGCAGGCGGTCGAGCAGGGCTACGCCGTCAGCGACGAGGATGTCACGCCGGGTATCGCGTCACTCGGCGCACCGATCTTCGACTACAAGGGCCGCGTGCGAGCCGCGATCTCGATCGGCGGCATGCGCCAGTTCATGCTCGACGAGATTTACGACGAGGCGGTCGAGCTGCTCGTGACCGGTGCGCGCGAGGTCTCGACCGCGCTTGGGTACGAGAGGAGTCCGGTCGGAACACAGTAAGGGGTCAACGGGCGTAGTCGATTTCTCGCACCCCAACCCACCTCGCCTCGGCTGCAGCCCGTTCCATCGCCTCGCAGATCGACTGTACTCGCGCACCCTGCGCGAGGTCCGGATCCCAGGGACCGTCAGGCCAGCGCTCCAGATGATCGGCAGCCTGGTTCACGAACGTCACGCCGTAGCCCAGCCCCTGGCCGATCGGCCACCAATCTCGCGCGTACGGATGTCTTGGACTCTCAGCCCGGATGCGTCGGAGGCCGTAGAACACGTCATCGTCGCGCGCGTCCCCGTACCAGAGCTCGTTCAGCCTCGGATAGTCGAAGCGCAGCGTTCCGCCGGTTCCGTTCACCTCGACGAAGAAGTCACACGGCCGACGGGCGCACGTGCGGGCCATCTCGAACGTTCCGCGTGCACCGTCCGCAAAGCGCACCAGCACCGACGACGCCTCGTCGACGTCAACCGAACGACCGCTCCGCTCGGGCGTGAAGGTCTCCGACTGCGCGGCGACGTCCACGATCTCTCCAACCATCCAGAGTGCAAGGTCGATCAGGTGAGCGCCGAGATCGGCGATCGTCGACGCTCCCATCGCGCGCTCGAAACGCCAGTCGAAGGGAATGTCCGGATCGAGGAACTCGTCTGACAGCCAGACCGAGCGCCAGAGCAGGATGTCCCCCACGTGTCCCTCGTCGATCAGACGCTTCATCAGCGCCAGCGCCGGGAGCCGCCGGTAGTTGAAGCCGATCGCGTTCGGCACACCTGCATCCGCCACGACCCGCGCCGCCGTTGCGGCAGCCGCGTACTCCGCGGCCAGCGGCTTCTCGCACAGGACGGCTTTCCCCTCCGCGGCGGCCGCCTCGACGATCTCCGCGTGCGTTCCCGGCGGCGTGCACACGTCGACGATCTGCACGTCCGGTCGCGTGACGACCTCGCGCCAGTCCGCCGTCCATTCCTCCACACCGTACCTCGCTGCCGCACGGGCCACCGCCTCCGAGTTGCGCCCGCTGATGACGCGGAGGCGCGGCAGACATGGGAGGTCACGCACATGTGGAGCAACCGTGTACCCGTGGGCGTGCGCGCGCCCCATCAAGCCGTAGCCGACGATCCCGACGCCGACCTCGGGCTTGCTGCTCATCTCGAGGCGACGGCCGCGAGCGAGTGCATCGCACGGTCGGCCGCCTCGATCGCACGCAGCCCGTCGTCGCCTGTCGCGCCGCGCTGCGGCTCCCCGCGAAGCGTCGCGGCGAATGCGTCTGCCTGTGCGACGAGCGCGTCGTGGAAGACGCCTATGCCGTCCTCACCCCAGATGAACAGGCTGCGGGCGTAGTCGGCGGTCCCCATCAGCTCGATCCAGCAGCAGTCGCCGTGCGGAAAGCGACGTCCGAGCGAGACGGTCGCGACCGCTCCAGCGGAAAGCCGCGCCAGCAGTGCGACGCTCTCGGGGTCGCCGGCGACGGGTTCGTCGGACGTCGCCGCTGCGGGAAGCGCGTGAACTTCTTCGAGCTCTTGGCCGGTGAGCCACCGGATCTGGTCGAACTCGTGGACGCCCATGTCGAGGACGAGGCCGCCGCTTCGCCTTCGGAACGACGGCGCCGGGGGCTGCGCGTCCCACTGCCAACACGAGATCAGCGAAAGGTCACCGAATCTCCCGCCCATCAGCTGCTCCCGCAGGCGGACGAGCTCGGGAACGAAGCGCCGCCAGTAGCCAATCTGCAGAACGACGCCCGCGTCTTCGGCGGCTCGCATCGCTTCCGCCCCATCCTCGGGCCTGAGGCCGCACGGCTTCTCGCAGAGGATCGGCAATCCCGCGGCGGCGATTCGCCTTACGAGGTCGACATGGAGATCGGTCGGCGCCGCGACCAGAGCCGCATCGACGCCGCCGGCCTCGATCAGCTCGTCGAGCGTCGCGTAGGTCCGCAGACCCGTTGCGGTCAACTCGTCCCGGACGGCAGAGACGGGTTCAACGACGGCTGTCACCTGGACGTCGCGGGAGCCTGAAAGAGCACGCAGGTGGGTGCGTCCCATACGCCCTGCGCCGACGATCGCAAGGCGTACCGGATCGCCGTTCCCCACGCGGCGGAGCCTACCGCGTCACCGGCCAGCGTTCCACTATCTAGACACTCCGTCCGCATGGTGGTACGGTCGGTGAGCCATGCGCTTGGGTGTGGTTCTCGAAGCGTTCTTGGACCGGACGTTCGACGACACGCTCGCACTGGTTGCGGCGAGGGCTCCACAGGTCACCGACGTCGAGGTCGGCGTTGGCGGTTTCGCGCCCCACCCGCACTGCGACGTCGAGCTGTTGCTCCACGATGCGACTTCGCGGCGCCGGTGGGTGGAGTCCGTGAAGGACCGGGGTTTCGACGTCTCGGCGCTCAATGCGTCGGGCAATCCGCTCGATCCGGACGAGGAGACGGCTCGCCGCCATGACACGGACCTCCGCAACGCCGTGCGCCTCGCCGCTCTCCTGGATGTCGACCGCGTCGTCGCCATGGCCGGATGTCCGCCTGGAGCGCCCGGCGATCGAACAGCCCACTTCGATGCCGGCGGTTGGCTTCCCCACCTCGCCGGCATCTACGAACGGCAGTGGCAGGACGCGCTGGTGCCGTACTGGACGGAGCTCGCGGAGTTCGTCCACCGTGAGCATCCGGACCTCCTGATCTGCATCGAGCTCCATCCGGGGACGTGTGTGTACAACGTCGAGACGTTCGAAGAGTTCGCCGCGATCTCTCGGCAGCTGGCCGTGAACCTCGATCCCAGCCATCTCTTCTGGCAGCAGATGGATCCCCTCGCCGTCGCCGGAGCGTTGTCGCGGATCGGACATGCGCATGCCAAGGACGTCGTCTTCAGCTCCGACGAACTCGATCTGAACGGATTGCTGGACCGCCGCTGGAACGCGATGGATGCTCGCGCCCCGTGGACTTTCGCAACGGTCGGTCGCGGTCACGGCCCCGCGTGGTGGCGTTCGTTCCTGACGGCGCTCGGCAAGCGCGGTGTCGAGTCGATCTCGATCGAGCACGAGGATCCGACCATGTCCGCTGAGCAAGGCGTCGCGGACGGCGCGTGCTGCCTCGCGGGCGCGCTCGCAGCCGCGAAACACACACGAGTTGGCGTGCGCGCGCGATGAGCCAGCTCACCGCGCCCATGGCCGATGTCGTCCGCGAGGGGCTGCGAGTGCTGGATGCCGGCTCCGATGTCCCCCTGCGTCTCCTCGGAGGAGTGGCGATCGCCGTCTCTCTGACCGGCGAGCCGCTCCTCCCCCGTCCGTACAACGACATCGACTTCATCACCGCGCGTGGCGAAGGTCCGACCGCGGCCAGGCTGTTTCAAGGCCTCGGGTACGAAGGCGATCACCAGTTCAACGGGCTAAATGGCCACCGCCGTCTGCTCTTCTACGACGCCGCGAACGAGCGGCGGGTCGACGTCTTCGTCGGCCGCTTCGAGATGTCCCACATGTGGCCCCTCGAACGCCGGCTCACAATCACCGAGAAGACGATCCCGCTGGGCGACTTGCTCCTGACGAAGTTGCAGATCTTCGCGATCAACGAGAAGGACCAGCGCGACATCCTGAACCTCCTGTACGGACACAAGCTCACGGAATCGGATACCGACGGGATCAACGCGGCCTATATCGCCCAGCGCTGCGGGAGCGACTGGGGTCTCTGGCGAACTGCCACGTTCAACATCGAGCGGGCCCGAACTGCGGTTCCCCGCTTCGACCTCCAGTCGCACGACGAGGCGATTGTGATCTCGCGGCTCGACGATCTGCGGAAGCAAATCGATGCGGAGCCGAAGTCGACGAAGTGGAAGCTGCGTGCGCGGGTCGGCGAGCGGGTCCAGTGGTACGAGGAACCCGAGGAGGTCGGCTAGTGCGTCTCGGTCGCAGGCGAGCCGCGAGCAGGACGTCCGGTGTGAAGCTCTTTTACGCGTCTGACATCCACGGCTCGGACGTCCTCTGGCGCAAGTTCCTGGGCGCGGCGAACTTCTACGAGGCCGATGCGGCGGTGATGGGGGGCGACCTGCTCGCCAAGGCGATTGTTCCGATCGAGCGGCGCTCGGACGGGACCTTCCGCGCGGAGTTCCTCGGCGACGAGCGCCGCGTGAGCGAAGGGACGGAACTCGATGAGCTCATCGGGGCGATTCGCTTCAACGGCTACTACCCGTGGATCGCGTCCGCCGATGAGATCGCGCTGCGCGTTGCCGACCCGACGACGCAGGACGACCTTTTCGGCGAGGTTGCGCGCGACGAAATACACCGCTGGACGCAACTCGCGGATCGTCGAGCCTGTTCGTCATGGCCGGCAACGACGACCCGTGGTACGTCGACGAGATCCTCGCAGCATCTCGGGCCCTCGTCTTCTGCGACGACCGGGTCGTCCGGGTCGGCCCGCACGAGATGGTCTCGTCCTCGTATGCGAATCCGACGCCGTGGAACAGTCCACGCGAACTCGAGGAGGACGCATTGTACGAACGGTTGAAGAAGCTTGCCGATCAGCTCGAAGACCCGAGCGGCGCGATCTTCAACCTGCACGTCCCGCCGTACGACAGCAGGTTGGATACGGCGCCCGAGCTGAAGGCGGATCTGACACCGCGCTACAGCGGCGGGCAACCCGTGCTGAAGCCGGTTGGGAGCCACGCCGTCCGCCAGGTGATCGAGGAGTTCCAGCCGCTCCTCGCGCTGCATGGGCACATCCACGAATCGAAGGGCGAGATCCGTATCGGCCGCACGCTCGCTCTCAATTCGGGGTCGGAGTACAACACGGGCCGCCTGCACG
>VAWR01000177.1 GCA_005885245.1 Actinomycetota bacterium | reverse complement strand
CGTCAGCGCGAACGCTGCGAGGCCCAGAGGCGCGGGATCCGCTACCGGCGAGAATGCCGGCAGCTCCCGCTCTGTGGTAACAGCCATGGGAGCAACCTCCTGCCATGGGAGCAACCTCCTTTGTGCCACTCCTAGCCGTCGCACCCTAGGCAGGTGCGTTTAGTTGCGCGGTTCCCGACGGCCGTGTTACCAAAACGTGGCAGGCGCCACGGCTACCGGGGCCGGAGGGAACAAAAAACCCCGCCTAGCGGGGCTTTTGAAGAGCGGATGATGGGACTCGAACCCACGACCTTCTGCATGGCAAGCAGACGCTCTAGCCAACTGAGCTACATCCGCGAACGACGGCCAGTATAGCCTCAGGTCTGAGCGTCCAGAGCCTCGTTGACGAGGCTGTCCGCGAGCTCGTTGTGGGCCCGGTTCACCGCTATATAGCGCACTTTCGCAAAGCGCTGCTCGAGGTCGTTCGCCTGCTCCCACAGGTCACGGAGCGTCTCGTTTTTGACGCGGTACTCGCCCTGCATCTGCTTCACGAGCAGCTCGGAGTCGGAGACGACCTCCAGCTCGCGGACGCCGAGCTCTGCCGCCTTCTCCAGGCCCGCGACGAGGCCGCTGTACTCCGCGACGTTGTTGGTCGCGCGGCCGATCGCCTCACCGTGCGCGGCCAGAACCTGCCCGTCCTCGGTCTCGAGCACGTAGCCGTACGCAGCCGGGCCGGGATTGCCGCGCGCGCCGCCGTCGGTCGAGAGCCGCGCCTTCACAGCAGCGCGTAGACATCGAATGCGGGCTCTTCGTAGGGGTGCGCTTCGCGCAGCGCCGCGACGACCTCGTCCTGCCGGTCGGCAGGGAAAACCGTCTCGAGCCGAAGCTCGGCGACACGCTCTTCACGCCCAACCTCTCCGAGTGCGGGGCTCGAGCCCTCGCCGCCGAGAAACGTTCCGGTGCCCTGCGTGTACCACGAGCAGCGCTGGTAGTTCCCGATCCTCCCTGCGCCGGCCTCGAACACCGCATCGCGCACGACGTCGAGGGCCTCGCGCGGCACGAAGACGACGAGCTTGCGCATCTCGGTCTGCACGCGCCTACCCTACGAAACGCCGAGCGGAAGTCGCCGCAGCTCGCGCCAGCGGTCCGGTGCGTGCTCCTCGAGCAGGGCCACGTCCTGGATCCCACAGGCCAGGGGGAACATCCCTCGCGTCAACTCGCGAGCGCGAGCGACCAGCTCTTCCTGCCGCTGGGGGTCGTCCCATGTCCCGAGGGTCGCGTGCGGGACGATTTCCGCGAACTGGCCTCCATACAGCGGAAAGTCGGGGAAGCGCTGCCAAAGGCCGGCAATCCACCGCCTCAGCTCGGCGATGGGCTCGGGAACCGCGTAGACCACGCCGGGGAACTCGCCGATCTCCACGAGCGTCAAGGTGAAGGGCGCCCGCGCTGCGAAGAACTCCTGCAGCCGCCCAACGACGTCGTCGTCGAGGCCCTCGCGCGGCACGAATGGAAAGAGCAGCGTGAGGTGCAACGGAATGAGGGCGGCGACAGAGTCCGGATCGAGCTCCGCGCGAACAGGTTCGAGCTGCCCGCGTGCGTCGTCGAGGACGATCGCGACGGCGGTCCTGAGGCTCAGCTGTCAGTGTCGATCTGCGCCTTCTGCAGCTTGCCGCTGTAGTCGACGTAGATCGACTTCCACTCGGTGAACACGTCGAGCGCTGCCTGGCCCGCCTCGCGGTGGCCGTTCCCCGTGTCCTTCGTGCCGCCGAATGGGAGATGCACCTCGGCGCCGATCGTGCCTGCGTTCACGTACGTGATCCCCGCCTGCAGGTCGCGCATCGCCCGGAATGCCTTGTTGACGTCGCGCGTGAAGATCGAAGACGAGAGCCCGTACTTGATCCCGTTCGAGACGCGGATCGCCTCGTCGAAGTCGCGCACACGGATCAGCGCGGTCGTCGGCCCGAAGATCTCCTCCTGGGCGATCCGCATCTGCGGGTCGACGTCGCCGAAGATCGTCGGACGGTAGAAGTTTCCCTTCTGGAAGCCGTTGCCGGTTGCGACCTCTCCCCCGGTCAGCAGCTTCGCGCCCTCGTCCCTGCCGATCTGCGTGTACGAGTGGATCTTCTCCAGGGCGCTCTTGTTGATGACCGGTCCGACATCGGTGTCGTCTTCCCAGCCTGGGCCCAGCTTCAGCCGCTCCGCTGCGCCGACCAGCCTCGATTGCAGCTCCTCATACACGCCCTCCTGAACGATCACTCGCGATGCGGCCGTGCAGCGCTGGCCCGAGGTGCCGAATGCAGACCAGATGATCCCGTCGGCGGCCAGGTCGAGATCGGCGTCGTCGAGGACGACGATGGCGTTCTTGCCCCCGAGCTCGAGGTGCACGTGTTTCAGGTGCTCGGCCGCGTTCCTCATCACCTCGACACCTGTCTCGCGCGAGCCGGTGAGGGTGATCACCGGAACGTCCGGATGGCGGACGAGCCGGTCGCCGACCGCGCCGCCGCCGCCGTGCACGATGTTGATCACACCCTTCGGCAGGCCCGCGTCGTCCAACAACTCGACGAACCGCTCCCCCAGCAAGGGCGTGTCCGTCGCCGGCTTGAAGACGATCGTGTTGCCGGAGACGAGCGCGGGGGTGATCTTCCACGACGGGATCGCGATCGGGAAGTTCCACGGCGTGATCACGCCGATCACCCCGATCGGCATCCGCACGCTCATGTTGAACTTGTCGCGCAGCTCGGACGGCGTCGTCTGGCCGAACAGGCGGCGTCCTTCGCCGGCCATGTAGAGGCTCATGTCGATCGCTTCCTGCACGTCGCCCCCGGCCTCTGCCTTGACCTTCCCCATCTCCCGGGCCATCAGCTCGGTGAGCTCCTCCTTCTCCTCCATGAGGAGATTTGCGAAGCGATAGAGGATCTCGCCGCGCTTCGGCGCGGGGACGAGCCGCCAGTCCTCGTAGGCCTCTTTGGCCGCGGCCACCGCGCGATCGACGTCTTCCGCGGACGAGCGCGGGAAGGTGCCGATCGTGTCGCCCGTCGCAGGGTTGACGCTCTTGAAGGTCTCACCCGAGCCCGCGTCGCACCACTCGCCGCCGATGTAGTTCTGGAAGCTCTTCGTCCCCGTCAGTGCCACGGAGGCGAGTTTACTCAGACGGCGCGTCCGTCTCGGGGAAGGTGCCGGGGATCCGGGGCCGGCGTCGATCCCGGATCAGGCGCTGCTCGCGCGCCCCGTTTCCGGCTTTCTTGCCCGCGCGCCGGTCGGGGCCCTTCCGCCGGTCGATGATCACGGTGACGTTCGGGTTGTCCTTGTAGTACTCGACCATCTTGTCGAACAGCTCGTCGGCGAGCTCCGGCGGGATCACGCAATAGATCACGCTCTGATTGTAAGAGGGGCTGCTGTCGGCGCTAGAGCTGGGGAGCGCGCTCGAACCATTTCGGCTGCCAGGACGACCGAAACTCTTCCCGCGCCTCGCCGCCGAGCGCGACCACGGCCGTCCCGGCCGTCTTCGCCGTCGCGCCCCGCACGACGGTCGGATCCGGCACTGCGACGACGGTTACGGCGGGAGCGTCGACGGTCTCCCCGTCGAGCGTGAAGGCGGCCTCACCGGCCACGACGAGATAGAGCTCCTCCTGCCTGCTCGCCGTCTCGTCATGCGCACCGAGCAGGTCGCCTCCCGCCTCACTCGCCACATAGACGTTCGCTCCGAACGCCGTGAAGCCGAAGTAGTGCTGGAGCGGATACCACTCCGGATCGCCGGGCTCTTCTATGGGGATGCGGGGGACGTCCTCGAGCCGGCGGACCGCGAAGCGCGCCACGGTCAGAGCGGCGAGATGTCTGGAACGAGCCGGCCGTCTTGCTCGATGCGCGCATTCCAGCGCTGGTAGCCGGCGTCGAGATCCGCCAGCTCGTGCCCCCGTTCAGCGAGCCGGACCGGCTGGGCCGACTCCGGCGTGACCCGATACTGGTACCAGGAGATGTCCCACGCGACCGTGACGATGAGCTCGCCGCTCACGCCCGACAGCGGCACGATGCTTGCGCGCGGCTCCCCCAGGCTCTTCGCGATCCCCCCGACCGTCCGCCGGTAGTCGCTCGAGTTGAAGATGTCGGCGGCCTCGACCATCTGCTGCTCGGGCGCGGACAGCCGGCGGAGGATGGGTTCCGCCACGACGGGATCATCCGGCGGTTGGCGTCGGGGGTCGAAGAGAGACGCGAGCCCGCGACGTCGGCGGCGGCGCTGATTCGGAACCGTCGGCGAGGTCGGGCTCCCCTCCTTGATCCAGCCGTAGTCGATGGCGAGCTCCTGGCAGAGCGGGCAGACGTCGACGAAGTCCTCGCCGTCGGGGGAGAAGCGGATCGCGCGTTCGCCGGTCAGGAGCGTCCGCTCGCAGACGGCGCAGATCCGTTTGAGGGA
>VAWR01000175.1 GCA_005885245.1 Actinomycetota bacterium | reverse complement strand
AGATCCGGAACTTCGCCGTCAGCGCCGGTGGCGACATGTGCCTGTCGGGCCGTGCCGTGCCGGAGCTGTCGTGGCGGGTTGGCATCGAGCATCCGCGCGAGCGGCTTCAGGTCGCTGCGGTCGTGGAGGCGAACGAGCTCGCGATCGCCACCTCCGGTGCGTATGCGCGCGGCGCGCACATCATCGACCCGTACAGCGGCCGGGCGCCGGACGGTGTTCTCTCGGTGACCGTCGTCGGGCCGGAGCTCGCGACCGCCGATGCCTATGCGACGGCTGCGTTCGCGATGGGCCCCGATTTTGGGCCGCCGTGGACCGCGCGCCTGCGCGGGTACGAGGCGCTGACGATCCTCGCCAACGGAACCGTCCTGTCGACGGGACGGTTTCCGGCCGTCTAGTCCCGACTTCTCGGCATTTGGGCATACTCGAGGGCGTGGCCGACGAGCAGTCGCCAAGCGCGGGTCAGACGCCAACCGGGGCCGATCGTGAAGAACTGGCCTTCAGCGATCTTCACTACTACGTGCCCCAGGACGTCGTCGACGTCTCCTTCCCGGTCGCGGTCCGCGGTTACGACCGTCATGCCGTCGATGCCTACGTCAAACGCGTCAATCGAGTGATCGCGGAGCTCAAGGTGAGGAGCTCGCCGCCGGCTGCGGTCAGACACGCACTCGAGCAGGCCGAGGGGAAGGTTCAGGGGCTCCTGCAGGCAGCGCGAGAGGCTGCGGAGCAGATCACCGTGAGCGCGCAACAGGAGGCGGAGGAGAACACCGCCCGCGCGAAAGCCGAGGCCGCGACGCTCATCGTCGACACGAGTGCCGAGGCGGACCGGATGAAAGCGGAGGCAGACGAGCACGTGGCCAATGCGAAGCGGCAGGCGGAAACCACCGCCACCACGGCGAAAGCGAACGCAGACGAGCTGATCGCGGGCGCGAAGGCCGAAGCGGAAAGCATCGTCGTCCGCGCGCAAGCGGAGGCCGATGAGCGGCTCAGGCGGCTAGAGGAAGAGCTGACGGCCCGGCGGGAGGAAGCCGAGGCCCGAATGCACCGGCTTCAGACCGATACCGAGGCAGTCTGGAACCAACGCGACGAATTGCTCGAAGACATCCGCAGGATGTCTAGCGGCCTCATCGATCTGGCGAGGGCGGCGGCTGCCCGCATCCAGCCTGGGGAAGGCGCCGAGCCGGAGGAGGACGAGCCGACTCGTGTCATCCCGCCGCATGGGCAAGAGGAAGCCGGGTTCCAGGAACCGCGACCGTAAGCCCGCTGGTCTGCGAGAATCGAGCCGAGGGAAGTCTGGTCGTCACTACCGCAGGGAGGGACCATGACGAAAGCGATTCCCGAGGGCTATCACGCCCTCACGCCGTCTCTCGCCGTCGAGAACGCTGCAGAGGCGATCGAGTTCTACAAGCGGGCGTTTGGCGCGAAGGAGCGCATGCGCATGTCGACGCCGATGGGCACGATCGGCCACGCCGAGCTCCAGATCGGCGACTCCGTGCTCATGCTCGCGGATCCGATGCCGCAATCGACCGTGAAGCCGCCGAAAGACCTGGGCGGCACGAGCGTCGGCATCTTCCTGTACGTCGAGGACGTCGACGAGGTCGCCCAGCAGGTGGTCGACGCCGGCGGGACCGTGACGATGCCGGTCGAAGACCAGTTCTGGGGCGACCGCTTCGGTGTCGTCGCCGATCCGTACGGGCACCAGTGGCAGATCGCCACGCACAAGGAGGACCTCTCGCCCGAGGAGATCAGGGTACGCGGCGAGAAGGCGATGGCCGCGATGGGCTGAAGGCAGCTGGGGCCGCCGGCAGCTCGCCGGCGGCCCCGCTGGTCAGGAGCTCGTAATGATGCGGGCGCAGCGGTAGATGTCGTAGTCGCCCTGGCGATTGCTGTCGGCGAGAAAGCCTTTCCATCCGGTGACCAGCTGTCGAACCAGGTGTTGAACTGGTTCCAGCTGGTTCTCTTCCTTGCCGTCTGAGTAATCAGGAGGACATTCCAAGCGTCGTAGCGATTCGTCTCGGTCGCGATCCACTTCCGTCAGGAGACCAGTGCGGGTCGTCGTTGGCCCAGGGGTCGTCGTTCGTGATGTTCGTCTGGTCCGAGCCGTCGGCGTTCATGACGTAGATGTCGAGGTCGCCGTCGCGATTGCTCGCGAATGCGCTCGCGCGAGGGATCGCTTCGGATGCTCGTGGTTGACCATGCCTAGGTAAGGGCGTACCTTCGAAGCCATGCAGAGGACGCTCATCTGCGTCGCCCATTGCGACGGAGCTGACGGCACCGAGGTGGCGCGGCTGGTGGCGGATCAGCTTGGGCTCCGATACGTCGATGAGGAGATCGTCACGGCCGCGGCGCAGAGAGCCGGCGCGGCGCCTGAGCTCGTCGCGGAGGCCGAGCAGCGGCAACCGTTGCTTCGGCGAGTGCTCGAGGAGCTCGGCGCGAGCGGAGCCGCCGCGATGGTGGCTACCGGAGGTATTCCGCCGCCCGTGACCGCCGAGCCGCGGTCACCACGAGGCGACGCGCTGCGGCGCTTCATTGCAGATGCGATCGAGGCGATGGCTGCAGAGGGCAACGTCGTGATTGGTTCGCACGGCGCCTCCTTCGTCCTCGGCGCGCGAGACGATCTCCTGCGTGTGTTCGTCACGGCACCGCCCGCAGCGAGGGCTCGTCGGGTCGCTCAACAGCGAGGAATTGATGAGAAGGAAGCAGAGCGTCAGATCCGCGATGCCGACAAGTCGCGCGCCGACTACCTGAAGCGTTCATATGACGTGGATCGCGAGGACCCGACGCAGTACGACCTCGTAGTCAACACGGACTTTCTGAGCCCCGGCGAGGCGGCGAGTCTCGTGGCCCACGCCGCCGGCTCAGGCTAGAGCATCAGGCCGATCACTGGTGGCCCGTCTTGACGGCGCGCACGCCGCACGGCTACCCTCGACGCGTCAGCGACCCGGAAGGAGGCCCGTACAGATGACCGTGCATCTCGCCAGCCTTCCAGGCGTCGCCTGATCGTCTGACGCAGAGCCTCCTCGCGTACGCCGCGTAGCGCTCCGTCATTCGGGCGGCGCCCCTCAGCCCCGTCCGAGCGAAGGAGACCGTGTCAGCACACTCCACGACCGGAAGCCTCGAGCTTCCCAACCGAGCCCGCCATGTCGAGACGATGCGTCTGTATGCGATGGATGCATGGGTCCGCCGGCCCGCGGTCCTGACCGACGTAGGCACTCTGAGGACGAGCATGTACGCGGCGGCGGAGGCCGGCGGCGCGACGGTCGTGGGCGAGGAGTTCTTCGTCTTCCCGAACGGCGCCGTCACGGGTGTGCTTGTGCTGGCGCAGTCCCATCTGAGCATCCACACCTGGCCCGAGCTCTCGCTCGCGAACGTCGACCTGCTCTCGTACGGAGAGCTGCGCGGCGACGTCGTCCTCCGTGTGCTCGAGGAACGGCTCGACGTCGAGCGGATGAACGTCACGTGTATCGAGCGCGCCGTTGGCTGAGGACGGCCGCATTGTCGAGGAGGTTGCCGCCGCCGTCGGGCTTGCGGAGGGCGAGTCCGGCGTGCGCGCGGTGATCGCGGCGCTCGCGCGCCTCGAGCCCGTCTCGATCCGGCGGATCAGCCGGGCGGTGGAGCTCCCCGTTCCGATCGTCGCCTCTGTCTGCGGCGAGCTGCGGAAGCGCGCGGTCGTCGCCGAGGAGCGGCCCGCGCAGCTGACGAGTGCCGGCCGACGGCTTTTCGCCGCGGGACAACTCGGCCTGCGCAGGTCTGCGGCCTGCCCGACGTGTGCCGGACGCGGCGCGATGGTCTCCGGCGAGCTGTCCCCCGTTGCGGCGGAATTGGCGAAAGCGGCCGGGCGCGCCCCGCGACCCAGGCTCGAGCTCGATCAGTGCCACTGCACCGTCGGAACGAAGCTGCGGCGCGTTCTCGCGCTCGACGAGGCCGATGCGCTCGTCGGCCGGCGCATCCTGCTCCTCGGGGACGACGATCTCGTCTCGCTCGCGATTCGCGCCGTCGTCCGGCGCTTCGGCTCGGAAGCGACCGTCCCGCACCTGGTGGTGCTCGACGTCGACCCGCAGCTGCTCGACTTCCTGCGGGCGGAGCTCGAGGATGCTCCGTTCCCGTTCACGAGCGTGCGACACGACCTGCGAGAGCCGCT
>VAWR01000176.1 GCA_005885245.1 Actinomycetota bacterium | reverse complement strand
GCCGAGGCGGCGCGCCGATACGGCTACGAGCGGTACACGACTGACTGGCACGACATCGTCACGGACGAGCGGATCGGGCTTTTCGACAACGGCGGACCGAACTCGCTACATGCCGAACCGACGATAGCCGCCGCCGAAGCGGGCAAGCACGTCCTCTGCGAGAAGCCGCTCGGGCGCACGGCCGACGAGAGCCACGAGGTGTGGCGCCGCGTCGCCGCGACCGGCGTCAAGCATCTGTGCGGCTTCAACTACCGCTTCGTCCCCGCGGTGCGGCTCGCGCGCGAGCTGATCGACGAGGGCGCACTCGGAGAGCTCCGCCACTTCCGCGGCCGCTACCTGCAGGACTGGGGCGACGACCCGACGCTCGACACGTGGCGCTTCGATCCGGACCAGGCGGGATCCGGCGCGCTCGGCGATCTCGGCACGCACGTGATCGACCTCGCGCGCTACCTCGTCGGCGAGTTCAGTTCGGTCGCCGGCATCGTGAAGACATTCGTGAGCGGTCGAAGGGTCGACGATGCGATCGAGGCGGCTGTCGAGTTCGAGAGCGGCGCGGTCGGGACGATCGAGTCGACGCGCCTCGCGCTCGGACGGCGCAACGCGTTTCAGTGGGAGATCAACGGGTCCCGCGGCTCGCTCTACTTCGACATGGAGCGCATGAACGAGCTGCAGGTCTTTCTCGACGGCGAGGACCGCACGCGCGGCTTCCGGACGGTGCTCGTGACCGAGGCGGACCATCCGTTCATGGATTTCTGGTGGCCGCCTGGTCACATCGTCGGGTGGGGAGACACCTTCGTACACGAGGTGCATCACCTCCTGCGCGCGATCGCCGAGGGCAACGACGTCGCACCGCACGGCGCGACCTTCGAGGACGGCTATCGCGCGTCGGAGATCGGCGAGGCGATCGTGCGATCGAGCGCCGGCGGTCGCCGCGAGCAGCTGAGGTTCCGCAGCCTGACTCAAGGCGAATGACGTACGCGCCGGCCTCGGACCGGGACGATGACCGCGTGGTTGGTGCGAGCCGTCGACACGATCCCCCGGCGGACGGGCGTGATCGGTGCATGATCTACGCTCCGCGTGTGGAGCTGCAAGAGTTGGCGCGCGGCTTGTGGCGTTGGGCCGCTCCCCACCCGGACTGGGAGCCGCGCAAGGAGGAAGACGATCCCGCCGACTGGGCCCAGGACGTCGGCTGTGTCGCCTACGCCGCGTCGGATGCGCTCGTGCTGATCGATCCGCTGGTCGGCGGCGACGACTACGACGCGCTCGACCAGCTCGCCGACACGAAGCAGAAGGTCGCGATCTTGACCACGATCGAATGGCATGCCCGCAGCGGCGGGGAGTTGACGAAGAGATACGACGCGTCGACGACGGCGCCCGAGGATGTCGAGCCGGTCGAGATCTCCGGAGCCGGAGAGACGATGTTCTGGATCGGGGAGCACCGCGCGCTGGTTCCAGGCGATCGGCTGCTGGGAGACCGGCCACCCGGAGTGCGCATGTGTCCACCGTCCTGGTTGCGTTACCTCGACGGCTTCACCCACGAAGACCTCCGCCGCGCGCTCCGGGCGAAGCTGCTCGAGTTGCCGATCGAGCTGGTGCTCGTGTCGCACGGCGAGCCTGTGCTGCGCGACGGGCGGGCAGCCGTCGAGAGCGCGCTCGCGCAATGAGTCCCATCGCATCCGTCGAGCGTGAGCTGCGAGCCTCGGTTGCGGCCGAGGTCGTGGCGCCGACCGCGGCGTACCTCTCCGACGAGACGGAGGCGCGCGGGATACGCGGTCACGCGGATGCTGTCGCGCTGCCCCGCACCGCTGAAGAGGTCGCCGAGGTCGTGGCCTGGTGTTACGCGCACGACGTCGCGATCGTTCCGCGCGGCGGTGGTACGGGCTACGCGGCGGGGGCGGTCCCGCTGGACGGCGGGGTCGTGCTTGCGCTCGAGCGGCTCGACCGCGTTCGCTCGTTCGATCCGTTGCTGTGGCGGATTCATGTCGAGGCGGGCCTTCGCACCGGTGAGCTGCGACGGCTCGGCCGCGAGGGTGGCCTCCTCTTTCCGCCGGACCCGGGCGCTGCTGAGCAGTCACAGATCGGAGGCAACATCGCGACGAACGCCGGCGGTCCGCACGCGTACAAGTACGGCGTCACGGGGGCGTGGGTGACGGGGCTCGAGGTGGTCATCGCGCCGGGCGAGGTCGTGCAGCTCGGGGGGCCGCTCACGAAGGACGTCGCCGGCTACGACCTCAAGCACCTGCTGATCGGCTCTGAAGGCACGCTTGGCGTGATCACGGCGGCGTGGCTCCGTCTCACGCCGGCGCCGGAGGCGGCCTGGCCGGTGGTCGGCTTCTTCGAGGGCCTGCGCGCCGGTTGCGCGGCGATCGAGCGCGTGGTCGGTAGCGGCCTGCCCGCCGCTGCGCTCGAGTATCTCGACGGAGAGACGATGCGCTACACGGGCGCCACCTTCCCGGGCGACGTACCCGCCGGGGCCTTCGCCGTGATCGCCGAAGCCGACGGCTCGCGCGACGAGGCCGCGCGGGTCCGCACAGATCTGCTGGATGTCTTCGGCGAGGACGCACTGAGCGTCTACGCGCCCGAAACGCCGGCAGAGATCGCCGCCCTCTGGCGCTGGCGCGACGGCCTCACGCTCGTCGTCGGCGCGCAGCGAGGCGGCAAAGCCGGCGAAGACATAGCCGTCCCGCTCGACCGGCTCGCGGAGGCGATTCAGGAGTCGCTCGAGATCGGCCGGCGCCTCGGCCTGCCCGCCTGTTCGTGGGGTCACGCAGGGGACGGCAACCTGCACACGACCTTCCTCGTTGCGTCGGACGACGAGCGCGAGCTCGCGCTCGTCGAGCGCGCCTCGGAGGAGCTCTTCGATCTGGCGCTGCGACTCGGCGGGACGATCTCCGGCGAGCACGGCGTCGGCTTCGTCAAGCACAACTGGCTCGAGCGTCAGCTCGGGCCGCGCGCGTTCGACCTGCACGGTGCAGTGAAGCATGTGTTCGATCCCCGGAACCTCCTCAACCCGGGCAAGAAGGCGTGATTCGAAAGCTGCTCGTCGCGAATCGCGGCGAGATCGCGTTGCGCATCTTCCGCACCTGCCGCGAGCTCGGGATCGCAACCGTCGCAGTGGTCGCTCCCGACGACCAGGGCTCGCTGCACGCGCGCTCGGCCGACGAGACGGTGGCAATCGCCAGCTATCTGTTCTCGGAGGAGCACATTCGCGCCGCGAAGCAAGTAGGCGCGGACGCGATTCATCCGGGCTACGGCTTCCTGGCCGAGAGCCCGGACTTCGCGGAGGCCGTGAACGCGGCGGAGCTGATTTGGATCGGGCCGCCGCCCGACTCCCTGCGCGCCGGCGGCGACAAGCTGGAGGCCAAACGGCTCGCCCGCGAGGCCGGTGTGCCAGTCGTCCCCACCGGCCAAGCCGAGGAGATCGGCTTCCCGCTGGTCGTCAAGGCGGCTGCCGGCGGCGGCGGGCGCGGAATGCGCGTCGTACGCGAGCCGTCCGAGCTGAAGGAGGCGGTCGCAGCGGCCCGGCGCGAGGCAAAGGCCGCGTTCGCGGACGACCGTGTCTTCTACGAGCGTTACCTTGAGCGCCCGCATCACGTGGAGATCCAGCTGCTCGCCGACTCGGTCGGGAACGTCAGGACGCTCGGCGAGCGCGACTGCTCGATTCAACGGCGTCATCAGAAGGTGTTGGAGGAGTCACCGTCTCCGGCGCTGGACGAGGAAGTGCGTGTTGACATCAGCGCTGCCGCAATCGCTTTCGCACGCGCAATCGGCTACGAGAACGCGGGGACGGCGGAATTCATGGTCGACGGCCGCGACTTCTGGTTCCTCGAGCTCAACGGACGGATTCAGGTCGAGCATCCGGTGACGGAGCTCGTGTGGGGAGTCGATCTCGTCGAGGAGCAGTTGTGGGTCGCCGACGGCGGAAACTACGCAGGCAGAGACTGGTTCGTTCCGGAGGGCCACGCGGTCGAGGTGCGCCTCTACGCGGAGGATCCGCGGACGTTCTTCCCGCAGGCAGGCCGCGTCGACCGCCTCGTGCTGCCCGAGGGAATCCGCGTCGACGTGGGGATCGAGGAACGCGACGAGGTCGGCCTCGCCTACGACCCGCTGGTCGCGAAGCTGATTGCACACGGCTCGACGCGCGACGACGCCTTCGATCGCCTCCGCGACGCCCTGCGCGAGACCGAGGTGACGGGTATCACGACGAACCTCCCGTTCCTGCGCTGGCTCGTGTCGCACCCTGCGGTGCGCGCCGGCGACACGACGACCTCGTTCCTGACGGAGCACCCGCCGCTGTCCGCAACGGCGCCCGGTGTCGCCCCCGCAACCTGGCGGACCCCCTTCAGGCTCAACCTCCCGTCGCCCACTCCAGCCGCGCCGCCCGACGTCGACGCCCTCGTGGGGGACCACCGCGGCCCGTCCGGCGAGCAGAGCGTCGTGAAGGCGCCGATGCCCGGCACGGTGATCCGGCTCCTGGTCGGCGCGGGCGATTCGGTGCGTGCCCGCCAGCCACTGGTGGTGCTGGAGGCGATGAAGATGGAGACGCCGTTGGCCTCGCCGTACGACGCGGTCGTCCGCGCCGTACACGTGGCGGAGGGCGACCGCGTCGCAGGCGGGGCCGTGCTGGTCGAGCTGGAGGAGTGACTACTGCGTCGCCGGCGCCGGCACCCTCTCTTCGGTGCGCAGATGGAAGACGATCACGGCCGCGATGCCGAGCACCATCACGGCGAGCATCCCCCAGAACCAGCCCGGCTGGCCGGTGGGCTTGACCACCATGCTCCAGATCACGGTCAGAAGGACGATCAGCTCGCAGCGTGACACCGTGAGGATTCTGCGGATGCGGGCCTGTGCGGCCGGTGAGTCCGGTCCCTCCTTCTCGATCACCTCGGCGATGCGGCCACCTTCCGGGCCGAGGAAGCCCGCGCCGATGCCGAAGGAGAGGACGAACGCGATCAGGCCGAGCACGGTCCAGTTCTGCCCCCAGGGCCAGCTCCCGTTGATCATCATCCCGATCGCGGCGAGAACGAGGATCAGCGATGCCGGGACGAAGACGCGCATGCCGACGACCTCGGTGTCCTTGGCGAAGTCCGCCTGACGCTTGCCGTCGCCGGTTCGGATGATCCGGAAGGCGTACGCCTGGATCATCGCCGCACCGCCGATCCAGATGACGGCGGTGATCACGTGAATCGACTTGAAGAACGTGTACCAGGTCATGGCGTGCATTCAAGCGTCAAGACCGGACGGCCGCAATAGGCCGTTCGGCCTAAAGGAGCACGCCCGTAGCTGCGCGGCGGACTACTAGGCGCTCCTGGTGCCCCGAGAGGCGAGTACACGTTCGAGCAGTTCGACGTCGGCGCGATCCTTCTCTCGTTCTGGACGATCAGGTTGCCACTCGCGGAAGAGCCGCTTCACTTGCAGTTGCGACTCGGGGCTGACGATCGGGCAGGAGAGGTCCCCGATCTGTCCTTCGGCAGTCCCCAACATTCCTAGCGGCCAAGGACCCCAATCGGACGGGGCGGCAGCCGTCATGGCGTCGCCCGTGCTGTGCGCTCCAGCAGCGTGATGTGCAACTCGACGCCGTTCCGAACCAGATTTCGCTGCCGTTCTGGCGGAGGTCCTGCGTCCTCCGCGCCAGCTGACGCTCGTCGCCTGAAAGTGCGGAGTCGAGAGGAAGCAACTAGAAGAGCTTCTGGAGCTTCATCGCGGCGCCCATGTCCCCTTTGACCTTGAGCTTGCCGGTCATGTAGGCGCTCGTCGGGTTCTGCTCGCCGCTGACGATCTTCTCGAATGTCTCCTGGGAGGCCGAGATGACCGCGTCGGCGTCCTCCCCGCCCTC
>VAWR01000092.1 GCA_005885245.1 Actinomycetota bacterium | reverse complement strand
CCGCCTCTACGGTCTCGGCGGGGCCGACCGGCTCTACGCCGCAGCGGGCAACGATCGTCTCTCAGGAGGTGCCGGCGCGGACAAGCTGAGCGGGGGCCCGGGGGCCGATGTCATTCGTTGCGGCCGCGGCAGAGATGTCGTGTACGCGGACAACGCCGACCGGGTGGCGAAGGACTGCGAGGTCGTGCATCGCCGGTCCCAGCCGCCGTCCGGCGGACTGGCCAGACCAGGAGCCTACGGCGGCGGCGCCATTAGCTTCCTGGTGCAGCCTGACGGGCGGACGATTGTGAATCTCCGGATCGACTACATCGGCAACTGTCCGCCGCTCGGCAGCTCGCACATCTCCGTCGCCAGCTCGGGCCCGTGGCCGATCCAGCCGAACCGAA
>VAWR01000091.1 GCA_005885245.1 Actinomycetota bacterium | reverse complement strand
GCCGATAAGGTCCAGCATGCGACCACGGGATCCCGGCGCGTCGACTCGAGCGTCACTTAGGCGAGCTCGGCGGTGCGGGCAGGTGGCAGACTTCTAAGCAGCCGGGAGCCGGAAGCCGACACCAGGAGGAGTCATGGCCAAGAAGGGCGATTTCACAGAACAGGAATGGGAGTCCTTGCAGAAGGGCGTTGTCGGAGCAGGCCTGCTTGTTTCGTTGAGCGACCGCAGCTTCTTCGATACGTTCAAGGAGGTCGGCGCGCTCGGTAAGCACGTCGCACAGGCGAAGCAGAGCAGCTCGAGTGAGCTCGTCCGCGAGCTTGGAGACCTCCACGGCACTGGGTTCGGCCTCACGGCCTCCCCCGACAAGGTGGAGAGCGAGACCTTGGCGGCATTGCAGACCGCGAAGACGACGCTCGAGTCGAAGGCTCCCGACGAGCTGGAGCCCTACCGGGAGTTCGTCGTCGAGGTCGCACAGTCTGTGGCCGACGCGGCGGGGGGCGGCGAAGCGGCTGAGAGCGGTGCGATCGAGAAAGTCAGGTCGGCTGTCGCGTAGTCCGCCGACGTTGGCAGCTCTCAGCCTTTCGCCCTGAAGGGCTGCACACCTCTGAACGCGATCGCTTGCAAAACCGCTTGCAATGTCGCTCAAGCGTTGGCGGACAAGTAAACCAAAGGGTCTTGCCTACAGCGGTTTCTTCAGTGGGCGGAACTTGGCAGTGCGCAAACCACGTCGAATTGGACGCGGCGCGACTAGCAATCGACTGAGGACTCTGCCAGACCGGCGCCCCTGGAGGGTCGACACCGTTTGGTTCGGCGCGCTTGAATTGCTGCGTGGCGCGCGAGCTTCCGACCGGAACCGTCACTCTTGTCTTCACCGACGTCGAGGGCTCGACGAGGCTCTTGCAGCAGCTGGGTGCCGATGCCTACGCAGACACGCTGGCGCAGCATCGCCGCGCCCTGCGTGAGGCGTTCATTCGCCACGACGGGGTCGAAGTGGACACGCAGGGCGACTCGTTCTTCATCGCGTTCTCCACCGCGCCGGCCGCAATTGCCGCCGCTGCCGAAGCTCAGCAGCTGCTTGCGGCCGGACCGATCCGCGTGCGCATGGGGATCCACACCGGGACACCGTACGTCACCGACGAGGGCTACATCGGACCGGACGTCCACCGAGCAGCCCGCATCGCAGCGGCCGGGCACGGTGGGCAGATCCTCGTCTCGTCCTCGACCGCACCGCTGGTCGGGAGCGAGAGCTTGCGCGACCTCGGCGAACACCGACTGAAGGACCTGGCCGCGCCGGAGAGGATCTACCAGCTCGGCGGCGAGGCGTTCCCGCCTCTGACGAGCCTGCAGCGGACGAACCTCCCGATTCCGGCGACGCCCTTCCTCGGGCGGCAACGAGAGCTCGAGGAGGTGACGACCCTGCTCGCAAGCGGGGACGCCCGCCTGTTGACATTGACCGGCCCGGCCGGAGCGGGCAAGACCAGACTCGCGCTCCAAGCGGCCGCGGAAGCGTCCGACCAATATCCCGACGGCGCCTTCTGGGCCCCGCTTGCCGCGCTCCGCGACCCGAAGCTCGTGCTCGAGGTCGCCGCGCAGGCGCTCGAAGCGAGGGACGGCCTTGCCGACCGCATCGCCGACCGCCGGCTCCTGCTCGTCCTCGACAACTTCGAGCACCTGATCGATGCGGCAGGTGAGCTCGCCGGGCTGCTGGCTGCCTGTCCGAACCTTCAGCTCCTCGTAACGAGCCGGGAGCTGCTGCGACTTCCCGGCGAGCAGGCCTATCCGGTCCCGCCGCTCGAGCCTCAGAATGCGACCGAGCTCTTCACCGCCCGGGCGCGGGCGGCTGATCCTCGCTTCGAGCCCGGCCCGATGGTTGAGCAGCTCTGCTCTCGGCTCGACAACCTCCCGCTCGCCCTCGAGCTCGCGGCCACCCGCGTTGCCGTCCTCTCCCCGGAGCAGCTCCTTGCCCGTCTCGCGAAGCGGCTCGACCTGCTCAAGGCCGGCCGCGGGGTCGATCCTCGCCAGCAGACGCTGCGGGCGACGATCCAATGGAGCTACGACCTCCTCGACGAAGCGGAGCGGCTCCTGTTCGAACGCTTGTCGGTCTTCCGCGGCGGCTGCACGCTCGAGGCTGCTGAGGAGATCTGCGAAGCGGACATCGACACGCTCCAGTCGCTGATCGATAAGAGCTTGCTCCACCGGGAACGAGAGCGTTTTTGGATGCTCGAGACGATCAGGGAGTACGCGGCCGAGCAGTTCGAGCATCGCGGCGAGGCCGACTCGGCCGCCGACCGCCACGCGGATTACTTCGTCTCGCTTGCCAAGGAGGTCTACCCCCACGAGGAGGAGGAGGATCCGGGGCGGGGACGCTTGCTGTACCACGAGCTCGACAACCTCCGCCGCGCGCGCACCTGGCTGGTCGACTCGGGCGACGTGGAACGCGAACTTCGTCTTGCGACGGCCGCCTTGTGGGGCCTGTGGACGCGGGCGAGCCTCCGCGAGCTCGAGCACTGGCTCGTTTCCGCGCTCGAGCGAGATTCCGGCGCCGATCCCTGGCTTCGAGCGGAGGCTCTCGGTGGGTTGGCGCTCGCGGCCGCGAATCTCGGCGAGAGGGACGATGCGCGCGAGTACGCCCGTGAGTGTCTCTCGCTCGCCCGCGAGCGGGAGGACAAGCGCCAGATCGAGTGGGCGCTGCGCGTTCTCAGCTTCGACGAGCCGGATCTCGACGAGCGCCGGCGGCTACTGCAGGAGTGCGAGCGCCTCAACCGTCAGGTCGGCAACGACGTCGGCCTCGGCTGGGTCACCCTCCTACTCGGCACGGCACTCGTCGATGAGGGACGCTTCCAGGCGGCACGCGCCACGTTCGAGCAAGCGGCCGCGATCTTCACGCGTCTCGGCAGGCGCTGGGAGGCGACGAACGCCAAGACCGAGGTCGCCTATGCGCTGATCGCGAACGGTGAGGACGAAGCCGCACGCCCGCTTCTTGAAGATGCTCTGCGGACGGCAGTCGATCTTCAGTCCCTGCCGTTGGCGGTCGAAGCGCTTGTCGGCGTCGCGAGCGCTCGCCTGAAAACCAATCCCGGCGCGGCGGCGCGGCTGCTCGCGGCGGCCTGGGCGATTGGTGAGGAGGGCGGGCGCCCTCTCGATCCCCGTTTACATGGCTTTGTCTCCGAGCCGGCGGAGAGGTACGCACGCGAGCGGCTCGGGGAGCGGTTCGAGGGAGAGTGGGAAGCGGGCTCAGGCCTCACGCTGGAAGAGGCCGTCGCGCTGGCTCTCGACGAGCGGTGAACTGGCCGCAGCCCGTGCCGGGTCAACGGACGCGCTCCAAGACCCTCCGACCTTCGCGTTTATCAATCGAGGTTTGCGCAGTGCGAAGTCGAGTGGAGCGTACCGGGATCGAACCGGTGACCTCCGGCTTGCAAAGCCGGCGCTCTCCCAAACTGAGCTAACGCCCCGTACCCGCATAGTAGAGCCAAAAACGGACGCTCGGTGCAAAATCTGTTCTCCCAACCCCACCGAGCCCGATTCAGCCCTTGGGCTTCGCTTCGGCTGGCGCTTTGACTTCATCGGGACGACCTCGGGCTCCCTCTCCGACTTGGGACTCCGTCAAGGCCCATCGTCTCGCTCCACCCGTCCATCGCGCAATTTTCCGTGGCGTGGGCCGACTTTGAGGGAACCGCGCGGCTGTCGTATCGTGGAGGAGTGGTCAGGCTGGCCGATAAGGATGTCCGGTCGGCGCTCGAGCTCGTTTGGGATGCCGCCGAATACACGGGCGTCGATCCGTTCCCGCGTGAGTTTCTGGCGCGGCTTGCCAGTTTGATCCGGGCCGACGCGATTGTGGGTTACCACGAGGTCGAAGCGAGGGCCCCGTGGCGTGTGGTCGAGGCCGTCGAGATTCCAGCTGAGGGTGTACCTATCGAGATACAACAAGCCGCGACTCCCTTCTGCCCTCAGGATCCGCTGCAGAATGGATTGCGTCGAGGAGAGCGCCGCGTCTTGAAGCTCTCCGACTGCGCAGGCCGCCGGGGGATGCGGAAGCTCGACCTTTACCACTGCGTGTGGAAGCCGCTCGGGATAGATGACAGCCTTCGTGTTTGGTTCCCGGCACCACCGGGACGTGCGCGGACGATGTATCTGGAGCGCGGCAAGCGAGACTTCAGTGAGCGCGACCGCTCGTTGCTCGAGCTCTTGCGACCCTCGCTGATCAGGATCGTCCGGCGCGCAGACCGACGCCGGCGAGGAGATGTCCGGGCTCTCTTGACGCCACGCGAGCTCGAGATCTTGCGGTGGATTGGGCGCGGAAAGACGACGAGGGAGATCGCAGCTCTGCTTGTCGTGTCGCCGCATACGGTTCGAAAACACGTCGAACACATCCTGGAGAAGCTGAACGCGCGGACTCGAAGTGAAGCCCTTGCGCGCGTAGTCGAAGCCTGCTGATCCCGCGGTCCACAAGCCAGGGTCTTTTTGGAGATACGTCACCTGACGTATTGGCAATGGCGTTCCTGCGCTGAACGATGTCTTTGACATGCAGGAGAGCTCCGGATCAAGGAGCGTGGACTGGGTGAGGCGGGCCATCCTCGTGAGCGGATCGATCGCGTGCGCAGCCGCAGTCGGCGCAGTGTCATCGACGAGCGTGTTGGCAGGCAGCGATCGGGTGCCGCGCGGCGGCAGGGTCGTCGCGAGCATCCGCATCCCGCAGGGATCCGGCGGCTTGGCGGTCGGCGACGGAGCGGTCTGGGCGATGAGCGACAGCGCGTCGACGCTGCTGCGAATCGACCCGAAGCGAAACATCGTCGTCGCTCGGATCAAGGTCAAACCGAGCTATCCCTGTCGCCCTTTCCCGCAGGCCTGCAGCGAGGCCGCGGCCGGCAAACGCGCTGTGTGGGTCTCGCACCCGTCGGACAACACAGCCTCACGCATCGATCCGCAAACGAACCGTGTTGTGGCGACGATTCCAGTCGGGCGGCATCCGGATGGGATCGCCGTCTCGCCGGGCGCGGTCTGGGTTGCGAACAGCGGCGGCCCGACCACGGGCAGCGGCGGCCCGAGCGTCTCGCGGGTTGATCCCGCGGCCAACCGAGTGGTGGCGACGATCGAGGTCGGTTCCGCTCGCGCATGTTGCTCCGACTTCATGGAGCTGACAGTAGGAGCCGGCTCAGTCTGGGTCGGCGTTCCGCACCTGACCTCCGTCGTTCGGATCGACCCCGCGACGAACA
Organism: Actinomycetota bacterium; assembly: GCA_005885245.1. Taxonomy (GTDB): domain Bacteria; phylum Actinomycetota; class Thermoleophilia; order Gaiellales; family Gaiellaceae; genus 3-1-20CM-4-69-9. The sequence continues at coordinate 14,503 of VAWR01000091.1, read as the reverse complement.
GGGTCAGAGCGACGATCCGCCTAACCGTGCAGCCCTTTGGATTTCTCGCGGCCGACAAGCGCGCCGTCTGGTCGGCGGGCGCCTATTCCGACAGCGTCGTCACGCGGCTCGACCCGCGAACGAACAGGCCGAGCGGGGCCTTCAACGGGGCCGCGGCCCCGATCGGTCTCGCGCTCGCCTTTGGCTCGCTCTGGGTGGCGGACCTCGACTCGAAGGTCATCGACCGCGTCAACACCCACACCGCCCGCATCATCGGCCGCCTGCCGGTCGGCGGGTATCCGGTCCGACTCGCGGTCGGCTTCGGATCGGTCTGGGTTCGTGACGACACAGGGCGGGTCCTGCGCATCAGACCGCAGCGCTGATCGGCTCGTTACCCCGGCGCTCTCCCAGCTGAGCTAACGCCCCGTCTCCGCATAGTAGAGCGAAAGAAACAAAGCGGCTTTCGCGCGGTACGATCGTTAACCCTTGACGACGGCGCCCACCGCTCTGGCCGACGCGCCGAGGTCACGGCGCAGACCACGTCCCTCCTCGAGCTTCCTCCGCTTCCTGCTCCGCCGTGCTGCGGCGCTCGTCCTGCTCGCGGTGGGAATCACGCTCGTCGTCTTCGTGCTGACCCAGCTCGTGCCGAGCAACGCGGTGGCGACCAACCTCGGGGAGCAAGCGTCGGGCGATCCCGCCGCCGTCGCCGCTTTCAAGTCTCATTACGGCCTCGACAGGCCGTTGCCCGTTCGCTACGGGCTCTACCTGAAGCATCTCGCCCAGGGCGATCTGGGCCAGTCCTCGCTGACACACGATGCGGTCACGCACGACCTCGGCCAGTTCATCCCTGCCACGGCGGAGCTCGCGCTTTACTCCATCGTCATCGCTGCGGTCTTCGGGATTGCGTTCGGCGTGATTGCAGCGATGCGTCGAAATCGACCCACCGACCATGTCCTCCGCGTCGTCTCGCTCGGCGGCATCTCGATGCCGACCTTTTGGATCGCCCTCGTCGCGCTCTACCTCGGCTTCTTCAAGCTCGGCTGGTTTCCCGGTGCTGAACGACTCGACCCCGGGGTGACGCCGCCGCCGAGCAAATCCGGGCTCTACACGATCGATGCCCTGCTGGTGGGGCGCTGGGGGCTCTTCGTCCAAGCGCTTCACCACCTCGTGCTCCCAGCACTCGTGCTCGCGGCCTTCAACGTCAGCCTGCTCACCCGTTACACGCGTTCGGCCGTCCTCGAGGTGGTTGGCAACGACTATGTCCGCGCAGCACGCGCGAAGGGTCTTCCCGAAAGAGTCGTGGTCACGCGCTACATCCTGCGAGCGGCGCTTCCCTCGGTCGTGACTGTGCTCGGCCTCGTCTTTGCCAACGTCCTCACCGGTGCGGTGCTGGTGGAGAAGATCTTCTCCTGGCCCGGCGTCGGCCAGTACGCGTACCAGGCTGCCGTCAATCTCGACGTACCGGCGATCGCCGGGGTCAGCTTGTTCGTCGCGGTCGTCTACATCACCGTGAACTTCATCGTGGACGTCCTCTACGGCGTCATCGACCCGAGGATCCGCGTCAGGTGAGCACCATTGCTTTTCGGATACGTGCACGCAGACGTGGCGGCAGGCTTCGCCCGGCGTGGCGGCAACCACTCGCACTCGCGGGGAGCGTGATCGCCGTCGGCTGGCTCGTGGTCGCCATCTTCGCGCCGTTCATCGCGCCGCACGATCCGCTTGCCCAGACTTTCGCGCCCTCGCAGTCACCCTCCGGCGCGCACCTGTTCGGAACCGACGAGCTCGGACGTGACGTGTTGAGCCGGGTGATCTACGGCTCGCGCGTATCCGTCCCGGTTGCGCTCCTGCTCGTGTCGCTCGCGGCCCTCATCGGTGGCCTGGTCGGCGGACTTGCCGGCTACTTCCGCGGTCTCGTGGATGGATTCTCGATGCGCGTCGTCGACCTTGTCTTTGCGTTCCCGCCGATCATCCTCGCAATGGTCGTCGCGGCGGTGCTCGGCCGCGGGCTCCGGAATGCCGCGCTCGCGATCGTCGTCGTCGCCTGGCCGTCGTACGCTCGGGTCGTCCGCGGCCTCGTCCTTTCGGTCGGGGACTCGGAGTACGTCGAGTCAGCCCGCCTACTCGGCTCCTCGGCGCGGCGCACGCTTTTCCGCGACGTGTTACCGAACGTCGCGGGACCGGTGCTCGTGCTCGCCACACTCGACCTCGCGAACGCGATCCTGCTGCTCTCGGGTCTTTCATTCCTCGGCCTGGGGGCACAGCCGCCGCAGGCCGAGTGGGGGTCGATGGTGGCCGACGGCGCTCAGTACTTCCAGTGGTGGTGGATCGGCACCTTCCCCGGCCTCGCCATCTTCACTGCAGTGCTCGCCTTCAACTTCCTCGGCGACAGCCTCCGAGATCTTTTCGATCCACAGACGTCGTGGGGCGGTGGGGACGGGGAGTGACCGCGCTGCTCGAGGTCGAAGGGCTGCGCGTCCGGTTGCCGACGCCGACCGGCTTCGCGACCGTCGTCGACGGCGTCGATTACCACGTCGAGCAGGCCCAGGTGTTCGGCGTCGCCGGCGAAAGCGGCAGCGGCAAGACGATGTCGATGCTCGCGCTCCTGGGCCTGCTTCCACCCGGCTCGGTCGTCGAGGGGCGCGCGGCGTTCGGCGGAAAGGATTTGCTCCGCCTGCGCGGCCGTGACCTGCGCGCCGTCTCCGGGCGCGACATCGGGATGGTCTTCCAGGATCCCATGACATCGCTGCATCCGATGCTTTCGGTCGGGCGGCAGTTGACCGAGCACGTACGCCGCCATCTCGGACTGGGACGGCGCGCCGCGGTAGAGAGGGCAGAGGAATTGCTGGTGCAGGTACGCATCCCGGACCCAACGAGTGCGCTGCATGCGTATCCACATCAGTTCTCGGGTGGAATGCGCCAGCGAATTGCGATCGCGATCGCACTCGCCTGCGGCCCCCGCCTCCTGATCGCCGACGAACCCACGACTGCGCTGGACGTGACGGTCCAGGCAGGGATCCTGCGGCTCCTCGACGGCCTGCGTCGCGAGCACGATCTGTCGGTCATCTTGATCACGCACGACCTCGCGGTGATGTCGTCGATCGCCGACCGGGTGTCGATCTTCTACGCGGGGCGCGTCGTCGAGTCCGGTTCGCGGGCCTCCGTGCTCCCGCATCCGCGCCACCCGTACACCCGCGCCCTCCTCGATGCGCTTCCGCACCCCGAGGCGGCACGGGACACGCCGCTCGTCGCGATCAAGGGCACGCCCCCGAGTCCGCAGCAGATCCCGGTTGGGTGTCCGTACCACCCGCGGTGCCCGTATGCGATTGAGGTCTGTACCACGGATGATCCGCCGCTGGCGCCGGTAAACGGGCGCCGCCTCGCCTGCCATGTCGACCCGTTCGATGAGTAAACCGGCGCTCGACCTGCGAGACGTCGAGGTTGTCTACGAGCGGCGGGGCCGTGAGCGTGTCCGCGCAGTTGCCGGGGCGAGCCTCGCCGTCGAGCGCGGACAGATCGTCGGACTCGTCGGTGAGTCCGGCTGCGGCAAGTCGAGCCTCGCGCGTGCGGCAGTCGGGCTCGTCCGTCCAACCGCCGGGACGGTCGTGTTCGAAGGCCGCGAGGTCACGCCGTTGACACGAAGAGCACGCGCGCGGGAGCTGGCGCGCCTTCAGATGGTCTTCCAGAACCCGTACTCGTCATTGAACCCGCGGCGAAAGATCGGCTCCCAGCTCGCCGACGCCCTCGACGCGCTCGACCTGGCGCCGCGGCGTGGACGGCGGGCGCGAGTTGCAGAGCTTCTCGAGCTCGTCGGTCTCCTTCCGAGTGCTGCAGCACGGTACCCACACCAGTTCAGCGGCGGGCAGCGGCAGCGAATTGCCGTCGCGCGGGCGCTGGCGGCCGATCCGTCCGTGCTCGTGCTCGATGAGCCCCTCGCGTCGCTCGACGCGTCCGCGCAGGCCCAGGTGGCGAACCTGCTCGTCGACCTCTCGCGGCGCCTCTCGCTCAGCCTGCTGCTGATCTCGCACGACCTCGCGATCGTCCGTCATGTCGCCGACGTCGTCTCGGTGATGTACCTCGGCGTCATGGTCGAAACGGGGCCGACGCAGCCGCTCTGGTCGCTCCCTCTCCACCCGTACACGGAAGCGCTGATCGGCGCAGTGCCCCATCCGGACGGCCGCGGCTTCCTGCCCGAGGCTCTGCCGGGGGAAGTCCCCGACCCGGCTCGCCCCCCGGCCGCGTGCCGTTTTCATCCGCGTTGTCCCTACGCGTTCGATCGCTGCAAACAGGAGGATCCACTTTTGCGTCGCGTGGCACCCGGCCGCACTGCCGCTTGCTGGCTCCAAACGGGAAGCGGGCCACCGGCCCGGCCGGCGGAGCAAGCGCAGCGGCTTCCACTTCTTCATACAGAGGAATAAGCTCGCAAGCCTTCGACCCTTTTCCCCGGAGGCCAACATGAACCGTTTCCGCACCCGCCCGGGCACCCGAGCGGCCCTTGCGGCTCTGGCCATTCTCGCGACGGCCGCGGTCGCATCGGGTGCGACGACCGGCTCGTCGGCCCCGAGTGCGACGCTGGTCGTCGACCGCTCATTCGAGATCAAGACCGCCGATCCACAACGTGCCTTCGAGCCGACGGCCGCAATCGTCGACCGCGGCATCTACGACACGTTCTTCACCTACAAGGGCGGCGACCTCGCTCATCCGCGACCGCTGCTCGTGCAGTCCTGGTCCGCATCGAGGGACGCAAAGACGTTCGTCTTCCGGCTGCGTCGGAACGTCCACTTCGCAGACGGGACGCCCCTGACCTCCGCGGACGCCGTTTTCTCGTTCAACCGCCTGATCAACCTCAAAGGGAACCCCTCATTCCTCCTCGACGGCGTCACCGTGTCCAAGCGTGGCAAGTACGCCGTCGTGCTGCATTCGAAGACCCCGAACGCCGCGCTCCCGTCGATCCTGACGAATACGTCACTCGGGATCGTCAACTCGAAGCTGGTGCGCAAGCACGGAGGAACGTCTGCCGCCGGTGGCGACAAGAACGACAAGGCCGAGAAGTGGTTGAACTCGTCGGCGTCACGTGGCGCCGGCAGCGGTCCGTACCTCCTGCAGCGTTACAGCACGACATCGCAGATCACGCTCGTACCGAACCCGCGCTACTGGGGGACACGCAAGGCCGCGTTCAAGACGGTCGTGATCCGGAACATGATCGCGCCGACGCAGCTCATCAACATCCAGCGCGGAAAGCATGAGGTTGCGATCGATCTCTCCGCCGACCAGGCGCAGACGATCAGGGGGAACAAGCGACTGAACGTCAAGACCGGGCCGTCGACGTGGATCTTCTGGCTGTTCGCCAACAACAACTCGGCGATCTCGTCGATTACGCCGAACAAGCAGTTCCAGACTGCGGTCCGCTACGCGCTCGACTACCGCTCGATCGTGAGCGTTGCCGGGCCGGGCGCGATCCAGGCGCCGGGAATGATCCCGTCGATGTTCCTCGGCTCGCTTCCTCGCAAGGAAGCGATCAAGCAGAACCTCACGAGGGCAAAGGCAGCGCTGGCCGCCTCAGGGGCCGGCAGCAAGACGATCCAGCTCGAGTTCCCGAGCGACCTGACGATCAACGGCGTTCCGTTTGCCTCGCTCGCCCAGCGGGTTCAGGCGAATCTGCAGGCAGCCGGCTTCCACATCGAGCTCGCAGGTGCGACCGTCGGTACCTGGCTGCAGAAGTACCGCGACGGAAAGATGGCATTCGGGCTCTCGCTCTGGGGTCCCGACTATCCAGATCCACTGGACTACCTCGCGTTCATGCCGGGCGAGCTCGTCGGGACCCGGGCGGGCTGGCCCGCGGGTTCCGATCCGGCGATCGAGAAGCTCGCCGCGAAGGCGCGCATCACGACGAAGGCAGGTGCGCGGCAGACCGTCTACCGGCAGATCCAGCGGCGGCTCAACGCGGTCGGGCCCTTCTTCCCGCTCCTGCAGCCGACACAGGTGTTCGTGTCCACGAGGGACCTGAAGAACGCGGTGTTCAACGCCCAGTACCAGGTGGACGTCACGCAGGTGGCGCCGAGGTAGCATCGCAAGCGACGCCTTACCTATTCGCGACGAGGGCGGCGGGATAGCCGTTGAGCTTGCGGCCGCCGCCCTCTTCGCAGACCAGGATGTCCTCGATCCGCACGCTGAACCGCTCGGGGATGATGATCGAGGGCTCGTCCGTGAACGTCATCCCTGGCTCGAGAGGGGTGGTGTCTTCGACGGAGATGAACGGGCGCTCGTGGACGTCGAGGCCGATCCCATGGCCCATCCGGTGGCGGAAGTGCTCGCCGAGGCCGGCCTCCTCGATCGGGCTGCGACAGGCCGCGTTCACGTCGGACGCGGTCGTGCCCGCCGCGGCGGCGGCGCGGCCAGCCTCCTGCGCGGCGAGCATGATCTCGTAGACGTCGAGGTACTCGGCAGGGGGATCGCCGCAGTAGATCGTGCGCCCGAAGTCCGAGCAGTAGCCGTCGACGACGCCGCCGAAGTCGAACATCACCGACGTGCCCTCCGGGATCGGATCGTGCGCCGTTTTCGTCCCGGAGTCGAAGTCGCTGTCGCCGAGCCCTGTGAAGATGTGCGTCGTAAACGAGGGAGTGCGCGAGCCCGCCGTACGCAGTTCGCGCTCGACCGCGTCGGCCAGCAGCGCCATGGTCGCGCCGGGAACGACGAGCGGCGCTACCGCTGCCATTGCCTGCTCGACGGTCCGGATCGCCCGTCCCATCGCCTCCAGCTCCTCGGGCGTCTTCACCCTGCGGAGCTCGTTCACGATCGTCGAGCCCGTCCGGAGGCGGTCGAAGCCGAGAATTCGACCGAGGTTCAGTGCTGTTTCGGCCCATACTCGGTCCCCGACCGCGACGGTGCCGGTTGAACCAAGCCCTCTAGCAACGCGCTCGAAGATCGAAAAGCCGTCGTCGGTCTCACTGACGACGACAAGCTCGCCCTGAGGTTCCTCCCTCAGGTCGAACGCGGCGAACATGCGTGGGAAGACGAAGACGGGATCGGACCCCGGCACGAAGAAAGCTCCCGCGACCCAGCCGCTCGCATACGAGGCCTCGCCGAAGTTCGGGATCTGGCGTGCGATGCCGGTCAGGTACTCGAGGTCCGCCGAGGGCGCAAGGAAGATGACCTCGACGCTGTCCGCATCCATCCTCTCGGCCAACCGCCGCTGTCGATCTGCATAGTCGAACACGAGCTGCGAGTCTAAGCTCGCCGGTATGCGTGCGCGGCCTGACGTCGTGGTCGTCGGCGCCGGCATCGTCGGCCTTTCGATCGCATATCACCTGGCACGGCGGGGGGCGTCGGTCACCGTGCTCGAACGCTCCGGGATCGGCGCAGGAGCCTCGGGCGTTCAGCCCGGGGGCGTGAGACAGCAGTGGGGCACGCGCGTCAACTGCCTGCTCGCGCGTGAGTCGATGCGTTTCTGGGCCGACGCAGGCGAGTTGCTGCAGATGAGGCTCGATCCAGGCTTCCGCAGCTGCGGCTACCTCTTCCTCGCTCACTCGGGGAAAGCGCTGCTCCGTTTGCAAGACAACGTCTCACTCCAGAACGAGCTCGGAATCCCCTCGCGGATCGTTGCTCCGCTCGAGGCGGCGGAGCTCGTGCCGGGACTCGATACCGCCGGGGTCGTCGGCGGGGCCTGGGGCGACCAGGACGGCTACTTCGACCGGCCACATTCCCTGGTCGAGGCGTTCGGCGCGCTGGCGGACGTCCAGATCGCCGAGGTGGTCGGCGTGGGAGACGAGGGCGTCGTCCGCCTAGCGCAGGGCGCAGAGTTGCGTGCCGACGCAGTCGTCGTCGCTGCGGGCGTGGACACGCCTCGGCTCCTTCCCGAGCTGCCGATCAGGCCGGAGGCGCGCTACCTCTTCCTCAGCGATCCGATTCGCGAGCGTCTGCTCGAGCCGCTGATCGTGTCACCGGAGAGATCCCTCGCCGCGAAACAGCTCGCCGATGGTCGGTTGCTTGCGAGCGACCTCGGTGCGCTCGGCGATCCCGAGACGAAGCAGGCCGTCTGGCGAGCGAATGTGCGCAGCGCCGTCGAAGAGTTGCTCCCGCAGCTTGTCTTCGTCGCGCTGCCGACGCTTCTGGCAGGCACGTACGACGTCACGCCGGACCACCAGGCGATTCTCGGTCGGGTCCGCGAGCGCGTCTGGGTCGCCGCAGGGTTCAGCGGCCGCGGCTTCATGCTCGCACCGGCGGTCGGGCGAGTCATCGCCGAGTCAGTGCTCGGTGACCGCGAGGATCCCGTGCTGAGCGTGCTCGACGCCGGGCGCTTTGCCGAGGGCCGCGCGGTACCCGAGCCCCAGGTCGTCTAGCGATCGGCTCCGACCGTCGGACGCAGCCGGGGCAGCACCTCGGCACACAACAAATCGATGCCTCGACGTTCCGGTGCTCCGTGAGGCGTTCCAAACTCGACGCGTGCTGCGCCGGCGTCGAAGGCGGCCTCCGCGTGGTTCGCGATCTGTTCGGGACTCCCAGCAAAGGCGAAGCGGTCGAGGAGGTCGTCCGAGATCAGCGCGCCCGCGCCTTCGTCGTCACCTGCGGCGACCAGCGCTCGCACCCGCGAGACCAGCTCCGGTTCGAGTGCAAGGGTGGGGTCGAGCTCCGCGACTATCGCGAGATACATCGCGACCTCGCGGCGTGCGATCTTGCGAGCACGGTCGCCGTCCTCGTCGACGACCGTGACTGCGCCGAGCACGATTCGGACGTCGGGATTTTCGATCCACTCGCGCAGCACAGGGACGACGTCCGGATTCGCGCTGCCGCCCACCTTCAGCTCTTGCGCGGCCTCGCCCGCGAATGCGGCGAGACGCGGTGACCAGGTGCCGACGAGCAGCGGCACCTTCGGCCGCAGAATCGGATAGCGAAGGCGATTGCCTTGCGGCAGCGAGAACCTCGCGCCCTCGTAGCCTGAATCGTCGCCTTCGAGGAGACGGCGGACGACCTCCCAGGCCTCGCGAATCGCAGTCAGCGGATCGGATTGATCGAGCCCCAGGGTTTCGAGCCAGGCACCGCGTGCCAGGCCGAGGAAGGCCCGCCCGTTTGCGGCCGCATCGAGCATCGCGGTCTGGCCCGCGATCTCGACGGGGTGGACGGTGAACGGGTTGAGGCAGGAGGGTCCGACCCTGACCTGTTGCGTCGAGCGGGCGATCTCGAGCAGTGCGGGCAGCGCGGGCTGGAACCACAGGTCGTTGAACGTCGTGACAACTGCGAATCCGGCATCCTCCGCAGCGCGAGCGAGTGGGCCGTACTCACCCAAGGCTTTGTCCGTCTGCAGACCCAGCCCGAGCTCACGCGAGGCGTTGCTCACGTCAACTCTTCGGTGTGGAGTGTCCGCTCGCCGATGCGTTCGATCCTCATCACCACGCGTTCGTCGGGGTCCGGGCAGCAGACGAGCGAGTCTTGCTCGAGCCAGTCCGATTCAGGTAGCTGACGCTGCTTCGCCGGCAGGAGGGGCAGCACCGACTGGAGTGCATAGATGCAGAAGTGGCGGCCTTCGGGGATGCGGATTCGACTCGACTCGGTCACCTCGAAGTAGTCGCCGACCTGGAGCCCGCAGACGGAGCGGCCTTCGATCCGCTCCACGGTTACGCGCAGGTCGTAGAGGCGCATCTCGGTCACCGTCGGCTCCAGCATACGAGGCGCTGCCTCCGGCTTCCAGCTTGCATCGGAAGCTCTTTGGGTCGATGATCGAGGCCGCGCGCGCCTGCGCGTTCAGCGACTGAGGAGGCCGACGTGAAGAACTGGCGAAAGGCGGTGGCGGCCGCCGTGTTGCTTGCTGCAACAGCGTCCATGGCCGGCGTCACGGGAGGAACCGCTTCGACGCGCGCCGCGCAGCGCAGCTGCTCGTTCCAGCTCCGCATCGGCGACGTTCTTCCTTTCACTGGAGGCCTGGCGGCGTACGGCGCGAATCTTGACCGCGCCGTCAAGCTCGCCGTCGGCATGCAGAACGCCTCACTCAAGAGGTTGAAGCTCTCGAAGATGTCCGTCAAGCTCGTCGGCTCCGAGGACGGCCAGACTCAGGCGGCTGCATCGGTGGAGGCGGCGACGAAGCTGGTCAAAGTCGACCACGTCAGCGTGATCATCGGGGAGATGGCCTCGGGTGCGACGATTCCCATGGCGCAGTCGGTTGCGATTCCCAACCATGTCGTCGACATCAGCCCGACTTCGAGCGCGCCGCAGATCACCGGGATCAAGGACAACGGCTACCTCTGGCGCGTCTATCCGTCGGACTATCTCCAGGGCCGCGTACTCGCCCAGGCTGCGATCTCCGCCTTCGGGAAAGGGAAGACGGTGAACGTGGGCGCGCGCAACGATGCGTTCGGCACTGCGCTCGAGCAACTCTTCGTCGCGCAGTACAAGAAGCTCGGCGGCAACGTGGGCCAGACGCTCCGATGGAATCCGGATCAGGTCAACTACGACACGGAAGCCGGCAGACTCGTCAGCGGCAATCCCGCCGGGTACGTGATCATCGACTTCCCGGAGACGTTTGCGAAGTTCGCACCGTCACTCGTGAGGACCGGAAAGTGGCAGGCGTCGCGGACGCTGATGACCGAGGCGCTCCGGAACGTAGATGTGCTGAAGGCGCTCGGCAGTCCTGCCGAAGGTTTGCGCGGCACGGCGGCCACATCTGTGGGCGCACCGGCTCGTGCTGCGTTCGATGCGCTCTGGAAGAAAGAGGTTAAGGGCGCGAAGCCGTACACGGGGTTCGAGGGAACCGCGTTCGACGCGGCGAATCTCGCCTTTCTTGCCGCCGTGAAGGCCTGCTCGGCAACTGGGCCGAAGATCAAGACGCAACTCCGCGCGGTATCCGGTCCGCCCGGCAAGAAGGTGACCTACAAGAAACTCGACCAGGCAGTGAAGCTTCTGCTCGCAGGGAAAGACATCAACTACGAAGGCGCCTGGGGTCCGATCGACTGGGACAAGAACGGAGATCCCGGATCGGCCGTGTACGAGATCTGGAGATACTCGAACGGCCAGATCACCACGCAAAAGACGATCACCTTCAAGCCGTAATGCGACAACGGGTCAGGGACGGCGGCGGCTTCGGAGAAGCCGCCGCCTACTCTCGCGCGATTCGCTTCGGGCCGCACGTCGCCGTCAGCGGCACTGCGCCGCTCGCCGACGGTCGCGTCCTGCATCCCGGCGACTCCTACCGGCAGACGCAGGCGGCGATCGAACGTGCACTCCAGGCCGCGGCCGAGCTCGGAGCCGACAACGCAGATGTCGTGCGTACTCGGCTTCTCCTCGCGCCTGACTGCGACTGGCGGGAGGCGGCCCGCGCGCATGCCGAAGCATTCGCGGGTGTCGACCCGGCGAACACGACCTACTACGTCGGCGCGCTCATCCCCGAGGGCGCACTCGTCGAGGTCGAGCTGGACGCGGCGGTCGACCTACCCAGGTAGAGCTCCGCCACCTTGGGGTTGCGGAGCAGCATCTGCCCGGTCCCTTCGTAGGCGTTCCGACCCATGTCGAGCACGTAGCCCCTATCCGCAAGCGTGAGCGCTCGGTGGGCATTCTGCTCGACCATCACGATCGCGATCCCGCGGTGCTTCACGGCCGCAAGCTGCTCGAAGACGAGCTCGACCGCCTGCGGGGAGAGCCCTGCCGACGGTTCGTCCAACAACAGCACCTTCGGCCGCGTGACGAGAGCGCGTGCGATTGCGAGGAGCTTGCGCTGTCCGCCCGAGAGCGTGCCGGCACGCTGACGGCGCCGCTCCGCCAGCGGCGGGAACTGCTCGTACATGTCGTTGACGGCCCGCCGCCGCTCGGCCCGCGGCAACGAGACGGTGCCGACCAGGAGGTTTTCCGCGATCGACAGGCTCGGAAAGACATTCGCGAGCTGCGGCACGTAGTTCAGCCCGAGCCGTGTCAGGCGCTCGGGCCGCACCCGGGTGACGTCTTCGTCCGCGTAGCGAATGACTCCCGCCTCCGGGTGAAGGAGCCCGTAAATGACCTTCAAGAGCGTGGACTTGCCGGCGCCGTTCGGGCCGATGATCGCCACGAGCTCTTCCGCCGAGGCGGAGAGCGAGACACCTCGCAGGACCAGTGCTTCGCCGTAACCGGCCTGGACCTCCGCCACCTCGAGGAGCGCTCCGCTCACGTCGACCACGCCGCCCCGAGGTAGGCATCGACGACGCGGCTGTCGGTGCGAACCTCCGCTGGTGTACCGCTCGCGATTACGCGACCCTCGTTCATCACGATCACACGGTCGCTCGCCTCCATCACCACGTCGAGGTCGTGCTCGACGAAGAGGAAGGTCATCCCTTCGGCGGCGCGTAGCTGAAGTACGTGCTCGAGCAGCTGTCGTCCGAGCGTCGGGTTGACGCCGGCCATCGGCTCGTCCAGTAGGACGAGCCGGGGCTCGGCCATCAATACTCTCGCGAAGTCGAGGAGTTTCCGCTGCCCACCCGAGAGGACGCCCGCGTAGTCATGCGTGTGTTCCTCGAGCCGGACGAGCGCAAGCAACTCTTCCGCGCGCCCACGGGCGCTCCGCTCGCGTGCCCGGGCCCGGGCGGGTCGGAGCAGCAGCCCGCTCAACCGCTCGCCTGAATGGTTGGGGGCGGCGAGCAGGACGTTGTCCAGCACGGATAGACGAGTCAGCGCACGCGGTACCTGGAACGTGCGGACGAGCCCACGTTGTGCGATCCGATAGGACGCCGCCCGGTCGATGCGACGCTCCTCGAACTGCACGGATCCCCGCTCGGCCGGGAGAAAGCCTGAGACCACATTGAAGAGCGTCGACTTGCCAGCTCCATTGGGGCCGATCAGTGCGGTGATCGAGCCGCGCTCGACGTCGAGAGAGGCACCGTCGACTGCGCGGAGCCCGCCGAACGTACGCACGACTTCCCGGACGGCGAGGATCGGCACGGTCACTCGAGCACCATCTCTTTCCGGTTGCCGAAAATGCCCTGCGGCCGGAAGAGCATCAAGCCGATGATCACAACCCCGATCACGATCAGCCGGACATAGGCCCGTTCGGTCGAGTCGAGCAACGAGAAGGGCGGGAAGTCGAAGAAGCGTGTGCCGGCGAAGATCACGCCGAACACGATCGCCCCGACCGGCACGGTCCACGCCCGGCCCAGACCCCCGAGGATGACGATCATCCACGCGAAGAACGTCAGCAGCGGCGCGAAGTCGTCGGGACTGAAGAAGCTGAACTGCCACGCGTAGAAGAGACCTGCAATCGCACCGAGTGCCGCGCCGACCACCAGCGCCTGGAGCTTGTAGGCGAAGACGTTCTTTCCCAACGAGGCGACCGCGTCCTCATCTTCGCGGATCGACTTCAGGACGCGGCCCCACGGCGTCTTCATCAACAGCCAGACGGCAGTCACCGCAAGCAGCGCAACGGCCCAGACAACGATCAGCATCGCGGCGTCGCCACCGATGTGAAGGCCGCGCTCCATCTTGCCGAGGAAGCTTTGCCATTCACCGTCGTACTGCGCGGTCCGTCCGATACCGGCGAGGTTGATCGTTCCCTGCGAGCCGCCGGTGAGCCGATCCTCGTTCGTGGCGATGTAACGCAGGATCTCGCTGAACGCAATCGTCGTGATTGCGAAGTAGTCAGCTCGGAGGCGCAACGTCGGCAACCCGAGCAGAACGCCGGCGAACATCGCGAGCGCCACGCCGCAGCAGGCCGCGACCCACATGTTCAGGTCCTCCTTCACGACGAGGATCGCCATCGTGTACGCGCCGATCCCCATGAACGCGACCTGGCCGAAGTTGAGGAGCCCGGCGAATCCGAACTGCACCTGCACGCCGAGTGCAAACAGGGTGTAGATCCCTGAGACGATTCCGACGAATGACCAAAAGCCGAAGCTGGCGATCGTGCTCAAACGACCCGCGCCCTTCCGAACAAACCCTGTGGGCGCAGCAGGAGTACGCAGACCAGAGCAGCAAAGGCAACCACCGGCTTGTAGGTGGGATTGACACCGCCTGCGAGTTCGGGCCAGGTGGACAGCTCCATCGCCAGTCCGAGCACGAGACCGCCCGCAAGGGCGCCGTAGACGCTGCCGATGCCGCCCATCACGACCGCTGCGAAAATCGGCAGCAGCAAAGTGAAGCCGAGCTGTGGATCAAATGACGTCTGCACGAGGCCGGCGAGGACGCCCGCAAGGCCGGCGAGCAGGCCGGACACGATCCAGGCGGCCAGGATGACTCTGCCCGTTCGCACACCGGCGATAGCGGCGAGTGGGAGGTCGTCGGCGAGGGCACGCATCATGCGTCCGGCGCCGGTGCGGGCGATGAGCAGGCCCACCAGCACGATCCCGACCGCTGCGACCACGATTGCGATCCCTTGCGCGCCCGACAGTCTTGCGCTCCCGATCACGTAGACCTTGTACGGGTCGACCGCGTATGTCCGAGGCTGCGGTCCGGCCGCGAGGTAGATCACGTGGCGGAGGACGAGCGCAAGGCCGACCGAGACGAGAAAAAGGCTCATGAAGCCGGCGCTTCTCGCGCGGAGTGGGCGCCAGAGCACCAGTTCGAGCGCAACGGAGAGGAC